>CANQFG010000036.1 GCA_947598395.1 uncultured Bacilli bacterium
AAAAAATAGGAGCAAAATGAACATGAAGAAAGTAATATTAGCTTTTATATTAGGACTATCTTTAAGTACGATAAGTGCAGTAGCTTTGAGTTTGTGTAATGCGAAAGATATCGTATTTAATGCTGATGATACAACATGGGATGTCGAAACGGTAAGTGATGCTTTAAATGATTTATATAAAATTAAGGGAAGTAATACTAATGATTCATGTAATAATGTAGCAAAGCCTAAATTGGGAACAGAAGGTAAATTAATTCCAATTATTTTATCGGATGATGGAAAGGCGACAGTAGTAAGTGAAAATGATGCAAATTGGTATAATTATTGTGAAAAAAGATGGGCCAATGCGGTCATCTTAAATGATGAAATAGAAAAAGAATATAATCCAGGAGATACAATACCCGAAAGTGAAATTGAATCGATGTTTGTCTGGATACCAAAGTATAAGTATAAACTATGGAACGTCAATCTTAATTCCGAAGGATCATTAGCTAAAGTTCATACGATTGACATCATTTTTGATACTAATGATACTATTGAAGAAGAAGGAGTATCATGTGTAACGCCAATGATAGGCGGTAGCCTTGGTAAGTGTAGTAATGGTGAATATATGACCCATCCAGCATTTATTTCGTTTGATGTTGATGGCTTTTGGGTCGGCAAATTTGAAACGGGATATAAAGCAGCTTCAAATACTGCTCAGGCGCAAGTAAATAGCAATAATCCCGATTTTGTAGTTGTTAAACCGAATTCTTACACATGGCGTTATATTAGTGTAAGAAATATGTTTGAAGTCGCATATAATTATGATAATTCAGAAAATCGTGATTTAGACTCCCACATGATGAAAAATGTAGAATGGGGAGCAGTAGCCTATCTGTCTCATTCGAAATATGGAATAAACGATGAAATAAATATTAATAATAATTCTTCCTATAAAACGGGCCATAGTGCAATACCAGAACTTTATCAAGGAACATATCCTGGTATATTTGGTGATGGTTCAAAATATAATACTGAATGGAATACTGAAAACGGATTTCTTGCTAGTACCACCGGAAATATCACGGGTGTTTATGATATGAGTGGAGGAGCATGGGAGTATATGGCGGCATATCGATCAGGATCTTATGGGAGTAACAGTGGCTTTAGCAAGACTACTTTAGAGGATAAATATGCAGCTAAATATTATGAAGCATATAATGCCAACAGTGTAGCTAACTCTTATCAATATATGATACTGGGTGACGCCATTGGTGAATTAGGCCCTTTTCAATCCTTCATTGATGGAGATAATAGTCTAAGATGGCATAGTAGTTGGTATAATGATTATGCACATTTTATTGATAATAACGGATCTTGGCTATTTCGTGGTGGATATTATCTATGTGGAGCCTTAGCAGGACAATTTGCCTTTGGTCGACATCAAGGTGCTCCAAGCAATGATTATAGTTTTCGTTTAGTGTTATCACCTGCTAATTAAATAATTTAAGAACGATTAATTCTAAGCGCTCTTTTTATTTTATCTAAATATTGCTATAATATTTAAAGGTGAGTCGTATGAAAAAAATAATCTTAATTGATGGAAACAATTTGATGTTTAGAAGTTATTATGCTACGGCCTATACGGGTGTCATAATGCGCAATTCTAAAGGGTTGGCAACTAATGCTTTATATGGGTTTGCCAATATGTTAAATAAAATTATAAATGAAGAAAATCCCGAATATATTGCTGTTGCCTTTGATATCGGCAAGAGTTTTCGTCATGAACAATATAAGGAATATAAGGCGGGGCGCAGCGAGACCCCTGATGATTTGATAACGCAGATGCCCTATGCACGTAAATTATTGACGGCGATGGGAATCACTTATTTTGAAGTGCCAAATTACGAAGCGGATGATATCATTGGAACCCTTGCCAAAAGAGCCAATCTCGATCCTGAATGGGATGCAACCTTGATAACGAGCGATCATGATTATTTGCAACTTATTACGGATATCGTCGATGTCAAACTACTTAAGCCTAAAGGATTTACGAAATATAAACCCGATAACTTTAAGGAAGAATTTGGGATTGATCCCATTCGCGTCATCGATCTTAAAGCCTTGATGGGCGATTCTTCCGATAATATTCCCGGCGTTAAAGGAATTGGGGAAAAGACGGCTTTAAAGCTCTTGCAAGAATATGAAACTTTGGAAAATTTATACGATCATATCGATGAGATAAAGGGCAAACTTCAAGAAAAATTAATTTCCGATAAGGATATGGCCTTTTTTTCCAAACAATTGGCCACGATCTATTGTGATGTTCCCCTAGAAGCCGAATTTAAAGATATGCGCTACAAAGGACCTAATGAAGATGAACTCAATGACTTATATCGCGAATTGGAATTCTATTCCCTCATGAGCGACTATAGTCGACCTAAAGTGGAAAATAATGTAAGTTATGAAATGCTTACCGATGTTAAAGACATTGACCTCGAACATCAAATCGGTTATTACATCGAATGCGATCAAGAAAATTATCACTTGGCTTCAATTTTGGGTATGGGACTTTTCGATGGAGTAAAGGCCTTCTACGTCGCACCCGAAAGAATCAAAGAGGTTATGGATTATACGCGCGAAGTACCCAAGTATACCTTCGATTTAAAAAAGAATATCATCTTGCTTAAAGATTTTAATACCAATACTGTCTTCGATTTAAATTTAGCCGCCTATCTTTTAAATAAGACGACGAAGGATGACTTAGCTGTCCTCATGAATAATGATGGGCAAGCCATCGACTTTTATCACGATTTGATTAAGAAGAAAAAGGATGTTAAGGAAGAATGTGCCTATAAAGCTAAATATATTTTTGATGTCCATGATAAATATATTACGGATTTAAAGAGTGAAGAAATGTATGATCTATATTCCAATATTGAGATGCCTCTCGTTACCGTTTTGGCGAAAATGGAATATAATGGTATAAGATGTGATGCCAATATTTTGAATGATATGCGCATTGAATTAAAGGAAAAAATTGACAAAACCAGTAAAGAAATATATGATTTATGTGGCGAAGAATTCAATATAGCCAGTCCGCGCCAATTGGGCGATATGCTTTTTGAAAAGTTGGGTTTACCACATGGCGTCAAGGGACCAAAAGCCTATAAGACGAATGCCGAAGTTTTGGAAAAATTAGTTGGCGTCCATCCCGTCATCGAACTCATATTGGAATACCGCAATATGACGAAGGTATATAGTACGTATCTCGAAGGATTAAATAAATATATCCTCGATGATGGCAAAATTCATACGATCTATAAGCAAACGCTTACAAGAACGGGAAGATTATCGTCGATCGATCCCAATTTGCAAAATATTCCAGCCCGGGATAATTTGGGACGTCTCGTTCGCAAGGCTTTTCTTCCGGAATATGACGAATTCTTATCGGCGGATTATTCCCAAATTGAACTTCGGGTATTAGCTCATATCTCTCAATCGCAAGAACTCATCGATGCGTTTATTCGTGGGGATGATATTCATACGAAAGTCGCTGCCGATATCTTTAATAAGGATATGGAAAGTGTTACGAAACAAGAACGGCGGACGGCCAAGGCGGTCATATTTGGCATCGTCTATGGCATCAGTGGCTTTGGTTTAGGCGAGAATATTGGCATAACGGCCAAAGAGGCCCGCAAGTTTATCGATAAATATCTCGAATTATATCCGGGGGTCAAAAAATATATGGATTTGATCGTCAAAGATGCCTATGAATGTGGATATGTCAGAACGCTTTTCCATCGCAAGCGCGTCATCGAAGAACTATTTAACCGCAATCATCTCATTCGGGCGACAGGGGAGCGCATTGCCCTCAATACGCCCATTCAAGGAACGAGTGCGGATATCATCAAAAAAGCCATGGTCGAATTAGATCGTGCCTTTGAAAACAATCATATTCAAAGTAAGATGCTCTTGCAAATTCACGATGAACTCGTCTTTGATGTCGTCGATGGTGAGAAGGAAAAAGTCGCCGATATTGTCAAGACGATTATGGAAAGCGTTGTCGATTTTTCCGTACCGATGAAGGTCAGTATGGATTTTGGAACAGATTTATATGAAACTAAATAATGAGAAAGGAAATAGCAATGCAACTTAAGCAACAAACAAGAGAAAATTTAAAGAAAATATTTGCCAATGAAGGCAAGATTGGTGGCAAAGCCGAGATTCAAAAAATAGTTGATATCATCAATGAAGATGGCGTATATCCCGAAATGATTCGGACATATAGTGACTCCAATTGTAAGAATATCGAAGCTAATTTAAAGACGGGGCTATTGATATATAATTCGCGAGGAATCTTTGAAACGGCCTATAATCAAGCGAAGGAGACATGTCGCAAGGAACCGAATATCGATTTTTGCCTATGCTTTAATTGGCATTATTATGTCTTGGTAATTCGGGAACTAATGCGCTTTGAACAACGGATGAATGCCTATTATGGCATGAGTAAATATCACTCGATCAATGCCGTATATCATCGGTTAGTATCGGCCCGGGAAAACTTATATCGCATGCTCATCAATGAAGAGTATGGCCCGGAGCTCGCTTATAATCGTTCGGTCAACCTCAAGACGTACGAATTATTGGCCGAATTGGACATGGGAAGTGTCTATACGAAACTGGCCAATGAAGGTTATAAGACCAATGCCTCTCAAGGGTATCGCTTATCGTGGAATAAGGTAAAAGACCCGATGAATGATACCTTAAAGCACTTGTGTATCTTCATGAATGTTCCCTTAGATGAAAGTATTCCCTTTGAAGAGCGCTTTGTCGAGGGACTTCCCATAACGCGGGAAGAATACCAAAACAAAAGCGATCATAATACCCCAGGAAATGGCCAAAAGGGTGCCTTAAAAAAGACGTTAAAAAATAGGTAAAGAAGGTGGCATAATGCCGGAAATAGCTGAAGTAAGAACCGTAGCTCGTACATTAAATCGTTCGCTTGTGGGGCGGAAGATTGCCAGTGTGCAAACCCCATATTCGAAGATCATCATGGGCGATGTCGAAGAATTTAAAAAAAATGTCATAAGTCGGGAAATTAAGGGCGTCGCCAATTATGGCAAGTGGCTTTTATTTGATCTTGGTGATATTACACTTCTATCGCACTTGCGCATGGAAGGCAAATACTTTATTAAGAATCGTCAAGAAAAATATGAGCCTCACGAACACATCATCTTCGAGCTCGATAATGGTCTCGATTTGCGTTATCACGATACGCGTAAATTTGGTCGCATGTTTATCACTGCCACTAAAGATGTCATGAAGTGTCCCGAGATTGCCAAATTGGGTCCGGAACCCGATAGTGAATCTTTGACGGCTACATATCTTTATGAACAAATTCATAAGAAGCGTCTGCCCATCAAAACATTGCTTTTAGATCAGACGATTGTCAATGGACTTGGCAATATCTATGTCGATGAAGTCCTCTTTAAGGCGGGGATAAATCCTTTAAAACCGGGGAGTCTCCTCGAGACTAGTGAATGTCAAAAAATCAAAGAAGCCTGTCAGGAAATCATTCCCAAGGCGACCCAAATGGGAGGAACGACGATTCGCAGTTATACTTCGAGCCTCGGAGTAACGGGACATTATCAAAGTGAATTATGCGTCCATACCAAAGCGGGGGATCCTTGCCCTAAATGTGCGACCATAATTCAAAAAATACGCGTTGGTGGCCGAGGAACATACTACTGTCCAAAGTGTCAAAAACTCGATAATTGGGACTTATAAGGTCCTACTTTTTTTGTATGGGCCTCGTTATAATTATCTTGGGAGTGGTAATTATGGACTATATAAGAATCGGTAAGTTCATTAAAATGAAGCGCCAAGAAAAAGGATTTACGCAGTATACCTTAGCCGAAAAATTATATATTAGTCGCGAAGCCGTCAGCAAATGGGAACGAGGAGTATCCATTCCCGATACTCAAGTTCTAATTCGCTTGGCCGAAATCCTTGGCGTTACGACTAATGATATCCTTTTAATTGATCAAAACCTCACCAAAAAAGAAGCAGTAACAATTTATGAAGAGTAGTATTTTTTTATTTTGCTTAAAATAACTATTAAGATATAATAAGTGAACGTCTATTTTGGAATGGAGACTTTGCTAATCAGCAAGTAACTTATCGGAGCTTGAATGAAGATCAAGCTTTTTTTCATGGGATATTATGAGAAATATGATGAATTTTTGCCATTTATATGCTATAATTGTTTATACGATAGGAAGTGTTGCTATGAGTAGTGAGTTATTCAACATGATTACGATTTTTTATGCAATTATTACTGTCATTATTGTCATAGTTATCATTTTCTTGATTATCAAAAATATCAAAAAACAATATCGGGATACGATTACAAATTTGGAACGCAATAAAAATTTGATTATCAGTGGTTCGATATTGAGTGAATTAAATAAAGTTGAATCGCTTATCAATAATAAGGAATTGGAAGATAAATATAATTATTGGAAATCGATATTTAAGAGTATCAAAGATGAAGATGTTCCAAAGATTACCGATGAATTAATCGAAGCGGAAGAGCGGACGAGTGGCAAGAAGTTTCAAGATGTCAATTTAGATCTTGCGAGTATTGAATTTAAGATCTATTTAGCCAAGAGTCGGGCCAAAAGATTGTTGGATGACATCAAAGAGATAACGTTATCGGAACAAAAAAATCGAGAAATAGTTACGAAATTAAAAAGTGAATATCGCTCGATATTCTTACAATATAATAACAATAATAAAGAAGATTATTCGCTCATTCAAATACCTTTAGAGTTACAATTTGAAAATGTCGATAAACTATTCAGTGCCTTTGAAATGGCTATGGAAAATAATGTCTATTCGGAAGTTGGCAAAATCGTCAAAGCTTTAGATGATACGATTGGCAATTTAAAGATTGTCATCGAAGAGGCCCCATCGATAATCTTGATGGGCAAACGCATGATTCCGAGCCGCATTCAAGAAGTCAGTAAAATATATGAACGCATGATCAATGAAGGCTATAATCTCGACTATTTAAATATCGATTATAATATCAGTGAATCGGAGAAGAAAGTCGCCGATATCTTCGATCGATTAAATGTCTTAAATCTCGAAGATTCGATCTTTGAATTGCGGACCATTCTCGATTATTTTGATCGTTTATATGCCGATTTTGATAAGGAAAAGATCGCCAAGAAGCTATTCGATGAATATTTGCGCAGCGTCATCTTGAAATGTAAGAAATTGAAGAAGATCATCAGTGGGATATCGAGCAAACTCGATGATATCAAATATTCCTATGATTTGACCGATGATGATGTCAAGATTATTGGGGAATTATCCCATGAAGTAGGGGCTTGTGAGGAATTATATGATGGCGTCGTTGCCAGTTTTCGCGAAAAAAAGACGGCTTATTCCCGCTTGAGTAAAGAGATGGAGAAGATCAATCTACGTCTCGTCAAAGCCGAAGATAAACTCGATTATACTTTGCGCAGTTTGGGCTCCTTAAAGGAAGATGAGATTCGGGCGCGCGAACAACTCGATGAGATAAGAAGCATCATCAAGCAAGCGAAGGCCCATATGGGATCATTTAAATTGCCTGTCGTTCCCAAAAATTATTATGTCGAGTTAGATGAAGCCAATGAAGCCATTAAGAATATGATCATTGAACTCGAAAAGAAACCGATTTCGATCAAGACTTTAAATACGCGCGTCGATACGGCTCGCGATCTCGTATTGAAATTATTTAATACGTCGTTAGAAATTGTGAAGACGGCTTCGATGGCCGAAAGTGCCATTGTCTATGGGAACCGCTACCGAGCAATTAACCCCAGTATTGATTCGGGTCTTCAAAAGGCGGAACGCGATTTCTTTAAGGGCAATTTTAAGAGTAGTTTAGAGTATGCAATTAGTTCGATAAACGTCGTTGAACCGGGAATCCATAAACGGTTATTGGAGGCATATAAAAAGGAAAATCAAGAGGTGAAGTAATGGTTTATTTAGATTATTCGGCTACGACTCCGGTATTACCTGAAGTTTTAG
Source organism: uncultured Bacilli bacterium (assembly GCA_947598395.1). Classification (GTDB taxonomy): domain Bacteria; phylum Bacillota_I; class Bacilli_A; order RF39; family UBA660; genus CAG-582. Next base: position 8,065 of record CANQFG010000036.1, read on the forward strand.
ATAGTTATAATAAAGTTACTCAAGAATATTTTGGCAATCCCAATAGTTTGCATAGTTTAGGAGTCAAATCCCATGAATTATTGGCCAGTGCAACGAAGCAAATAGCTGATCTTTTGGGAATTAAGGAATCGGAATTTGTCTATACGAGTGGTTCGACGGAAGCGAATAATATGGCCATCATAGGCTGTGCTCTAACGTATCGTCGGTATGGCAATCATATAGCTGTATCGAAAATGGAACATCCGAGTATTTATGGCATTTGTAAATATTTGGAAAAATTGGGTTTTATCATCGATTATGTCGATGTTACGAATGAAGGGGTCATCGATTTTGAAGATTTAAAACGCAAAGTGACGAAGGATACGATATTAGTAAGTATCTGTGCCGTCAATTCGGAAACGGGAGTACGGCAACCGCTAAAGACGGTTCGGCAAGTTATTCGCAAAAATAATGAAAATTGTATCTTCCATAGTGATATGACCCAAGCGATTGGCAAAGTCAATATCAATGTCAATGATGTCGATCTCGCCAGCATGTCGGCCCATAAGATATATGGACCAAAGGGCATCGGCTTACTCTATAAGACGCGCAATTTAGTTTTGACGCCATTATTATATGGTTCGGAAGAGGGCAATTTAAATCCGGGAACGCCACCACTTCCTTTGATTGTTGCCTTCTCCAAAGCCTTGCGTCTTGCCTTAAAAGACTTGGCTAAAAAAGAAGAAATTGTGCGCAAATTTAATGAGAAGATCATTTCCCATATGGCCAATTATCCCCGAGTTTTAGTCAATACTTCCAAATATTGTATACCCCATATTTTAAATATTAGTTTGATGGATATTAAACCGGAGACGTTTATCCATGCTTTGGAACAAGATGAGATCTATATATCATCTAATACAGCTTGTTCAAAAGGCGAACCGAGTAAAGCCGTCTATGCCATGTATCAAGATAAACTTCGCAGTGAAACGACTTTGCGCATCAGCCTTTCTTATATGACGATGCCATCGGAAGTAACCGAATTTTTAGATAGTTTTGATAAACATTATCAAGAATTGATTAAAGTCAAGTAATTTGGCTTTTTTTAGTCTTGCTAGTTGTTATTTTCCATTAATTTGATATAATTAGAAAGTTAAGAGGTGTTGCCATGACAAATAAAGAATTAGCTGATTTGATATTTCCGAATATCGATAAGACCATCGAAGACTATGAAGCGATGTATCCCAAAAGGAATTTACCAGAAGGTGCTAAGGTAACGCGTTTTGCTCCGAGTCCTACGGGATATGTTCATCTCGGCAATTTATTGCAATCGTTGACGGATTATTATCTTGCCAAAAATAGTGGTGGTATTTTCTATTTGCGCAATGAAGATACGGATACCAAAAGGGAGATTAAAGAAGCTGTCGATAAGATTATGGAAGCTTTAAATTATTTGGGTTTTATTCCCGATGAATACGATTATCAAGATAAGACAGTTGGCAAATATGGACCATATACCCAAAGTAAACGTCGCGAGATCTATCAAGCTTTTATCAAGCATTTGATTACGATTGGCCGCGCATATCCATGTTTTTGTACCTCCGAAGAACTCGATATTATGCGCAAAAAACAAGAGGCCAAAAAGAGTCGCATCGGCTATTATGGTGGTTGGGCTAAATGTCGGGATTTGACCAATGAAGAACGGGCCCAAAGAATTAAAAATGGCGAAGAGTTTACCATTCGTTTTCGATCAGAAGGCAATTTTAATCACAAATTTATCTTCCATGATTTAGTAACGGGCGATATCGAATTTCCAGAAAATGATATGGATCATATAATTATGAAATCTTCGGATTTCTTGCCAACTTATCATTTTGCCCATTTAGTTGATGATCATTTGATGCATACGACCCATGTCGTAAGAGGACAAGAGTGGTTAGCTTCCGTTCCTTTCCATGTCGAATTATTTAATACCTTTGGCTTTGAACTACCGAATTATATCCATAATACTTTGCTCTTAAAACAAGAAAATGGCATTCGTCGTAAAATTAGTAAGCGGAAAGACCCAGAAGCTTTAATGGGCTATTATATTGAAAAGGGTTATCCCAAAGAGGCCATTATTGAATCACTTATGACCATTTTAAATAGCAATTATGAAGAATGGCGCGATAATAATCCCGATAAGTCTTATTTAGAATTTGAGTTTAATCCAACTAAAGTAAGTACGAGTGGAGCATTATATGATTTGGATAAACTAGATAATATATCCAAAAATTTAATTTCGAAGATGACTAAAGATGAAGTATATGCTAATTTAGTTAATTTTACAGCTAATTTTGATCAAGAATTTAAGGATATTATTGAAAAAGATCCCGAGTATACCAAAGCCATTTTAAATATCGAACGCGTACAAGAAAAACCACGCAAAGATTATGCTTGTTGGAGTGATATTAGAAAACAAATCTGGTATATGTACGATGAATTATATCACGATGTAACCTATGAATGGGGTACCATTACTGATCATGATGAAATAGTTAAGATAACCAGTACTTATTTTTCGAAATATTATAATGAAGCAGATGATAAAGATACGTGGTTTAACAAGGTAAAGGATTTAGCTACCGAATTGGGTTATGCTGCCAATATGAAAGAATATAAAGCTAATCCTGAAAACTTTAAGGGAAATGTAGCCGATATTTCAACTGTCTTAAGAGTAGCAATTACAAGTAAAAAACAAACACCTGATTTATATGCCATAATGAAATTATTAGGTAAAGATAAAATGCTTCATCGATTAGATTTAATTAAATAATTTAACTAAAAGTGCCGTATTTTCGGCCTTTTTTCATGCCTGAAAAAATGCAACTGGGGGGGGGTGCAATACAATAGAGAAAATGGAAAATAGGAGCAGAGATCGACATGAAAAAAGGAATAATAATAGCATTAATTTTAATGAGTATAGGATTTGCTTTAGTAACAGCAACATTGACGATAAATGGAGTAATAAATCTTGGTTTTAATAAAGATGATTATGATATTTATTTTTCCAAAGCTATAGTTGATGGTAAAGATAAAAGTCGTGAAGTAATTGATGAAAAGACAAGAAAGAAAATTACATATGAAACTGGTGAACTTAAAACTATAGGTGAAAGATCAGTCCTAGAATTTGAAGTAACCAATAATTCACGTCAATATGATGCAACAGTAGAAATCGAATGTGTACCAAAAAATCAAGAAAAGTTTGATGAATATGTCACGATAAAAAGTGAAATGCCTGTAGATATAATCAAAGCTCAAAGTCGTGAAAAAGGAACGGTAACTGTTGAATTAATAAAATCAAGCATTGAGTCTATCTCGGAAGAATTTACATGTACGATAACCGCAACAGCCACGGAAAGAGACGATAATCCAGAAGTTTTATTAGCAGAGAATAGTTGTGAAAATATTCCAATACCAACTCTTGATGAAGGAAATAAATTAATACCAGTAACTATTAATGATAGTGGAATAATAACAAAAGTAAGCAAAGACAATCCAAATTGGTATAACTATTGTGAAAAGAAGTGGGCTAATGCAGTCATCTTAAATGATAATGAAGATACTCCAAATGATGGAGAACAGATAGACATGTCAAAAGTCGAATCGATGTTTGTATGGATACCAAAATATAAATATCGATTATGGAATGTTGAGACAACAAATACTAATGTAGAAGTACATACCATCGACATTGAATTTGATACAGAAGATACAACCGAAGAAAATGGCGTATCATGTGTAACACCAAAAGAAAGCGGAAATATTGGTTCATGTTCCAACGGTGAATACATGACACATCCAGCTTTCTTAGCCTTTGGAGGAAATGGTTTTTGGATAGGTAAGTTTGAAGTTGGATATAAAGGAGCAAATGATAAAGCCAGTGCCCAAGTAGAAAGCTCAGATCCAAGTCATATAATAGTAAAACCAAATGCCTATTCATGGCGAAGAAACATTGTAAAGAATATGTTTACTGCTGCTCAAAACTATGAAGAAACCTTAAATTCACATATGTTAAAGAATACAGAGTGGGGAGCAGTCGCTTATCTATCTCATTCGATATTTGGAATAAATAAAGAAATAACCATAAATAATAATAATCAAAATAAAACGGGATATGCCGCTTTACCAAGTACTGATCAAAGTAAGGTAACTGGTGAATCAGGTGATGGCGCGGAATACAATACCGACTGGAAAGATGAAAATGGAGTCACCGCCAGTACCACTGGAAATATAACAGGTGTCTATGATATGAGCGGAGGTGCATGGGAGTACGTAGCAGCTTATGCAGCTGAAACTCAAAAAACTGATAGTGGATTCCAACCAAATGAATTAGAGAATTTAGATAAAAGATTTGTCGATATTTACGATAAAGATAGTAAAATAGATGAATATACTAAAATGATCCTTGGCGATGCCACCGGAGAAATGGGACCATTTACTAATTATCAAGATGACGATGGCAGTAGTAGATATCACAATAATTGGTATGCCGACGATTCCGGTTTTGCTGAAGTGTCGTCCCCTTGGTTCAATCGAGGCGGTTTTTATAACAGCGGAGTTATAGCCGGACAGTTCGGTTTCCATAGAAACACTGGAGGTGTCTACGGAGGCGGTGGCTTCCGCCTTGCTTTAGCCCCAACAAATTAAAAAATCCCTTGCTAAGCAAGAGTAAATTTAATATAATGAATGTAGGAGGACTTAAGTCAGTTAAGTCACCTAAATGATTAGGCTACCTTAAAAGGTAGCTTTTTACTATATTAGCCCTACAACGTAGAGAACTAATATAGTAATAATGATAAGTAAAAAAGTGATAATTATATCCT
>CANQFG010000037.1 GCA_947598395.1 uncultured Bacilli bacterium
TTTATTTTGCAAGACTTTTTCATTTTTTCATTTTTTGATTTAAAGCTAAAGACTTTTCGTCAGAAATTTGGTACAATTATCTTAGATGAAGAATAGGATGTGCAACATGGACGAGAAACTTTTACGCTTTTTTAAATTGATTAATTTTAATGATGTCATCAGCTTTGAAGATTGTCATTTAAAGGATATGGTAGTCAATCGCCGCGATAATACGTGGACGTTGAGGATTAGTTCCAAAGAGATTATTCCTATTGAGTCGATGCTTCGCTTAAAGAAATTATGTTCGGAAGGTATCGATAATGTCGAGAAGATCTATATTCAAATGTTTTATGAGCATTTAGATGAGGCTTTAGTTCTCGATTACTTTTTATATTATTTTAATAATTTAATTGAAGAAAATCCCAGTTTAGGTGGTATTGATAAGGATAAAATTCATATCGATGGCGAAGTTATTATTATCGAAGTTACATCTAAGATCGAAGAGACGATTTTAAAAAAAGAGTGTCGCAAGATCATCAAAAAATTAGAGGATATGGATATTTCGGGCTTTGAAGTTTCATTTGTCTTAAATCTCGAAGAAAAGGATAAGATTATCAATAAGATCGAACAAGAGAAGATCAATGTCAAGATTCCCAAAGTTTCCACTCGCGAAGAGAAGAAGTGGAAACCGCGGACCAAAGTCGACTATCAAAGGGAGGGCGTCGTTCCGATTTCGAGCATCGATCGCGAAGAAAATGCCGTCAATATCGAAGCCTATGTCTTCGATGCCGAATTCAATCAGTTGACGAAAAAAGACGGCAATCCCCTCTATTTAGTAACCTTAAAAATAAGCGATAATACCTCGAGTATTTTAGCTAAGGCCTTTGCCCGCGATGAAGAGGAATTTATTCAATATGGGAAGGATTTGAAAAAGGGCAAGTGGTTTCATTTTACGGGTCAAGTTCGCCATGATGATTATGCCAAGGATTTAGTCTTTCAATTTCGAAGTTATGAGGGCATCGATAGTCAGGATTCCGTTCGCGTCGATAATCGTCCAAAAAAGAGAGTGGAATTACATGCCCATACGATGATGAGCCAAATGGATGGCGTCTGTAATGAAGTCGATCTAGTTAAACAAGCTATGGCCTTTGGCCATGCCGGCATTGCCATAACGGATCACGATTGTTGTCAAGCATTTCCCCATGTCTTCGATACCGTTACGGCCTATAATAAAAATAAGAAGAAAGAACTTCAAGGTAAGATTGCCGAATTGGAAAGCAGCCTCGAAGAGATCAAGGCAACGCATAACGAAGAGGGCATTAAGGAGATGGAAAAATATCTTCATGAGGCCCAAGATGAGTTAGAGCATTTTAAACCTTTTAAGGCGGCCTATGGAGTCGAACTCGAGATGTGTGAATCGCACTTGGATGTCTGCTATAATCCGAGTGATGATGCCATCAAGGATAGTACTTTTGTCATTTTCGATACCGAAACGACGGGCTTTAATCCGGGCTTAGGCGATTCGATGATCGAAATTGGTGGCGTCAAAATTAAAAATGGCGAAGTCATCGATCGCTTTGATGAACTCATCAATCCTGGCTGTCATATCGATGCGGCCATTACGCGCATTACCGATATCAGCGATGACGATGTCAAAGATGCCGACAACGAAGAGAATGTCACCAAGCGCTTCAAAGAGTGGATTGGCTCACTTCCTTTAGTTGCCCATAATGCGCGCTTCGATAAGAATATGCTCGATATGGCCTATTATAAATATCATTTGGGTGAACTAAAAAATCCGATTGTCGATACGTTGATGCTTTCGCGCGTTATCAATCGCGATCTTAAAAAGCATAGTTTAAAGGCTTTGGGAAAATTCTATGGTATTGATACCGGTGAAGCTTTAGATGACGATGAAGAAAATACGGGTGTACCAGCCAATAGCTTTAAGTTCGATGACGAGATGGGCAAGGAAATTTTAAGTATTAAAATTGATGACGAAGAGATCATCAAATTTGTCGAGCAAAGTTATGAAGATATCGATATGACCACGGAGACGCGCGTTACCAAAATGCGCAAAGAATACTATATCGATAATGTCCACAAGGCGGCTAAGACCGATAAAGTTAGCTTATCGGTTACGTTGGCGGATGGCCTTGAACTCGTCGATTTTCAAGGCGAAGTAACTCTACATCCTGCCGAGAATATTATTCCCGTCAAATATCGTACGTCCTTTGGCGAAAAGGTTATCAATATTTCCGTCTATGTCGGTCAACACCATGGTGCCGATGTCGACTCCGAAAATACGGGCTATATATTTACGAAGATGCTCAAACAGATTTCCGGTTTGGAAAAACTAAGTGACTTGAATAATTTGGGATTATTAGAGGAAATCAGCTTTTTAAATGATGCCAAAAAGATGGCCAATATTGGCGAATTATCGAGCTATAAAAATTATGTTCGCGCCCTTACGGAAGATGAAGAACAAGATTTTCCCGATGCGGCCTATCCATTCCTAAAATATGGCAATAAAAACTATGTCTGGAAATATGAATGGTGTCATGACGATTGGCTAGCCATGTATGAAAATATTCCCGGCAAGACTTTTACGGAAAATTTGGCCAATATCTATGATAATTTAAAACATGTGACGATGATTGCTAAAGATCATAAGGGTTTAAAAAATATGTTTAAAATTATCAGCTATGCCAATACGAATTTCTTGGAACGGAATGCCAAGATTCCGCGGAAATTAATTATGGAAAATCGCGAGGGAATTCTCGTTGGTTCGGCTTGTTTAAATGGCGAGATCTTCTATATTGCCGAGACGCGTTGTGAAGAAGATCTGATGAAGGCGATGGAGTTCTATGATTATATCGAAATTCAACCGCTCGAAAATTATATGCATCTTTTAAAGGGTCATGATATCAATAATCTCGAACACTTGAAAAAATGTCTAAGGAAGATCATCGATTGTGCCAAAAAATGTGGCAAGATCATCGTTGCTACGGGTGATGTTCACAATATCAATGAACGGGATTTATTATATCGGGAAATCATCGTCAATCAAAATGTTCCCGGCAAGGGACGACATCCACTTGCCCGATATCTCCAACCGGATTTTAAAGCTAATGTCAATAAGGAAAATATCGAACGAGCTATTGCTACGGCTAAGGATAAAGGGGTAGTTTTATCGGATGTCGAAATTAAAGTTTTAAAGTATATCTATGCCTTGACGAAGATTAAAAGTATTCCGATAACGAGTACGAACTTGTCCTATATCTATCAAATCGATAAGAAGAATAAAAACGAAGAAAATCTTAAGACGAATGACGAAGATAAAAAGTATATCATCGATGGGGCTTTGCGCAAATTGCAAATAGCCGGTTTAATAACGGTCAACTATGTCGATGGTACGTACTCGTTATTGAGTAAATATACGGATTCAGATCCGATATTGCCAGGACATATTCCCAATCAATATTTTAGAACGACGGAGGAGATGGAAGAAGCCTTTGCCTGGTTAGATGATCAGGCCTTAGTTCAAGAGATCGTCATCGATAACCCAAATAAGATCATCGATAGTCTCGAAGTCATCGAAGTCATCGATTATCCCGCCAAACCATATTCGCCGATTATCGAGCATTCGCAAGAGACGGTTCGCGATCTCGTATTCACTAAGGCGCATAGTATGTATGGCGAACCCTTGCCGCGCAATATTGAAGAGCGGATTGCTCAAGAATTTTATGGGGATAAGATCTTATCGTTAGTTATGGAGCAAATGAAAGAAGATCATCCCGAATTGAGCGATGCGGAGTGCGATGAACGTTTGCCGAAGACCGTTCATGATATCGTCATGGCGGGATATGATGCCGTCATCGAGCTCATGCAAAAGCACTTGATGCGCGAAGATGCGACTCTTACCAGTGAAGCGGCCCATGAAAAGGCGAAAGCGGATTTAGGTGGCATTATCGGTGGGGGCTTCGACGTCATCTATCTCATTGCCCAAAAGCTCGTCAAACATTCGAATGACGAAGGCTATCTCGTCGGTTCGCGGGGTTCCGTCGGTTCGAGTTTCGTCGCCAGCATGATGGGTATTACGGAATGTAATGGCTTGCCAGCGCATTACTACTGTCCAAAATGCTGCCATAGTATCTTTAATGACGATGAAGGACATCCATTATCGGAAAATTATCCCAGCGGTTTTGACTTGCCCGAACGCGATTGTCCCAAATGTGGAGCGAAGATGGTCCATGAGGGAAATGATATGCCTTTTGCTACTTTCTTGGGCTTTAATGCCGACAAAGTACCGGATATCGACCTCAACTTCAGTGGCGATAACCAAGCCAGTGCTCACGAATATACGAAGGTCTTATTTGGTACGGATAATGTCTATCGGGCCGGAACGATTGGTACCGTTGCCGATAAGACGGCCTATGGCTATGTCCAAGGATTATTTGAAGATCAATTATATAATATGCTGCGTACGGAAACGCGAAGTTTAGGCCTCGAGGTTACGCCGAAAGACGAACTTAAGAAAAAGGGCCTCATTCGTTCGATGGTCCGTTCGGCCGAAGTCGAGCGCTTGGCCGTCGGCTGTACGGGTGTCAAACGGACGACGGGGCAACATCCCGGCGGCATCGTCGTCGTTCCGGGCTATAAGGATGTCTGGGATTTTACGCCATTTCAATATCCAGCTGATGATCCGATGAGTACGTGGCGGACGACCCATTTTGAATATCATGCCATCGATGCCGACCTTTTAAAACTCGATATTCTCGGACACGATAATCCGACGGTCTTGCGGATGCTTCAAGATCTATCGGGCATCGATGTATCGAGTATCGATTTAGGCGATTTGGATACGATGAAGATCTTCACGGGTCCCGAAATCTTGGGCCTTGAACCCGATCGCTTGCGTGGACTTACAAAAGATGGGCGCAAATACTGTCCGACGGGAACGATTGGTATCCCCGAATTTGGAACGTCATTCTTGCTCGGCATGCTCGAGGAGACTAAACCGACTACTTTTGCCGAACTCATCAAAATTTCCGGCCTCTCGCATGGAACCGATGTATGGCTCGGCAATGCCCGCGATCTATGTACGCCGAATGCCGACGGCATCATCGAAGTCCCATTTAAAAATGTCATCGGCTGTCGCGACGACATCATGGTCAATTTGATTCAATGGGGTGTCCCATCGGCCAAGGCTTTCAAAATAATGGAATTCGTCCGCAAGGGCAAGGCCAGCAAAGACCCTGAAACATGGGCCAGCCATGTCGCCTTGATGCGGGAATATAACATTCCAGAGTGGTATATCGAATCTTGTCGCAAGATCAAATACATGTTCCCGAAAGCCCATGCTACGGCTTATGTTACGAGTGCCTTCCGCATCGCATATTTCAAAGTTCATCATCCAATATATTACTATTGTGCTTTTCTATCGATTACGAAAGATCAATTTGATGTCCTAACGATGATTCGTGGTGAAAATGCCATTCGCGATCGCATCGATGAAATTGATGCCAAGGGAAACGAAGCTTCGAATAAGGAAATCGATACGCGTGAAACTCTTTATATTTGCCTCGAGATGACGGCTCGTGGTTTCTACTTTAAAAATATCGATTTGGAAAAGAGTGATGCGAAAAATTTTGTCATTACGGAAGATGGCAAGGGCTTAATTATTCCCTTTAGAGCTCTCGATGGCCTTGGCGATAGCGTAGCTAAGTCGATCGTCAAAGCCCGGATGTCGGGACCATTTATTTCCCAAGAGGATTTGCGTATTCGCGGTAAAGTCAATGCCTCATCAATCGATAAATTAAAGGATTTAGGGGTTTTAAATGGCTTGCCCGAATCGAATCAATTAACCTTATTTTAAAAAAAGAATCACTTCGCATGAAGTGACCTTTTTAGTTACCTAAATTGTTGTTATTATTATTGTACCCAGTCCAGCCAGCGCCGATGATTATTACTAGGAGAATGAATAACACGATCCATAGAGCAGCACCCCATGAGTAACCGCCCGTTGTATAGCCAGCATATCCAGGATTTTGCATACAGCAGGAATTGCCAGTTTGCATTCCATATCCGCCGTTATATCCGTAGTAGTACATAATAAACCTCCTTTATCTAATATAGTTTATTAATAATGGGTGATTTTTGACATTACATTTTTATAAAAATTATCTATAACTAAAAACATATGTATGCTATAATTAAAGAGGATGGTGGTTTTATGTATAATTACATTACGGGTACGATTGAAGGGCAAACAGTCAACGCGATTGTCGTCGATAATAATGGTATTGGATATACGGTCTATGTAGCCAATCCGTATTCCTATGAATTGGGAAGTTCCTATAAGGTATATATATATAATCATATTCGCGAAGAAGAACATTCGCTTTATGGTTTTAAATCGGAAGAAGAGCGGACTCTGTTCTTGCGCCTCATCAATGTCAAGGGTCTCGGTCCCAAAATTGCCTTGCCGATGTTTGCTACGGGAAGTGTAGCGGGCATTATCGATGCCATCGATCGCGAAAATGTCATTTATTTGACGAAGTTCCCCAAAGTTGGCGAGAAATTGGCGCGGCAAATTATCTTGGATCTAAAGGGCAAATTGGCATCCTCGATCGACGCCAATGTACAAGATAATAACGAACTCGTCGGCGTCTTGGAAAGCCTTGGCTATAAAATGGGGGATATCAAGAAAGTCTTACCGCATATTGATTATAGTTTAACCATCGAAAATCAAATTAAGGAAGCATTAAAATTAATGTTAAGAGGTAACTGATGCGCATCGGGATTGATATTGATAATACATTGACCAATACGACGGAATATATCGAAAATTTACGGGAGCAAAGATTCCCCAATTTATCTAAGCTCGAAGATCTCGATTCCGTACAGTATGAGGAATTTTTGCGCAGTGTCGACGATGATATTCATAAAAATGTCACGCTTAAAGATGGGGCTAAAGATGCCCTCGATTGGATGCATGCTGCCGGTCATGAGGTCTATATCATAACGGCGCGGGGTAATTATTCTAAAAATGCGTTAAAGGATACCGAAGATTATTTTCATAATTATGGACTCTATTACGATAAGATTATTGCCAATGTCAAAGATAAGGGTTATAGCGCCAAGATCAATGGCATCGATTTATTTATCGATGATCTTACGAGCAAATGTGCCGAGTTAAAGCGCGATGGCATCGATGTCATCAACTTTGCATCTCCCAGTGGGCAAGTGACGTTTAAACAACTGGATAATTGGCCCGATATTGTGGGCTATTTAAAGATCTATCGCGCTCCCATTAAAGTTGGTTTTGCCTTAGATGATACGATCTTCGATACGAAGAGGGCCATCGCCTATTTGATGAAGGTATATTATCCTCAGAAATTCGATTTTTCGAGTTACGATCGCGAATTTCAAGAGCAATTTTTAAATAAATATATGCCCGTTATCGAGGATTTGGCCAAGATAAATAACGAGGCCCTTCGAACGATCAATTACCTATACGATAAAGGGTTTAAGATCTATATTGTAACGAAGCGGGGCAATAAATATATGGAAGAGGTCGACAAGACGAGAAAACTCTTGGAAGAGGCAGGTCTTAGATATCATCATATTATCTTTAATGCCCATGATAAAGCTTTTGTCTGTCAAAAGTATGGTTTAAAATATTTAGTCGATAATACGCGGACGCATAAAGAGGAAGATATTATGCAAACTCTTTCTATTAAGGTGGGAGTAAAAAATGAAAAAAATGTCTTTGCGGATTGGCAGGATTTAATTAATTATTTAGAGGGAGTGATGGAATGGAACGAATAGTGACAAGTGAGATAATGAGCGAAGATATGGTCGATGAAAATATTCGGCCCCAATCTTTAGATGAATATGTGGGTCAAAGGGAAGTCAAAGAAAATATTCGCATCTTTATCGAAGCGGCAAAAATGCGCGATGAACCCTTAGATCACGTCTTGTTATATGGGCCTCCAGGTCTAGGTAAGACGACGCTTGCTCATATTATTGCCAATGAACTTGGAACTTCACTTAAGACAAGTAGTGGTCCAGCTATCGAAAAGAGTGGCGATCTTGCGGCAGTATTGTCGAATTTGGAACCCGGCGATGTCTTATTTATCGATGAAATACATCGCATGCCGAAGTTTATCGAAGAAATTCTCTATCCGGCGATGGAGGATTTTGAACTCGATATCGTCGTCGGAACGGATTCATCGAGCCGCAGTATTAAAATCGATTTGCCACCCTTTACCTTGGTCGGGGCCACGACGCGGGCGGGCGATATCTCTTCGCCGTTGCGCGATCGCTTTGGCATTATCGCCAAACTAAATTATTATTCGGAAGAAGAATTATTTGGCATTATCAAGCGGACGAGTAAGGTCTTGGGGATGCCCATTACGGATGATGCGGCACATATACTCGCCAAACGCAGCCGGAGAACGCCGCGCATTGCCAATCGGTTATTTAAACGGGTGCGCGATTTTGCCCTCGTCATTGGCAATGGCGAAATCGATGCGACGATTACGGAAGAGGCTTTGACGCGCTTAAAAGTCGATGAATATGGCCTCGATCAAATTGATAAGGAATATTTGACGGCCTTGATCATGAAATTTAATGGTGGTCCAGTTGGCGTCGAGACGATGGCTTCGGCTATTGGCGAAGAGGTCTCCACTTTGGAAGATGTCGTCGAGCCTTATTTGATGCAAGAGGGATTCCTCAAGCGGACGCCGCGGGGCCGTGTTGCTACGGAAAAAGCCTATGAACATTTGCATATCGCGAGTGAAGATCGCTTATTTTGAGAAGGGAAACTAAAATGTTTCCTTTTTACATGAAAATCTAGTATAATAAATGGCGAAGGGAAGTAAACTTATGCGAACGGATGATTTTGATTATGATTTACCGGAAGAGTTAATAGCGCAAACGCCGTTAAAGGATCGCAGTGCTTCGAAGCTATTGGTCCTTCATAAGAAGACGGGCGTCATCGAACATCGGCATTTTACGGATATCATTGATTATATGCATCCGGGCGATGCTTTGGTCATCAACGATTCCAAAGTTATTCCCGCGCGGCTAATTGGGGAAAAAGAAGATACGGCTGCGGTCATTGAACTTCTCCTCTTGCATCCCATCGAAGGGGACGTATGGGAAGTCCTTGCCAAACCCCAAAAGCGCTTGCATGAAAAGACGATTATCTCCTTTGGCGATGGCCTTTTAAAGGCCGAAGTCGAGCAAATTTTAAACGATGGCATAACGCATGTTCGCCTAATTTATGAGGGCATATTGATGGAAGTGCTCGAACGCCTCGGTTCGATGCCCTTGCCGCCCTATATTCACAAAACTCTAGCCGATCAAGACCGCTATCAAACGGTGTATGCCAAGTTATATGGTTCGGCGGCGGCCCCGACAGCTGGTTTGCACTTTACGAAGGAATTATTGCAGCAAATTGAAGATCGGGGAATAAAAATTGTCCCCGTCACCTTGCATGTCGGATTGGGAACATTCCGTCCCGTAAGCGTGGAAGACGTTCGCCAACATGATATGCACGAGGAAGCATATATTCTTAGTTCTAAAAGTGCGGATATTCTAAACGAAGTTCGAGCACATGGAGGAAAAATATTTGCCGTTGGAACGACATCGACGCGCGTCCTCGAGAGCAATCGTGCCAAATACGATGCCTTTACGCCGGAGGTAAGTACGACAAAGATCTTTATCTATCCCGGTTTTAAATTTCAAGGAATTGATAATTTAATTACCAATTTCCATCTGCCCAAATCGACGCTTATCATGTTAGTCAGTGCTCTTGCGGGCAAAGAACATATCATGGAGGCCTATGCCGAGGCCATAAAACATCATTATCGCTTTTTCTCTTTTGGCGATGCCATGTTGATTATTGATTAGTACGGAGGAAGTTTATGAAGATTATTTTTAAAAAAGAATGTCCCGGAACCGAATATATGATTCAATATATTCGCCACGAAAATTATGAGACGACGTGTTCCCTATATCGCGAAGATAAAACGATAAGTCCCGTCGTCAAAGGCTTACTTTATGATGATGAAAATCAAGTTTTTAATTTTCACGATCAAATTTCTGCCTTGGGAAGACCGATAAATATTTATTTTACGTTGGATGCTTCTTTACAACCCCTTGGCTGTCTTTACGATGATTACTTCGATGCGATGCATAGTTTTCTCAGTTCATCTGAGCATGATGCCGAAAAGGATTTCTTTGGCGAGTATCTCCTATATAAAGAGCGCCTCGAAAAAGCCATTACGGAGGATATTATTTTAAGACAACATAAGAATAAGGAATGTCGAGAGCGAATACTCGATGGCCTCAATGGTCATGGTGGAACCGATGTCTTACGGCCAGCTATTCAGTATGATCGCCGAACGATCGTAAAAGTTCCGAATACTAATTTCGAAATTCACCGTTTAACGCGAAGACCCGATAACGTCGAATACATCTTGGCTGAACACTTAGCTTTAAATAGTTATAATACCTTAGTTAGTGGGGTCAATAAAATCGAATATGATTGTGATCGGCAATTATTTTCGATCGAAGATAGCCTAGTAGTCAATGATATGCGCATCAATCTATATTTTAATCTCGATTTAGCTTTGAATTATGTCGGTTTTATCTATAATGATTATTTTACTAATTTGGAAAATGTGGCATCTGATAAGCATTATGATATCGCCGCGTATTTGGCGTATTTAAGCGATCTTGCCGAGCGCATTGACGAAGACTTAAAGCATCGAGTTGCTGCCCATGAGGAAAATCAACGCAAATTTATCTTGGCTTATGGAGCCAATAGGGGAAATGTCTGATGAAGATTAAATATAATTTAATTCACGAAGATAAAAAGACGCAGGCGCGATATGGAACACTTAAGACCAATTATGGGGAATATGAGACGCCGATGTTCATGCCGGTTGGAACCCAAGCGACTGTTAAGACGTTATCGCCCGAAGAGGTAAAAGCTACCGGGGCGGGCGTCATTCTTGCCAATACCTATCATCTTTGGCTTCGGCCCGGGGAGGATATCGTTGCCAAGGCGGGTGGCCTCCATAAATTTATGAATTATGATGGACCCATTTTGACGGATAGTGGAGGTTTCCAAGTCTTTTCTCTAGCTAAGCCCAAAGATATTTCGGAAGAGGGCGTAATGTTTAAGAGCCATATCGATGGTACTAAACTCATGCTTACTCCTGAAAAATCGATCGCCATTCAAAATAAATTAGATAGCGATATTGCGATGAGTTTTGATGAATGTCCACCTGCTAGTGCGAGTCATGAATATTTAAAGAATAGTGTCGAGCGCACGGTTAGGTGGGCTAAGCGGGGCCTTGATGTCCATCAAAATCCCAAGCAATCCCTCTTTGGCATCGTTCAAGGGGGGCCATATGCCGATCTGCGCAAATATTCGGCAATCGAGACGGTTAAACTCGACTTTGATGGCTATAGCATTGGCGGCGTTGCCAACGATGATGAAGCGAAAGAAGATATGTATAATGCCATCGAGTATTCCATTCCGTATTTGCCCAAAGATAAACCGCGATATTTGATGGGAGTAGGAGAACCTATCGATATCATCGAAGGCGTTATTCGGGGCATCGATATGTTTGACTGCGTTATCCCGACCCGCATTGCGCGCCACGGCAATGCCTTCACTCGTCATGGACGCATGAATATCAAAAATGCCAAATATAAAGAGGATTTTACGCCGATCGAAGAAGATTGTGATTGCTATGCATGCAAGCATTATACTAAGGCCTATATTCGCCATTTAATTAATGTCGATGAGACTTTTGGCGCACGCCTCTTATCCATCCATAATATTCGCTTTCTCATTCGTCTAACCGAGCAGTTGCGTATTGCCATCAAAGAAGATCGCATCCTTGAATATCGCGAAGAATTTATAAGGAGCTACTATGAAAAAGATCAGTAATATGACGATTATTTTGGCAACTATCGCGCTTCTTGGCGGTTTAATAATTGCTAAAACGTCGATTAATTATGTTCAAAATCATGATCGGCTATTAATAATGGCCATGGAAACTAAAGTGCAATATTATGCCAAGAGATGTTATTTAGAGGGAAATTGTAATGACAAGTTTACCTTAAATGACTTATATACAAAGGGGTATATTACGGAAATAGTCAATCCCGTAACGAAGGAAATAATGGATTATAATACTAATATTGCAATCGTGAATGATGAAGTTCAAATTTACTGGACTTCATGAGAAGAGGTAATTTATGAAAAGAGAGTTATATTTTAAAATAGGTTTGGCGTTGATTAGTTTAGGCATAATTATTTATTTAGGCTATTTGGGAATCGATGATCTGCGCATTGCCACGACGGGCGATTATCAAAAGAATTGGCAAGATGTCAAAGTCGTCATGGAAGATGATACGGTGAAAGATTATCGCTTAAATAAACTCAAAGTAACCGTTGCCGATGAACTTCATGAATTCTTTGTCATTCCCATAAAACTTTCCGGGAGTGAAACTAAGGGTCTTTATGGCGAATCATTTATCAAAAAGTATGAGCTCGTCTATGATACCGATGTCGAAATAGCTTCAAAAAATGCCGAAGTTACCATCGAATATCCCACCAATACGCACCTTAACTATTTAACCAATACTGAACAAAGTTATCT
>CANQFG010000038.1 GCA_947598395.1 uncultured Bacilli bacterium
TCCGACTTATAAAATTATATCTTACAAAAGTTAAAGAAATATTAAAAAGTTATTTACTTTCTATTCAAATAATATTTTTTCCTTTTCGAATTGACGCGATAACCAACGGCAATAATGGCATCTAAACTATAAAAGTTCGTATTGTAATTTTTGCCGTCAGAAGCAGTTACTCTAATTTTTTGAGTAACTGAATTTTCATTTAATTCATTACTAGAAAATACTTCTTTCAAGTGATAATTGATGGTATTAACTTTGACATTAAATAGTTCGCCCATGGTCTTTTGGGTCAACCAAAAGTCTTCATTATCGTATAATACTTCAATCGTTTTATTCGTTATTTGCACTTTGATATAAAACTAAATCTTTTAAATTTTCTAATTTCATTTCTTTTTCCCCCTCCAATATGTTTCTTAAATATTATTGTAACACGTTTGCCATTATTAATATATTTCTTTTTTTTCTTTTCATATAAAAAGAAGATAATCGCGATTATCTTCCATAAAAATTGCTATTCACTTCTTAGAGCTTCAACTGGGTCTTTCTTCGAAGCAGCCCGCGCTGGAATTAAACCACCAATTAAAGTTAAAATGATGGATAGAATTACTAATTTTATGGCACTTGTTGGATTTAAATAGGCAGCCAAAGGAATGTTACCCGTAAAGTGATGAAGTACATTGTTGATTGGTGGAATTAAGGAATAACTTATTCCAATTCCAATTAGACCAGCTAGTAAACCAATGATAAATGTTTCGGCATTGAAGATCGAAGAAATATTGCCTTTAGAGGCACCAATGGCCCGCAAAATACCGATTTCTTTGGTTCGTTCATAAACAGAGATATAAGTTATTACGCCAATCATGATACTTGAAACGACCAATGATATTGAGACAAAGGCAATTAAGACATAACTTACAGCATTGACGATAACTTTGACCGAAGACATCAATATTCCCGTCGTATCGGCATACTTGATCTCTTTTTCTTGATCGACACTTTCATTATATTTGTCGATAAAGGATAAGAAATGTTCTTTGCCCTCAAAACTATTAAAGTAAAAAGACATATACGTTGGTACTTCTTTATCTTGGTAGCCTAAAGCAACTAAATTAGAAAATTGGTTAGTTTCGGATGGATTCATCATGGCACTGACGACACGAGCTAATTCATCTTCGGAAAAATTTAGTTTGAAAGCCGAAGCAATTTTTTCTTGATCGACATTAAAGGCCGTAGCAAACTTATTGGTCAAGTTACCCGTTAATTCGCCAACTTTCGTTAAAATGGTCTTTTTCATCAAGACTTCCGTCATCGTTTGCCCCATCGTCTCATTTGTCTTGACGATAGCTGCCATTTGACAATAGGACTTTAAAACTGTTTCCTTTATTTCATCATTTACTTCGACTTGGGCAGTGGCAACATCGGCTTCATAATTAGGATCCATGGTTTTCATGAAGGCTAGATAACCAGGAATATATGCTTCCATTAGGCCTTTTAACAAACCTTGATAAGTCGTTTTAAAGACGTCTTTAGGAACGCCATAAGTCGCTTCTAATTCGGCAATTACTTTATCGGCTTCCGAAGTACTTAAGTAGGCACCAACCAACTTATCGACATCGCTGACGCCAAAAGGACTAGTAATACTTTTAAATAAGCCATTAGCCAAAGTCGTAAATGCATTGCTAAATTGTTCTTGGGCTGGCAACGTATTGGTCGTTATGGCCTTATTGATCTCTTCCATATAACCTTGAGTCTCTTTTTCCAAAGTTGCTTGATCGATATTGATATTAAAGGCACTTTGCAATTTCGCATTATCGATTTTTACTAAATCCGAAAATTCAAAATCATATTTACTCTTCTTACTATCAAAACGTTGACCGGAGAAGACATCGACTTCACTATTGGCCAATTGCTTTTTGACGGCGGCACTATCTTTTGCCGAATCGATGATATAATCGACTAAATCTGAAGTATAGGCAACTCCAGGCGTCAAAGCCATCGAAGTGATTCCCTCTTTGGGACTTACGATGCCGACAACTTTTAATTTTAAAGCTTTGTCATAGAGTTTTTGCATATATTCTTCGTCTTCACTCATATCTTCATAGACGTCATATTTATTATTGAACTTATAGATATCATAAGGCATGATAAGACGCATATCGACATTCATCAAATCATCATAAGTAAACGTTAATGGATCATTGTGAATATTTGTCGATTCGCCACTCATAATACTCGTGACCATATCCGTCAATTCTTCCGTATCTCTTAACCCCAAGGAATAGACGAGCAAATCCGATATGGAATTAGGTTCCGATAAGACGATAATCATCTCATCATAATTACTTGGCCAACGACCAGCTAAGACATCATATTCTTTTTGAATATCTTCACGATTGTCGACCATCGATGAAAATATGGAAGCCATCGTCGAATAGGAATTGGCAATATTGTTGTTGCCAAACATCGAACTAAAGAGATTATTGGGATTGATGCGTGCCAATTTATTAACGGCATCGATCGTATAGATCGTCGGATCGATACTATAATTATATTGAACATTGGCAAGATCTTGATCGACTTGATCATAGTTCTTTTCTAAATATTCTTTAAAACTCTTTAAATCGTTAGTGCTGATACTTCCCAACATCGATGAGACATATTGTTGTTCGTGGACTTCATTGGAATTATTATTCTCTTTATCGCTTCCCGTCATTGAAAGCAGCAAACCCGTAATGTCACTCGCCTCTTGTTGAATGGTTAAGGGGTAACTCGTCAACGTGTCCTCTTGAATGGAGTCGACGTAATTTTGAAAGCCCGTCGAAACCGCCAATATAAGGGCGATGCCAATAATGCCAATCGAACCGGCCGCAGCAATTAATATAGTTCTAGCTTTTTTCGTCATCAAGTTATTAAACGATAAACCCAAAGCGGTCAAAAAGGACATCTTGGTCTTCTTCGACTTATCTTTCTTTTGTTCAAGGGTTTCCCGCGTATCAATCTTGCCATCATAAGGATTGGAATCATCGACTATTTGACCATCTTTAATATTGATAATCCGACTAGAATATTTATTAGCTAGTTCGGGATTGTGCGTAACCATGATGACGAGTTTATCTTTCGAGATCTTTTTAAGTAAATCCATAATTTGGACAGAAGTATCGGAATCCAAAGCTCCCGTTGGCTCATCAGCTAAAATTATTTCGGGGTCATTGATCAAAGCCCTGGCGATAGCTACCCGTTGCATTTGGCCACCCGACAATTGATTTGGCCGCTTATTGACATGGCGTTCGAGGCCCACTTCCTTTAAGGCCTTCAATGCTCTTCTACGTCTTTCACTTTTCGAAATTCCCGATAAGGTAAGTGCCAATTCGACATTTTTTAAAATCGTTTGGTGCGTGATCAAGTTATAACTTTGAAAGATAAAACCGACGCGATGATTGCGGTACGAATCCCAATCGCGATCTTTAAATTTCTTGGTACTTATTTCATTGACAATTAAATCGCCGGAAGTATAATCATCCAAACCACCGATGATATTTAAAAATGTCGTCTTCCCTGAACCGGATGGACCCAAGATGGAAGCAAACTCATGTTGCCGGAAATTGACGCTGACTTTATCCAAAGCCTTTTGTTCAAAATTTCCCGTCTTATATATTTTACTAATCTTTTTTATCTCAATCATTTTACACCCTGATTTCTAATAAATTTATCGATTCCATTACATTATATCATTATTTCATAACTATTTGCCAAAAAGATGTCGAAAAAACGAATTATTGAAAATATTTTTGGAACCATCTCTTTAATTATATTAAAAGTTCTTCACCTTTAGTATTTTTTATAGATAATCGGTTAAAGATAGATGTTTGACTTTTTGCGGTTCGACAGCGACAAGTTTGGGATTAATTCCCAAATATTGATTATTTTGATTATTGCAAAGATGTCCGTTCGTTGGCCCTTTAACTAACAGAATCTTTTTGTCGATTAAGGGTTTGATCTTTTCCTCATAGATAACCATCGCTTGGCGTTTTTCATTATATTGATTATAGGTATGGATAAGGTCTTTGATAGTCTTATTGCTATGCATCGTCAAGAAATATTCGATCATTTGCTTCTCTTCGCGCGAAAGCGGGCTTGGCGAAGAAAGACCAATATGGCGTATTAAAAATTCTTTTTCCAATTCCCGTTCGACGACAACTAATAAATATTTTAAAAATAAGGTTATATCACCATGCGTGCGCCCCTTGATAATATTTAACTCATATTCCCGTTTGGCAAATGAGATGGCCCGATTGAAGACGATATAAGGATAATTTTGGTGATTGATCAAATACCACATGGCCACTGTTCGACTCGTTCGCCCATTGACATCAAAATAAGGATGAATATAGACGAAATAAAAATGCATTATTTGGGATTTTATAAAGATATCGATTTCGCGATTTTCATAAATAGGCGAATTAGCAAAATCGAAGAATTGATCCATATAATAATCAATTTTATCCGCATCGGCACCCATAAAGGGATCGATTAGGCTCTGTCCCCTCAAGATATAGACCGGTTGCGTCCGATAAAGGGATCCCATATTGCTTCGACAATAGCCATCTAACAAACCGGCACTCAAGATATCATAAAGTTCCTTTAAATGGTCTTTATCAATGGGCTTGCCTTTTAAAATATATTGGTATCCCCGATAGAGGTTGATGATTCTTTGCCGTTCCAAATCCGAAGGACCAGCGGATCGATGCTTGATGACATCGGCAATTAAGGTCAGATCATCGTTGATGCCTTCAATGGCATTATTGGCCTTTAATTCTTGATTCATGATTATCGATTTAGCAAATCTTAGATTGTGCATATAATCTTGACCATCCAAAAACGCGAGCAATTCCTCTTCATATGCTTTTAGATATTCGGCATTTAAATAGAGATTATTGCCCGTCAAAGTCGGCAAAGGCAAATTGACAAAATTGCTCATATGTTCACCACACATTTCATGAAATTTATATTATAAAGAAATTTTTTCAAAAGTAAAGCCAGACCCCATAGTCTAGCCTTATTTTTGATCATAATCATCTAAGAAGCTCTTATAGACGCCATCTTTTTTGGTACCCAATACACAATTGAGATTGATATTATCGAGGGCCTTAAAGATATTGTAATCGATATCCGGATTTATTTTGCGCATCTCAGCAATTAAGTTTTTCATCTCCACGCGTTTGCTCGAAACATCCTCGGAAAGAGCTTGACGTTCCGTAAAACGACAGGCACAATTGAGAAATGTCAACTGATTATAATTCTTCCAAGCCTTAATGGCACGTTCTTTAACCATATAAAGGGGTCTAATAAGTTCAAGACCGGGATAATTATCGCTTTTGAGTTTGGGCATCATCGTCTTGATTTCCGAACCATAAAATAAGGATAATAAAGTCGTTTCGATGACATCGTCAAAATGGTGTCCCAAGGCAATTTTATTGCAACCCAGTTCTTGGGCACGATTATATAAGTAGCCCCGGCGCATCCGAGCGCATAGATAACATGGGCTTTCTAAAGCAACCTTATTGACGACGGCAAAGATATCGCTTTCGAATATTTCGATGGGCACATTTAATAATTTGGCATTATCGATTATGGCTTGCCGATTCTCTTTCGTATAGCCCGGATCCATAACGACATAATGGGCCTCAAAATTGATCTTGCCATGACGACGAAGTTCTTGGATACACTTGGCCAAAAGGAAGGAATCCTTGCCCCCACTGATACAGACCATGATGCAATCATTGTCGCGAATTAATTCATAGTCATTGACCGCTCTTATAAATAACCGCCAGATATCTTTGCGATATGTCTTAATTAAACTTCTTTCGACTTCCTGATACTTTTCCATCTTTAACTTTCCTTCATCTTTAAAGTTTTTTAATCCGGAAATATTATAACATACTACTTCAAAAGTACAAGGTATTAGTTGGTAATTTGTCTTAAATATTCGACGATGATATCGGCCGTCTTTTCCATGCCAATCCGCGAATCGATACATAAGTCATAATTTTCGGGTTTTCCCCACTCTTGATTGGCAATCATGGCATAATAATGGGCACGATTTTTATCGGATTTTTCGATATTCTTTTTGGCCTTCGCCTTCGTATCATTATACATCTTCATAATATTTTTTATGCGATATTCCATAGGCGCATAGATAAAGATGCGAACGACATTGGGATTATTGCGCAAAACATAGTCGGCAGCTCGACCTACGATAACACATGATCCGCGTTCGGCAATCATCTTGATGACCTTATCTTGAGCTTCGATGGCATACTTGACGGGTGAAGTCGTCAAATAAAGATCATGAAGGATATCTTGACGATGATTGATATTGGAAATAAATTCTCTATCGAGACCACTTTCTTGAGCCGCCAAAGCAGTCATTTCCTTATAATAATACGGAATATTTAATTTTTTTGCCACCAAAGCACCAATGGCCTTACCTTGACTGCCATGCATCCGAGCAATCGTAACGATAACCCCCGATGTCGTCTTTTGAAAAGCCAAATTCTTTTCATCTTTTTTACGATCCGCAAGATGGCTAAAGAAATGAACGAGCAAGATAATCGTGACGAGCATTCCGAATAAATCGGCTATTGGTCCCGCAATTAAAGCTCCTTTTATTCCATAATATTTTGGCAAAATAATGACGAGAGGTACGAAGAAGACGATGTCGCGCGTCAAGGAAACGATAGCCGCCTTAAAGGGTTCGCCAACCGCTTGAAAGAAGATCGAGCTCATCTTTATAAGACATGTCAAAGTGATGAGCATCAAGAATAAGCGGAAGGTCAAAACGGCAAATTCCATATATAATTCTTCGTTCGATCCAAAGACTCCAATGATAATTTCTGGAGAAGTTTCAAAGATAATTGTCGAGACGATGCCCACAATCGTCGATATAATGACGACTTTTTTGAATGTCTCTTTGACGCGAGCAATATTCTTAGCACCATAGTTATAGCCAAGAATCGGTTGGGCTCCCAAAATAATGCCCACGATAATGTTGATGACGATCGAGAATACTTTCATCGTAATGCCGATGACGGCAATGGGAATATCGGATCCATATTTGCTCATGGCTCCATACTTGGCAAGCATAATATTGCACACGAGCGAAATGATGACGATACTCATTTGAGTAATAAAGGTCGATATGCCTAATTTGATGACATTTTTAAAGACGGACATATTGATGCTAAAACTATCTCTATGTAATTTAAAGGTCTTCGTCCGCGTATAATAGATAATCGAGACAATCAAGGTAACGATTTGCCCCAGAATAGTTGCCAACGCCGCTCCTTTTATGCCCCAATTAAAGCCAAAGATAAAGACTGGATCAAAGATGATATTGAAAAGGGCACCACTTGCTGTTGCCAACATCGAAAATCCGGGCGCACCATCGGCCCGAATGACCGCATTCATGCTATTTCCAAGCATATAAATAGGTATAGCTGCAAGGATAATTTCATAATAATCGCGCGCTAAATTAATACTTTGCGAACTAGCACCAAAGAGATACAATAATTGATCTTTAAAGATAAAACCCAAGATGAGAAATATGATGCTTATCATAAAGCTAATTAAGATACTATTGCCAATCGCTTGATGGGCATTCTTCGTATCCTTGCGCCCTTGACATAAAGATAAATAAGCAGCGGCTCCATCGCCAAAGCACCAGGCAAAAGCGACGGCAATAATCGTGATCGGATAGACAACTCCGGTAGCTGCATTGCCCAAATACCCGAGTTCACTATTGCCAATAAATATTTGATCGACGATATTATATAATGAACTTATCAACAATGATAATATACAGGGAATCGAAAATTTAAGTAATAGTTTGGATATTTTTTCTTCACCTAAAAATTTATTATTTTCTTGATTTTCCATACATTTTCCTCCTTTTTCTTCATGGTAAATCCATCTAACCCTTTTTAGCGCAAAAAAATAATGCGCAAAAACAGTCTTGTTTTTACGCATTACATGCTGGATCAGACTTCTTAATTATACAATTTAAAAAATTTTTTTTCAAAGGTTTTTTGCTTCTTTATGAATATTTTTTTCTATCCTTATATTTAATGTTTATGTAACATATACGTATTTATAACGAATTCACCCGAAGGTAAAATGCTCGATAAAAGAGATTTTACAACTTATGGCTGTGATTTTAAAATTGAGAAATCGCGATTTAGAATTTACCTCATTATAGGGTACTTGTGAATATTATTATCTATTTAAATTATATGTATATTGGCAATATGACAGTTTTGAATTTAATAAAACTTGATAATTAACTTCGGGCATGTTAAGATTTAATTAAACTAAGGAGAAGATAAATATGTTATGTGTAAAATGTGGTAACACTTTGCCGGAAGGTGTTACAATATGTCCCCACTGTGGAACAAATAATGGAATTAATCCCGGAAATACGTCGATGAATAATTTAGGCGACAATCAAAATTTAAATGCTAATCAACCAAGTACTCCCGTAAATAATGGTGTTACTCCACCTCCAACTCCCGCAGCACCAGTATCACCAGCAACGCCAGTAACACCAGCAACGCCAACGACTCCAACGACACCAGTGACAACGGTAAATCCACCTATTCAGCCTACATCACCTACTGTTCCGACACCGCCAGCTCCAGAAAATGTAAATCCGCAAGAGGAAAGTGATATTCCAAAGCCAAAGACCGCACCAGTAGCTGATGTCCAACCAATGGAACCAACTACTCTACCTAATGAACCAGGGACTCCAAGTGTACCAACACCGCCAGTTCCACCAGTTCCACCAGTTCCACCAGTTCCACCAGTTCCACCAGTTCCACCGGTTACACCAGTACCTCCACAAGCGCCAGTACCACCAGAGCCTAATATGCCAAATCCTGGCAATGAAGCTAGCAATGGCGAGAATCCCGCTCCACAACAACCGCCTATAAATGCCGTACCGAATAATGCGACCACGGCTGTTTCTCCCCAACCATCAGTAACGGAAAAACCCAAAAAGAATAATAGAAATTTAATTATTATCATCATCATTGTCATTGTGGCGATTATTATTTCGGCTGTATCTCTTATTTGGCGATAAAATAGGATTAAATAGCTTAAACTAAAGCTATGATTTCATCGGCAATTTGTTAGATACAAATACGCCCATTAACGCCGGAACTACCGAAGAAGTAAATTACAAGCAACGGTTGTCAATAACATAATAAAGTTTTCGTAATCGATTTCTTTACGATATCGAGGGCAAACTAAAGATATTAAAATAATTAATACCATATAAAAAACTAGTTACCAGACTAGTTTTTTGCTGCTGCCAAACCGGCAGTCATTCCACTCATAAAGGCAAAACCCAAATTATAGCCGCCGCAATCGCCATCGACATCGAGAATTTCGCCCGCAAAGTATAAGCCCTTGATGATTTTCGATTCCATAGTTTCCATATCGATTTCGCTTAAATCGACGCCGCCACGACAAACTTGAGCTTCTTCAAAACTCTTAGGCTCCAAGATATTAAAAGGAAAGTGCCTTAACATGTTGATAAGTTGCCCTTTTTCGACATCATGCCACGGTGTGTCCGCTTTGATATGTAAAAGTTTGAGAATAATATTCGTAATTTTATAATTTAAAAAGCCATCAAATAATTGACTAACCGAATATTTAAAATTAGCCGCTCTAGCATCTAACCAATTTATAAATTCCGCATCATCACCATCAAACCATGGTGTAAAATCGATAAAGATCTTGGCCCGTTTATAATCATCGAGCTCGGCGACATCACCACTTAAATTAAAGACGCATATGCCACTGATGCCATAGTTGGTAAATTGAACTTCACCGCGTTCTTCGCGCCGCAAGCAATCATCGATATATAATGATAAACGAGCTTCACTTCGAACGCCTTCCCACTCTTTATAATAATGATCTTGGCCTTTCAATTGAACTAAAGAGGGATTTAAAGACCTAAGCGAGTGCCCTAGCTGTTTAGCTAAAGTATATCCATTGCCATCCGATCCCGTCTTCGGAGCCGCTTTTGATCCCGCAGCTAGGATGACTTTATCGGCAACAATTTCGGAATTATTCGTCTTAATAATGAACTTTTCTTTTTTTTCGATATCTAAGACATAGGTATCCGTAAGAATCGTAATATTCAAAGATTTTATTCGATAAAGAAGAACGTTAACTAAACTCAATGATTGATTAGAAAAGGGATAGTAATAGCCGTTGCTCTTGCGGAATACTAAACCTAAATTAGTAAAAAAAGGAATAATTTTGGGACTTTGCTTTCTAATAAAGGGTGCTAGTAATTCGGTCCTTTTCGTATGATAATGACTCAAGTCTTGATCTTCATTCCAAAAATTCGCACGGCCATTTCCCGTCAAGAGCAACTTCTTGCCACACTTGCTATTTCGTTCTAAAATAATGACTTCATTATGATCATTTTTGGCATTAATCGCCGCCATTAAGCCCGCAGCTCCACCACCAATAATAGCTATACGCATAAATAATTCACCGAATTTATTATACCAAAGAAAATAAATATTTTCATAAAATCTAACTTATGATATAATAAGGCAGAAATGAGGAGGTGCACATATGAAAACCTATAAAGTTAATCTACCAGAAGGGGTAAAGAAAAAATTTTCGACCTACAAAGGAGTTAAAGTCCGTCTTGTCAATAAAAATATCAAAAAGAATAAAAAGAAAAATAAAGGCAATTAATTAAATCTGGTCTTGAAAGTAAACATCTGTTTATCAGTAAATATCAGCTTTTTTTATTATATGGAAGATATGATATAATATTGCTAGTTCTTGATAAGATTGTCGCTTATATGTGTACATCGCTGAAGTAAGGGAATGATTTAATGAAGATCAAAGAAATTATGCTCAATAATGAAAAATATCTAGCGCCTTATGCAACTAAAGATCAAGATGCCGTGCGCTTATTTGGGGCCGAGAATGATCAAATTCGACCCAATTATTATCGCGACATCGATCGCATAATCTATAGTTTGTCATATACGCGTTATATCGATAAAACCCAGGTATTCTCGCGCAAAAATAATGATCATATCTCTAAACGCATTATTCACGTTCAATTTGTAAGCAAGATTGCCCGCACGATAGCTCGTGCCTTGTCCTTAAATGAAGATTTAACCGAGGCCATCGCTTTAGGTCATGATATCGGTCATGTACCATTTGGGCATTTGGGAGAGAGCATCTTAAACGAAATTTCTCTAAGATATAACGAGGGTTACTTCTTCCATAATGTCCAATCAGTTAGAACGCTCATGTATTTAGAGGATAATGGCCGGGGCAAAAATTTATGTCTTCAAACTTTGGATGGCATTCTATGTCATAATGGCGAATTCGTAAACTGCATCTATCGGCCACGTCAAAAGACGCAAGAAGATTTTTTAAATGATTATCATACCTGCTATCAAGATGCATCTTATATAAAAAAATTAGTACCGATGACGTTGGAAGGATGTGTCGTTCGCATCAGCGATATTATCGGCTATCTCGGTCGCGATATCGAGGATGCCGTACAGTTAGGGGTTCTCAATAAAAAAGAGATTCCCGAAAATATTACGCAAACATTGGGAAGTAATAATCGCGAGATTATCAATACGATAATTAAAGATATTATCAAAAACTCGCTAGGTCAAAATTATATCGCTATGTCGCCCGAAATTTTTAAAGCGGTCGTCGATTTAAAAGCCTTTAATTATAAAAATATCTATGATCATGCCAATACGAGTCAAGAAAAACAAGAGATTAAAATGATGTTTAATGTCCTCTTTGATAATCTCATCATGGTCTTAAAGAATCACGATAAGACTAACAATATCTATAAAGTATATTTAAAGGACATGGATGAGACCTATTTAAAGACGACGAGCGATGCACGAAAAGTAATCGATTATATAGCTGGCATGACCGATGACTACTTTACGGATGAATATAATAAAATAAAAAAAGACAACTCTTAAAGATGGGAGTTGTTTTATTTTGGTCATTTAATAAAAAAAAGACAAAAAAAAAGGTTTGCAACTTCCTATTTTCGCGATAACTATCGTCGGCGTTCCAGTGCTTAACTTCTCTGTTCGGG
>CANQFG010000039.1 GCA_947598395.1 uncultured Bacilli bacterium
GATTTTACCTCTTCCGCGTTTTCATCATCGTTTTCATCATCATTGGTATCTTCGGCCTCATCGGCATCTATTGTTCCCCATTTGGCAACTAAAGTAATATCTTCCGAAATAGCTTTATCGAAATCAAATTCTTCGCCATCTAAATACCAGCCAATGAAGACATATCCATCCTTTTGGGGAATTTCCGGTTCTTCGATTTTATTGCCATCGCGAACGACGACATTGGCCACTTCGCTTCCTCCGTTAGTCTTAAAAGTAACCGTATATTTTTCTTTAAAAAAGCAACCCGTTAGAAAAAAGGCTCCGACAATTAAAATGATCGCTGACATGCGTAGTTCCCTTATTAGCTCCATATTGATACATCCTTTACTATTTAAAGTATAATATCTTTAGCAATCAATTGTAAATATTTTACATGCTTATATACAATAACTTTACTTAAAATATTCTCAGTTTTATAAAGTTGGACATAATAAATGTCCTTTTTAAAATAAATATATTTGGTAAATTTTGCTTTTTTGGTCATTATTTGTTAAAATACACCTAGTTACTTAAAGGGGTGATTATTTTGCAATTACCAGATATTGAAATATTGGATGAAAAGGATCCGCATCTTCATCAAAAAAGTACGGAGGTTACCTTTCCTTTAGATGAAGGGACGATTCAAAAGATATATGATTGTCTCGATTATCTCGAAATGAGTCAAGATGAAGAGCTTGCTAAAAAATATAATTTACGTGCGGGCATGGGCTTATCATTTTGTCAAATTGGAATTATGAAGCGCATCTTTGTCGTCTCCGAAGATAATGGCGATGGAACATTTGGCAGATATATCGTTATCAATCCGAAAGTTATCAGCCATTCCGAAGAATTGATCTACGTTGGCGAGGGCGAAGGATGTCTTTCCGTCAATCGGGAAACAGTTGGCATCGTCCCCCGTTATGCGCGCGTCAAACTCCTAGCCTATGACGAGCACGGCAAACAATATGAAATTCGCGTTCGTGAAGATATCGCGATTGCCTTCCAACACGAGATGGATCACCTCGATGGCATCCTCTTTACCGACAAAATCGATCCCAAAAATCCTTTTAAAAATCGCGAAAAAATGAGAGAAATTTAACTCTCATTTTTCTTTGACTAAAACGGTAAATTGATAACTATGATTTTGGTCTTGCTCTTCGATGAGATCCAAACCTAACCAAACTTTTAAATCGAGTTCCCGCATTTCGCCACCGGCGATTTCCCCTTCATAAAGAATTTCGCGCATCTTTTCCGCCGCGCCATTGTCGAGGGAAAAATAGAACTTATCCAAGATGTCGGCATCTTCATAATTTAGAACCAGTTGAAATCTTTGGCGTTTCGACGTCTTATTTTTTATCGAAATCGTATTGCTCGGCGCCTTGATGCGGCCATCATCTCGACTCAGTGGATAATTTAAGATATTGAGACTCGATTTACTAAAGCCATATTTTATTATAAAGCTATTTTGGACGATTTGATTTTCCCTTAAAAAGATATTCGTAATAACCATTAATAGGCATAAGCTGATGGTTACTAATACGAATAATATTATGCGCTTTTTTAAATAAATTTCGACTTTCATAACTTTTTATTCCTAAATTTTGAAATCATCTTCCAGTGAGAAGTCGACATTTTCATTGATCCATTCCTTACGGGGTTCAACGGAATCGCCCATGAGAACGGATACCCGTTTTTCGGCCATCGCCGCATCGGTAATGTTGACGCGAATTAAATTGCGCGTTTCTGGAGCCATCGTCGTAACGCGAAGGGGTTCGGGGTTCATCTCCCCTAATCCTTTATATCGTTGAACGCGATAGTTGGAATTATCCTTATCTTTCGTATATTCTTTAAATTCTTCATTCGTATAAAAATAAGTTATCTTCTTGCCCTCTTCGACTTTAAAAAGGGGCGGCATGGCAATATAGAGGTGTCCCTCTTCGATTAGTGGCCGCATAAAGCGATAGAAGAATGTCAGTAATAGACATTGAATATGAGCGCCATCATCATCGGCATCGGTCATGATGATGACCTTGTCGTAGTTGATATCGTTGACATCGAATTCGGCACCGACACCTGCACCGATACAGTGAATCATCGTATTAATCTCTTCATTTTTAAAAGCATCGGCAAGACTCGCTTTTTCCGTATTTAAAATTTTGCCACGGAGCGGCAAGACGCCTTGAAATTTGCGGTCGCGGCTCTTCTTGGCCGTTCCACCAGCCGAGTTACCTTCGACGATAAATAATTCATTGATTTTGGGATTGCGCGCTTGAGGTGGCGTCAATTTGCCCGATAAACTCTTGGCCGCATCCTTTTTGCTTTTGCCATTGCGCGCCTCTTCGCGGGCCTTGCGAGCTGCTTCGCGAGCAAACTTCGACTTGCCCATCTTTTCGACGATCGTCATGGCATCCTTGCGATTCTCTTCGAGATAAAACTTTAGGGCATCATAGACGATCGTTTCGACGACACTGCGCGCTTCTGGGGTTCCCAATTTGCCCTTGGTTTGCCCTTCAAATTGCAAGATCTTTTCTGGAATTTTCAAATTGATGACGGCCGTAAGCCCTTCGCGCACATCGCTGCCATCAAAATTCGTATCCTTGCTCTTTAATATGCCATTATTGCGTGCATAGTCATTGAAGATCTTCGTTATTCCCGTCTTAAAGCCGACTTCATGGGTTCCCCCATCCGTCGTCTTGACATCGTTGACAAACGATAAAATATTTTCATTATAGGAATCCGTATATTGTAAGGCGATGTCCACCTCAATATCATTTTTAATGCCATGGATAGGTACGACACTATGAAGGGGTGTCATCTCCTCGTTGATATATTCGACAAAACTGATTAGACCATTATCGTAATGATAAGAAACTTTTTTATTTTCGGGAGCATTTTCGAGTTCAACCGTCAATCGCTTTAGAAGAAATGCACTTTCTTGCATCCGTTCGCAGATCGTCGAGAAGGAAAATTGACAGTTTTTAAAGATCTCATAATCGGGCATAAAAGTAACACAGGTTCCCGTCTTCTTTGATTCGCCAATCTTCTTTAAGGGACTCGCTACTTCGCCACCATTTTTAAAGCGAATATTGGAAATCAAGCCATCCGTATAAATCGTGACATCCATCCAACTCGATAGCGCATTGACGACGCTAGCTCCAACGCCATGTAAGCCACCACTGACCTTATAGTTGCCCTCTTCAAATTTGCCACCGGCATGAAGGACCGTATAGATGACCTCGGGTGCCGACTTACCACTCGGATGCTTGCCAATGGGTACGCCCCGACCATTGTCGGCAATCGTAATCGATCCATCGCCATTCAAGCGAATCTTGATCGTATCGCCATAGCCATTGATAATTTCATCCATGCAATTATCGATAATTTCCCAAGCTAGATGATGAAGTCCTCGTTTGTCCGTCGAACCGATATACATACCGGGTCTTTTACGCACTGCTTCAAGGCCTTCCAAGATTTTTATTGAGTTAGCATCATATTTTGTCATAATCTTTCACCTTACCTAAATTTAACATAAAAAAAATAAAAAGACAACCAAATGTGTCTTATTTTTGTAAAGGTTTTTCGTCCTTTAAAGGCTTATTTTCAAAGGCTTTGCGCCCCTTGACAACTTGTTTATATTCCTCTTTATTTATGGGCTCTTCCTCTTCTTCAAACTCTAAATCATCGGGATATTCCAAATAAACATTATCAAAATTTAATATTTTACCCATAACGCACCTACTTTTTACTAGCCATAACCGAAGCAATATAGGCATTGGCAGCAGCAATAACATCATCTTCGACGGCTAAAACATCATCGGTAAGATCATCGATTGTTATATCCGCGATATCTTTGCCATTTATCTTATCGATATTTTCATAGATATCATCGCGCGTATTATCGGAAACGACGTGCTCTTCTTGGCGATCCTTAAAGATGTTATCCTCGAGTTCGGGGATTTCCCGTTTGACTACCTCTTGAATAGAAGGAGTCGCTTCAACCGGAGCAACGGGCGCTTCTTCTATATTTTTCTCGCCATTTTCAAATTCCATATTTTCCGGTTTCGAAAGGCCATTGTCTTCAAGATTTTGAGTTTCACTAGTCGGTATTTTATTACTTTCCACATGCTCATCTTTAAAGAATTTAATCTCCGATTCTTGATCGTAGATAACTTTTCGCTTTTTGCGTCTATTATCCTCGATAATTCCCGAAACGAGAACCACTATAAAAACGATTACTAATATAACTAGCACGACACATAAAACGGGAAAAAACAAATCGCCTTCGATGAAAGCTGCCAAGTTATCCATATAACCGCCTCTTTTATTCTATTTATAATATATCATATGTTAAAGTCTTAAACAACTAAAAAAGTGCTGCTTAATATAACTTTTATCACTTATATAATATGCTACGTCTTCGTCTTTATGACCAACAAAATCTTTTTTTAACATCAAACATGGATACTTATATTAACATACCACATCATTATTGTAAATATCTTTCACAATAATCAACGCCTTTTTAAAAGTCCTTGATTATCTAAGCAACCTCTGTTACCCTTTAAGCAAAATCTCCTTTTTTTGTTACAACAATTATGTTCACATAAGAACACAATTGTTGTTAAAAATGTTACAAAAATGATAGGTGAAGAAAGATGTACTATACTGATAGAATCAAATGGGTTCGAGATTGCCATAACATCTCACAAAAGGAATTGGCCACCTTCTTGCATATTAAACAACAACAATATGCGCGCTACGAAAAGGGAATAAATGTCATGCCGGTCACACACTTAGCCAAAATATGTGAATACTTAGATATTTCGGCCGATTATATCCTCGGTCTATGCGATGAAATGAAATCCTACAAGACAAAAACGACTCAAGAAAATCTTGAGCCAATCGAGAGTTAGAGCTCTCTTTTTTATTTCATCGTTTCGATTTCTTCGATGATTATATCTAACATATTTTTTTTATTTTTAGCGATAAGATATGATGTTGCTGCTAAAACGCCGACGGCGACGGTTGGAACAACGACTTTCATCATCTTTTTCATAATATCAACTCCATTTATAGTATGGCCATATTATTTAAATTTATTCAAAATCATCTCTTCTAAACTCGTTCGACGTTCGACACTATAGGAATTATTTATGGCATAATTTAAGGCTTCTAGGGAACCAATTATTACCAAAGACTTCTTAGCCCGCGAGACACCCGTATAGATGAGTTTATTATAGAGCATCTTATTATATTCTTTCGTAATGGGCATGATTACATGATTGAATTCGCCACCTTGGCTCTTGTGGATACTCATGGCATAGGCGTGTTGAATTTGGGGTACATCTTCCCGCTTTAAAGCGACGATATTGCCATAAAAATCGATTTTCATAAAGATGTCGTTCTTCTTGGGATTGATTTCCTTGATATAGCCAATATCGCCATTGAAGATATTTTGATCGATATTGTTGACTAAATTGATGACCTTATCATTTATCCGATATGTAACGGGACCAATTTGCACTTCCGTAAGGCGATCATCATGCGGATTAAAGATTTCTTGCAATAGCATATTTAAATTATCGATGCCATTTTCGCCCTTATACATTGGGGCTAATACTTGGATATCCCGATCCGTTAAACCCTTATCGATGGACATACAGACGATATTTTTAAGCATTTTCTTAATA
The DNA here is from genome assembly GCA_947598395.1 of uncultured Bacilli bacterium. GTDB lineage: Bacteria > Bacillota_I > Bacilli_A > RF39 > UBA660 > CAG-582. Next base: position 5,712 of record CANQFG010000039.1, read on the forward strand.
TTCGTTCGATCACAATTCAAGAAATTATAGTCATCGCGTTTTTCCGTAATATTGCTGATAACTTCGCGATTTTTTATTTCATCAGCTAGGATAGGAATAAAGGAGTTATCGCTTTGGCGATAAATATTCGTCAGGCGAACATGGGGAAATACATCCGTGGCAATTAAATTTTTTAAGACATTGCCAGGTCCAACCGATGGCAATTGATTCTCATCGCCCACCAATACGACTTTGGCTTCGGGATTGATGCCCTTTAATAAGCTGCTCATCAAATTATTGTCGATCATCGAGACCTCATCGACGATGACTAAGTCTTGCATATTGGGATTATATTCATTGACGCCAAATTCCTTGGTCTCGAGGTTCCATTTTAAATAGCGGTGAATCGTGCTGGCACCAAAATTAGTCGTCTCACTCATGCGCTTGCTAGCTCGCCCCGTCGGGGCTAGTAAGGCCACCCGGGCATTCATCCCCAGATCATCGATATTGTTCATATATTGAAACATGCGCAGAAGGCCGTTGATAATCGTCGTCTTCCCCGTCCCCGGTCCACCGGTAATGATCGTCACCGAATTCTTAAGGGCTTCTTTGATAGCTCGAACTTGTTCTTCATTATATTCGATATTATATTCTCGTTGGGTCCAAGTTATCAAATTTGCAAAATTATTGAGCATCTTCGTCGGATGATTACTAATTGTATAAAGGCGATTGGCAATATTTTCTTCATCTTGAAAATATTCCATCAAATAGATGCGCTTATATAAAAGCTTTAGGACATTATCATCAGCTAAAGAATCCAAATAGGTATCGACTTCCCCATCGATAACAATTTTAAATACGTCATTTAGATAGCTAATGATATCTTCCCTTTCGACATAGGTATCCCCGGTTTCAAAAGTCAACCGCTTGATCGCTTCGACGATACAAGCTCGCGTCCGTACCTCATTCGTCTCCGTATAGATTTTAAAATAGATATTATCCAATTTATTAAAATCGACATAATCGATCAAGGAATAGATATTCTCCTTGACGATATCGACGATTCTCTTGCCATAGACATTTAAGAGTTTGGTAATCTCGCGAATGGAGAATCCGAGTTCCTTTAAATAAATAATCGCCTCATCCGAATCATAATAATTCATGATCGACTTATAAATCGACGTCGTCTGCTTGACGGATAACCCCACGCGTTCGAGATTCTTAATATCGCTTTTGATTAACGCAATGGCTTTATCTCCTAAAACTTCGACAATTTTTTTGGCCGTCTTCTCCCCACAGCCCTTGACAAAGGAAGACGTCAAGAATTCGATAATGGCATCACTTCCCTCGGGTTCGACCCGTTCATAAGAGCTCACTTGAAATTGATAGCCATATCGATCATGAAGTTTATAAAAACCATATAAGATGTACATATCATCATTGTTAAGTTCATGAAAATAGCCCGTAAAAGTAATCGTCTTATTTTTCAAATCGGCTAATTCTTCACTGGCCTCTTTAACGCGAAAAAGTCCGACGACATAGCCCGAACTACTACTAAAAATTGATGATTTGTATTTACCTTTGACGTATTCCAATGCGACCACCTTCATTTATTTTAGCATACATTTTTTATGAAGTTCGAAAAAATTAGTCATTCGACAAAAAAACAAAGTTATAGGGCATAACTTTGAAATTCACTGACATTTTTCTTGGTTTCCGTCAAGGGATAGACATGGCGATAATCAGCAAAGTGACGATGGGTAAATTTTTCGACCTCTTGAGTTAGCGTGCGATATTCTTCGAGGATATAGTCCAAGAGGTAATTGCGCAATTCCGCATCACCTTTGATATGATAATCTTTTAAAACGCGTTCGAGGCTCGTCATCTTCTTGGTTAAGACGTCGTATAAGTCGTGGTTATCTTCGCCAAGTATGGGATTTTCTAAGGCACTTTCGACATAGTAAACGCGATCTTCGATTTCATATGATGGATCAAAGAGGGAATAATCAGCCGAATAGCCAAATTCTTCCAAATGACTTTCGGGAACGGAGCAAAGATAGATGAGCATTCCCTGTTGAATGCGATTATTATTGATATTTTTATTGCGTGCCAATATCTTATTCGTAATGGCTTGGGCTTCCTCCGCATCTTGGGCATAGGAAGCGACTAATTCACTGATCGTATCGCCAAACTTGACGGTATAGGGAATCTCATAAGATGGTTCTTTGGCATGAGTAGAAAACGTTGCCGTTTTTGGTGCTTCCATGGCCACGACATCGCGCTTTATGACCGGTTCATCGGACTTTGCGATGCTTGCAAGACCTAAACTGGCATAGACAAAGGCTACAAAGGCAAAATTGCGCAAGATAGGACTGATGTTTACCTTGCCAATCGCTTGGCCCCTACTGCGAATCGTGAAACTCATAACCCCCTCTGTGTTAATATGCTCCATCATAACCACCTATTTTATACTTAAATTATAAAACGGCGCAGTCAATTTGACAATTAAACTACATGTCCCTTGACATATGTGGTGTAAACATCCGTGATAAGGACTTTGACAAATGTATTGGGTTGTTCCTCCCTATCCAATTGGACTTTTAAATAATTGCTCGTAAGGCCCGTATTATTTTCTTCGACTAAGACTTCGACTTCCCGATTTAAAAATTGGCGATTATATTGCCGTTCTAATTCATCCGAAAGCGTTAACATCTCCTGCGTCCGCGCCTTTTTTATGGCATCGGCGACATTCGGCATCGTACTCGCCTTCGTTCCCGACCGCATCGAATAAGGAAACGTGTGAATTTTGGAAAAGCCAATTTCGCGCACATTTTGAAGCGTTTCGGCAAAGTCGGCATCACTCTCTAGGGGGAATCCGACGATTAGATCGGTCGTAAGATTGATTTCAGGGCGAAGGGCCCGAATCGCCTTGACCTTCGCTTTAAATTCGCGTATATCATATTTTCGGCCCATATTCTTTAAGACCGCATCGGCCCCACTTTGGATGGGGATATGTAAGTGATCGCATAATTTCGGGTTATCCCTTAACTCTTGCATAAATTTATCCGATAGTTCCGTTATTTCGATCGATGATAGCCGAATGCGCTTGATCTCAGGAATTTGGCTGATGCGACGGATGAGATCGACGAGATCATAATCCTCATTTCGCCCATAGGAACCCGTATGAATACCCGTGAGGACGATCTCCTGATAGCCATTTTGGGCCAAACACTTGACCTCCGCTTCGGCCACCGCGATATCCTTGCTGCGAATATTGCCGCGCATAAACGGGATAATGCAGTAAGCACAGAAGTTATCACAGCCATCTTGAATTTTGACAAAACCACGCGTCTTATGAGCAAAATTGGCAATTTGCATATCTTCAAAGGAAACATTTCGCAAATCATAAAAACGGGAAATCTTTTCATGATGACGCTTAAATTCCTCGACTAAATCGACGATTTTGGTCTTATCCTTATTGCCGATCAAGATATCGATATCGAGATCGAATAATTTCTCCTTATGGTTTTCGGCCGAACAACCACATACGACGAGGATAGCCCGCTCATTGAGCCGCCGTGCCTGATTAATCGCATGCCGACTTTTGGCATCGGCCGTATTCGTAACCGTACACGTATTGATGACGATGACATCAGCCCTACTCATCTCATCGACGAGGACATCCCCATTTTTTAAAAATCGTTCCTTAATTAATTCGCTTTCATAAGCGTTTACTTTACAACCTAGAGTTACAACTGCTACTTTCATATGGACCACCTAAAACAAAAATATTTTATCATCTTTAAAAGATAAACAAAATAAAAAAAGCCAAAATTTATTTCTTTTGGAGCATTTTTATGACTATATAAATAAAATTAATGAGCAAAACGGTCAAATACAAGTACGTATTTAAATACAATAAGTATTTGAAAACATCCATCTTAAATATCTTAAATAGGATATACATAAATATGGGAACCCCGAATGTCGGACAGGCCATATAAAGCATCGACCAAAGATGATTATAACGGCGATAGAAGATTTTTTCGATTTGCTTAAGAGGTATCCAGGTCAAAATGGCAACGATTAGATCCGTCAATATCCACAAAATTATCGCCTTAGGTCGATATGCCAACAAGAGCATGCTAACTACAAGGCCAAGAATTTGACTCCCAATAATCTGTAAAAAACTTTTTAAAAATACCTTTTTCATCTTACCAGATCACTTTGCAATTGTTTTAAAGCTTTCAAGAAGGCTTCCTCTTTTTCATAGCTCATAAGCGTCACTTCGAATTCCGAAGATTTTAAAGGCATCACCGTCGACCCTTCATTTAAGTCGACCTTTTTAACCGAGATCTCTTCATTGCCCTTATAATTTTCATCATAATTGAGATGACTATTGTTCTTATTCGATAACAATTCTTCATAACTGATAATGGCATTATTCTCTTGCTCTTGCTCATAACTCGTAAGTTCGATATTGAGGGGTTTATAATCCGTTTCGATATTCTTCGTTATGCGTTCTAAATCCAACATATCCCTATGAGCTTTATCTTCATTTTTCATTTTGCTCTCCTTTTTATTTATACAATTTAATATCACTAGCGAAAAGAAGATCAAAGCAATAATAACAACAATAAATAATATCTCATCGATATCAAGTATACTAGTCATGATATCACTTACTCTCTTTTTTTCTGATTATTATACTAAAACATTATTGTAAAAACAATATGACAATCATACTAAATAGATTATTCAATGCGTGAACTCCAATATTTAAATAAATATTATCTTTAGTAGCATATAGATAAGCCAAATATAATCCCGCAGCAATATAGGTTATACCACCAATAATTTCCGAAATTTGAATATTAGCCAAAGCTTCGATTATAGAACCATGGAATATCGTAAATAAACCTATTCCCATCAAAGCAATGAAAATGCATATGCCTATAGATAGCAAAATTTTCTTCTTTTTATTATATTGGCTATTATCTAAGATGAGACTCGTAATAATTCCCATCAACAAAAGCGCCCCAAAAAAAATCTCACTATCTATAAAATGCATACTGCCAAAGATTAGTCCACTTACAGTTATAAAAACCTTTTTATTCTTGATGACTGTTCTGATGGCTCCACGGAAGATCATCTCCTCTAAAATGGGAGCTAAAATGACAGTCGAGATCATCATCATCGCCGGTGCACTGCCAGTTAAAAGTTCAATCGTATTTTGGTTATCACTCGTTAAGTCTTTGATGCCCAAAAGGAATCCGATCAATTCCGAAAGATAGGCCCCAATGAGTTTAAAAACCATAAATAAGAAGAACCCAATGATTACATCTTTAATAAATTCTAATATTTTATCCTTTCGCGTATCTTCTTTAAATGCCCGATAATCCCGCTTTAAGATATTGCCATAACAACAGATGACGATAACGGTCTGTGCAAGCGATATGATGAGATCGAGTGCCGTTAATTTTCGATAATCAAGACTTGATAAATCGATATGAAAAATCGTTACTATTGGCAATAGAATAATCGTCATTAAATAAAGAAAGATGAAAAAGATAAAAAATAGTTTTAATATATCCCTTTTTTGTATTTCCATAAGACACCTATACTATATAGTTTATGGCAAAAGTTCCAAATAATACATAAAATGCATAAGTGACAATTACCGACCAAATATTTTGGTTTGTCTTATAAAGATACGTAAGCATGATGATAATAACCGCTGGTGTAATCGCATGATATAGGGCATATTCAAAGCTACTATTAAAACTTATAGCACAATATATTCCATAGGTAAGACCAGCTATAAAGGAGGCCGTGCTATATTTTTTAAAGACGTTTGAAAATCCCAAGGGAAATATCACGCATAATAGGAATGGCATAAAAGCACATTCGACGATTAAATTCAGTGCAAAACTAATCGTGAATTTTTGGGAAAAATAATTCGTAAAGTTATAACCAATTTCGATTCCACGAGGATTGCCAATATAATTTAAGGCTTCGTGAAGGATAATGGTTAAAACGATAAGAAAGACAAAGCAAGCAACACAATAGATAAAGCTATTCAAAAATTGGCGATTAAACCGGCTTTGACCACTGCGTATTTCGCTATGATATATGACAAAGACAATTAAAGAAATCAATAAATATTTAATCGTATTGGCAATCGTCCAAGCAAGCCCCGTTAGCGATTTAAAACCGATTAAAGCTAAACCTCTAAAGAAGAACTTATCGAGGAGAATGAATACGAAAATACTTAAGACTAATTTAACGATGCCCATTTTCCCATCTTTCATATCATCACCTATAATAAAATTATAGCAGTATCATTTTTAAGGTAAAGCAA
>CANQFG010000040.1 GCA_947598395.1 uncultured Bacilli bacterium
GATTCGACACTATCGGCCGTAATGCCAAAATTAGAAAGTAATTTTAAGGCAACTTTGATATTGATCTTATTATCATCGACGACGAGTACTTTTTTATTAGACATATTTAAAAGTTCATCAGTAACCTTTGGCAATACTTGTGTTGCCTCATCATCGCGCATACCTTTGACGATTTTTTGTTCGAGATAAACCGTAAATTTCGAACCTTCACCATATTTACTTTGAACGATGATTTTACCACCTAACATCTCCGTCAAGCGTTTCGTTATGGCAAGGCCCAACCCCGTTCCTTCGAGGGTCGTATTCTTATCTTCCTCTAACCGTTCAAACTTATTGAATAATTTTTCGATATTTTCGGGTTTTATGCCCCGTCCCGTATCTTCAACGGAAATAACTAAACGACTTTTATCACCTTGATTGACACAATTTACTTGGAAAGTTATTCTTCCCTTTTCGGTATATTTAGCTGCATTAGTCAAAATATTGGTAACAATTTGTTTGATCTTCCCACAATCGCCATATAATTTATAAGGCAAATCTTCAGCTAAATTTGTCTCCAATTCAATTGGTTTTTCGCCAATTCGTGGTTCGACTAACTTTGCCAAATTGGCAAATATTTCACTTGGCTTCCATTCAGTTTCAACAATTTCCATCTTATTGGCTTCAATCTTTGAAATATCCAAAATACCATTGACGATTTCCAATAAGTTTTCACTAGCCAACTTGATATCTTTGGCATCTTCATAAGTCGCTTCCAAAGTATCTTCTTCCAATATACAATCCGAAAAACCGACGATGGCATTGAGTGGCGTTCTTATCTCATGTGACATATTACTCAAGAATTCCGTTTTAGCTCGATTGGCCTTTTCGGCCGCAGCTTTAGCAGTATTTAAAGCATTGATCATTTTGACATCTGGGTTTTCAATGGTAAAGTACATTATAAAGACAATGAGAATTATAAAGGGATTAATAATATAATTAATATTCGTAGCTTGTGATTGAAAGATAAGAGTAAAAAAGCCCATCAAGATAATCAATAACACTGGTATCATCTTTTTACTTTTTTCCTTATTAGTTATAACACTGATAATCATAACAAGATAACAAATAGTATATAGTAAATAGGCAACTTTCGGTAATACTCCCGATATAATCATCTCATTATTAATCGTCTCGATATTTAAAGGTAACAATAAAAGAATTGCACTTACAATATAACATAGATAAGTAAGCGGCTTAGCTCGTTTATTAAAGTTATAATTAGATATAATTATGGTATATATCGTAAATCCATAAAAAACTAAAAAGAGATTAGATAGATATAATCGTCCAAAAAAATTGACAAATATTTCTTTATAACTCCAATCATAATTATTCATTAAACTACTCAATAAACCCCATCCACAAGTAAACAATAATGTAATCAACAAAAACGAATATGTCGTATCCTCTTTAGCATGAAGTCGCTTCTTGCTAAAGAAAAGAAATGTCATCGTAATTAAAATAATATATGCATAAACATTTAAAAAGATATAAGAACCCAACTTTATCACCTACACTATATAAATTATAGCATAAGAAAAGAAGATTAAGAGAAAATATCTTAAATCTTCTTTAAAACTTTTCGATCCGTTACTCTTTTGATGCGAATATTATCGACAGAAATAGTTGTTTCATCAAAAGTTACACGATATACTAAATCATCATCAGAAATTGTATCGAATCCATGAGCATAGTTAACTTTGCCATTTAAAGTTACAGGATAATCTTTCTTAATGACGATACGAGTAGGAATTTGTCTTGAAGAGGCATGATAATTTTTAATGAAGACATCATCGATCATATCATTTACTAATTGATCAATAGCCGTCAAATCCATGTCTTCTTTTAATAACAAATTGGCTTGAATCATATTGCCCTTATGCTCATCATCAAAATAAGGAGTAATATAACAATCTTTGATTTCAGGAAGAGCTTTAATGTTATTTTCAATTTGAAAAGGTTTTACTTTAAAGCCATCGTATCTTGTGAAAGCACGATCACTTCGCGTTAAGAAATATAAAACGCCATTACGATCCATCGTTCCGATATCTCCGGAATAGATAAAATCGATACCATCATAAGTTCCATGTTTTATAACGGGATTGCCATCTAAGGTTTCACTTACGATAGCTGGCGATGAAATGATAAATTCCCCTTCGATGCGATCTTGATCTTTTTCAAATTTAACTAGTTCTTTAGTTTCCGGATCGACGACGCCATAAATAGTGTCAATCATTGGAATACCCATACTACCGAGAATATTATAATCGCCAATAGCATAGGAAGCTCCGCCCGAAAGTTCGCTCATACCATGTCCTTTAGTAATTTTTTCCGAACAATTATGGTGGGCTAAAAAATCATTGATCATCGCTTCATCTTCAGGATTCATCGAATCACCACCATACCCAATGGTATGGATGAATGATAAGTCGACATTTTTTAAACTCTTATCATTTGTTAATGTCAAATACCAATTAGGCGTTCCCATAATGGCATTAGGACGATATTTCTTTATTAATTTGCCCATATTTTTAGGAACAAACTCGGGAATTTGAATCATATTATAGGCATTGCTAAAACCAAAATTGCCAATTCCTAAACCATAAGCAGAAAAGTATGGGAGAATTTGCAAATTGCTATCTTTAGCTTGAGTATAAGTATTTGAACGATTTAATTGAAAAGCATAGGACATTATGCCCTCATTCGTCAATGGAATAGCTTTCGGAAATGTTCCCGAAGTTCCCGATGAATGCGTAATAGCCGCCATTGCATTAGGCGTATATGTTACTGGTTTTATATTAACTGTCGAAACATTTTTAACCATGTCTTTATAACTGATGATATCTAATACGGAAGTTTTAATTGCGGCGTCTAATTTTTCAGCAATTACTTTCAAATATTTTAATTTCTTTATCGTCGCCGAGACACCATTAAATTTGAGATATTCATCGATATAATTGAATGTTCCTCGTTTCGTCATAGAATCAGTGGCACTGACTAAGATGACATTATTTATGCCACATTCTTTTATTTCTTCTTCGATTGGTTTAATCATTGCTAAATAACATTGATCTAATGCGACAATATGTTTTATTTTCTCACGTTTAATTATCTCCAATATTTTTTTAGCACTTATCTTAAAGTCGACACTATCCGGTCTTGGATCGGCATAATCAGCAACACCACCAATTAAATTGGTACCATATAAAGTATATGATGTCTCTGGAATATTAGCCATTAAATAAAGAATTCGATCGCCACTTTGGACATCGACAGCTGTTAAAACTTTAGCAGCCGTCTTGACATAATCTAAAAATTCTTCATAGCATATTTGCTCACCATTATAGGTAACCGCTGGATCGCTTAAGTTATGAGCGACATTATCGCGCATATTTTCATAAAGTGTCTTCTTTGGCATCTTTTGTGCTTGCATTTCACTACTATAGTATTTCATCCATGGTTTATCGCGATGTGGATAACCCGTTTCAATATTTTTTATTTCCATATAATTTCCCCTCACATTTAATATGCGCCTTATTTTAGCATATTTATAAAAATTAAGCAAATGGGTAATTTAGAAAGGCATCTTTAAATTGCCATTGCTCATTTGCTTCATCATTTTTTTCATTTGTTCAAATTGATTTAAAAGGCGGTTGATCTCTTCGACACTCCGGCCCGATCCCTTGGCAATGCGTTGCTTGCGCGTATTCTTGATGCATTCGGGATGTCTGCGTTCATAAGGTGTCATCGAAAGGATAATGGCTTCGACATGGGCCATGTCTTTGGGATTGATATTGATGTTATCGATTCCCATCTTTCGAGCTCCGGGCATCATTTTGAGCAAGTTTTCTAAAGGTCCCAGCTTGCGAATTTGTTTGAGATTCGTCAAAAAATCTTCGAGGGTATAATCGCCCTTTTTCATCTTGCGCGTCAAATCCGTGGCTTCTTCTTCGCTGATAACCCCTTCGACTTTTTCGGCAATGGACAAGATATCGCCCATATCCAAAATGCGTTCGGCCATCCGTTCCGGATAGAATTCGCTGATGCCATCGAGTTTTTCCGAATCGCCGACAAGCTTTATCGGAATATTGGTCAAATGTCTTACCGATAAGGCCACGCCACCCTTGGTATTGCCATCCATTTTGGTAAGAATAGCCCCCGTAAGGGTCAATTTTTCATTAAAGCCCTTGATGACATTGATGGCGTCTTGACCGATCATGGCATCGATGACGAGCAAGATCTCTTGCGGTTTTAAAAAGGCTTCAAGTTCGACTAATTCATTCATCAATTCCTCATCGATTTGTAGACGGCCTGCCGTATCGACAATGATATAGTCATGGTTATTTTCCTTGGCATATTGAAGGGCATCTTTGACGATATCTAAAGGTTTGATCTTGCCCTCTTCGAAGACGGGGATATTTAAAGAAGCCCCGATCTCTTTAAGTTGATCGATAGCCGCAGGTCGATAGACATCACAGGCTACTAAAAGCGGATTTTTCTTGTGTTTCTTGCGCACTAAATTGGCAATTTTACCCGCCGTCGTCGTCTTACCACTACCTTGAAGGCCGACCATCATGATGATCGTTGGAACTTTCTTCGTCTCGAGGGGAACATAATCCCCACCTAAAAGGGCCACTAACTCATCTTTGACGAGCTTGATAAATAATTCCTCGGGTTTTAAAGATTTACTTACCTCTAAACCCAAAGCTTTTTCCTTGATATTGGCAATAAATTCTTTGACAACTTCATAGTTGACATCGGCTTCCAATAAAGCTACGCGAATTTCGCGCATCGCATCCCCGATATTCTCCTCGGTAATGCGGCCCATTCCCTTAATATTTTTAATCGCTTTACTCAAGCGATCGCCCATATATTCAAACATATAATCACGTCTTTCTATTCATAGATGATGACAAAATAATGTGATGGTATCCCATTTTCACCATTTTCTTTATAGATAATTCCGACTCCCAAGTACTTTAATCCCTCATTAGTCGTAATCGAAGTCTTACTTAAAACATTTTCATATAGAGTCTCATAGCCCGTCGTCGCATTTAGGCCATTGCTCTTCTTGGCATAGTATGAATGTCCATACAAAACGCGCTTTAATTCCTCTTGACTTAAATTGATCCAATCATCGGCGCCCTTTTCGGCAATATCGCGAAGATCTTCGGCAACAGCTAAACTCTTTAGACCATTGCGTCCCCGTTCTTCATTGATCAAATTGACTATTTGCCACTCCCAAGCATCGAGGGCATTGGGATACGTCGAGGCATTGGTGACGATATGCCGATTATTGGCCTTGGTCGTCGTCGTCATCTTGCTCGTCTTCGTACTCGTCGTCGTTTTCGTCGTTTTAGTGCTCGTTGTCGTCTTCGTACTTCCGGCTCTTTTCGTCGTGGTCGTCGTCATACTCGTCGGTTCATCATTTTCAATGATGACACTCGTACTCGTCTCGGGTATGTTCATCGTCGTCGTAATCGTCGTACTGATACTTCTTCGCGTCGTTTGCTTTAATTTACCACCCGTAGCATTTTCCTCTTTAATACTTAAAAAGACGATGAGGAAAAGTAAGCCCATAACTAAGATGATAAAGCCAATTATAATACATAATACGCGAATTTTCGTCTTATCTTTCATAAAAAGTATCACACTCCCTAATTCATTATATCAAAATTTTAGCTAAGCACAAAAAGTATTTACCCAGTTCGCGATTATTTCCGCTTTTTCGAGCATATCTCTTTCAATTTTATAATTGGGTAAAAAGGCCTCGCGATCGGGATGATTCAAAAAAGTGTCGGAATCTTCAACGTAGCTAATAATTGCATAGAGCTTATTTCCAATAGTTTCAAATCCTTCGGGTTTACTTGGCAGAGCATCGATATCGGCGAATATCAAGTAAAATTCCGTACTGATGGTCGGCAAAGACATAAAGATTTCATCGCGATCAATTTCCACTTCGGAAACTAAGGGCAAGAGCTCCTTAAAAGTTTTTCGTTCCGTCGAAGACATCTGCATCGGAATGACATCCCCCGGTAAACAACCACAGCTATAGTCGATTACTTCATAGCCATTATTTTTGAGTTTCTCGACGCTCCTATATAAAAATTCCTGATTATCTTTTCGATTCATACATCACCTCTAGTTATATTTTTTGTAAATTTTTGACAACGATTTGATATTTATCGAAGCGCCTTTCGATGCGACCCGATACATAAATTAAATCGCCCCTTTTGACATTGGCCATCCGACTAAACATATCCGAAAAAACGATAAATTCCGTCGACGTCGTCTCGTCACTGGCCGTAATAAAGGCCATATCCTTGCCACCCCGCGTCTTAATCGTGCGAATATTTTCGACTAAGACGACAGTCTTGACATATTGATCAAAGAATTTGGGCATATTGATTAGCTTCATAACGCGCGGATATTTACTTGCCGGATGCGTCGAAACATAGTAGCCATATAATTCCAGTTCATTTTGCATGAGACTAATCTCCGAATATTCGGGAACGATATCGAGTTCCGGTTTATTGACTAAACTGGCATCTAAGTTTCGAATTAAATCGCCATACATGATAACGGCATCGATATTTTTAATCAACGTAGCTCGCGTATAGCCAAAGCTATCCAAGGCCCCACCCAAGATTAAGGCCTCCAAGATCTTCTTATTGACATTCGTTCCATAACCGCGGACGATAAAGTCAAAGTAATCATCAAATGGCCTATCGCCTCTTCTTTTGATTAGAGTATCGCTTCCACTCGTTCCAACTCCTTTAATGACGCGTAACGGCAGGCGAATGCCATCTCTTTCTTTGCTATACTTCTCTTTTGATCTATTGATATCCGGTTTTAAGATGACGATACCATGGGCCTTTGCTTCATTAATATATTCCCGCGTTTTAAGTTCGCCACCAATATTGGTATTCAAAAGATTAATATAGTAATACTCTCGAAAATGCGTCTTTAAGTAGGCCATTTGGTAGGCAATCATGGCATAGGCAACCGTATGCGATTTATTGAAGCCATAGTCGGCAAAACGGAGGATCAATTCGTATACTTCATTGGCTACTTTTTCCGAATACCCATTGGCAAGGGAATTGGCAATAAATTTGCTCTTTTCATTTTCGATGATGCTCGATTTTTTCTTGCTCATAGCTCTTCTGACAATATCGGCTTCGGCATAACTATAGTTGGCCATCAAGCGAAGAATTTCCATTATTTGCTCTTGATAGATGATGATGCCATACGTACTTTCGAGGATCGGTTTTAGGGAATCATCGATATATTGCACCTTTTGGGGATTGGCCCGCCGTTCCAAAAACAAATCGATATTTTGCATGGGACCAGGTCGATAGAGGGCCAAGGCCGAGACTAAATCTTCAAAGCAATGCGGCTTTAATTTGCGCAAAAAACTCTTTAAACCATGGGATTCAAATTGGAAGATTCCCGCCGTATCCGCTAGACTAAATATTTTATAAACCTCCGGATCATCAAAGGGAATATTATAGATATCGATCTTCTCGCCCGAATTTTGTTCGATATCCTTTAAGGTATTGGATAGAATCGTCAAATTTTTTATCGATAAAAAGTCCATCTTTAAAAGGCCTAAACTTTCGAGTTCATTCATCGTATAACCCGTCAAATAATCATTGCCACTCTTGATAATAGGTACCAAATTATCCAAATCTTCACTACAGATGACGACACCTGCCGCATGGGTTCCAATATGTTTCTTTAACCCTTCGAGAATACTGGCCTCCTCATAGACTTTCTTCATGAGATAATTGCTCTTCAAAATGGCCTCAACTTTATTAGTTCGATTTTCCTTTAATGTAAGCGAACTATCGATATTGCGCAGAAGTTCATTTAACGATTCATTTTCGGCATTATTAATTTTGGCAACAACGCGCAAGACATCTTTGGCCGTCAATGTCGCATAAGTCATTATTTTAGCCACGCGATTGATGCCATAGGTCTCTTTGACATATTCGACGACTTCATCGCGCCGTTCATCTTCGAAGTCGATATCGATATCGGGCATCGTCACTCTTTCCGGATTTAAGAATCGTTCAAATAAGAGATCATATTTTAAAGGGTCAATCCACGTAATACCCAGAGAATAGGCAACTAGTGAACCCGCCGCACTACCACGTCCAGCTCCGACAAAGATCCCCTTTTTTTTGGCAAAGCGAACATAGTCTAAGACGATCAAAAAATAATCGGTATAGCCCATATCGGCAATAACTTTAAGCTCATAAGAGAGCCTTATTTGATATTTATCCGGGATATGATTATTTAAGCGCTTGGCTAACCCCTTTTCAGCCAAACTTTCAAGATATGCTTTACTATCCGGTATATCTTCGCGATAATGGGGAATATATTTTTTATCATTGACAAATTGAATATCGATTAAATCCGTTAAGATATTCGTATCATATTCCTTTGGTTCTAAGACCTTATCTTCATAGTTTACAAGTTCGATATCTCCGAGTTTTAAACCCTTCTCGATCATATATAGATAATTTAAATATTTACTATTTTCCTTCGATAGAGCACACGTAATATTTAAATAGACGATATTCTCGCTAATCAACTGGGCATTTAAGCGTTCCGTTTCATCTTTAAAAGTGATAAAGACATTCTCGAAGATATTACGGATATTTTCATAGATATCACGACTCTCTATGGGAACTAAGGCAATGACATTTTCATGATAGTTCTTTAAATCCTTTATCGTTATAACATGATCTAATTGATATTTAGTTAAATGGAATAAATTTTTAAGACCATCCATATTCTTAGGATATAGATAGAGATGATAACCATCGGCCATAATATCTAAACCTATTATCGGTTTAATGCCATTATTTTGACACATCTCATAAAATATATGGGAACCACTGAGATTATCATCTAACGTACCTAAAGAAGTAAATCCTAATTCTTTAGCACGCGAAATTAAGTCTTCCAATTTAATGAGACTCTTAAGTAGACTATAATCAGTTTTAATTCCTAAAGGTGTAAACATAATACTCTCCTAATTAAATTATACACCACTTAGAACTTATTGACACCTTTTAATTCTAGTGATAGGATATTTTTATTAAATGAGGGATGCAAATGACAAAAACTATCGGTGATGAATTATTATTCTTCAATGAAAAATTAGAAAAACTTTTTACTAATTTATCCGATGCCGAAATTACCTTTGGCATCAATAGTCCCGAGTACCTACAAATAAAAGATTATATCGTCATGACTAATAAAGTTATCGAACGGAAAATGGGCTATTTTGATAATTTCGATAATAATGAACTTTTAAAATTTTATACGATCTTTAGTGAAAGTCATCACGTCTTACTTGAAAGCAAATTTCCGAAAGCTTTAGCTAATACGCATTATGCATTGACAAAAGATAAGACGATCAACGACATAAAGTATTATTATTGGATCAATAATTGTTTAGAAGAGGAAATGATCTACGATGATGAAGAGTATCGAACGGAAATATTGACGATTGCTCACGATATCATCCGTTTAGCTACGGAAAGTTATACGGCTGAATTGCTCTTTGAAAGATTATTCTCTAGTACGCTTTTGGATTATGTTCGCATGGCGATTGAAAGACAAGAGGATATCGATGTCCGAAATAGTTTAATTCGCATTAAAAATCGTCTTATCTATTATTATAATGATTTACAACGCTTATTTATCGAAGATGAGCATTACATCAGTGCAACGGCATATTATCAAAATGAGTTAGTAGAACTTTTGAAGAAAAATTATGATGATTTAGAGGTAACTTTTCTCGATCCCCTTATCGATATCGTCAATGATGGATTAAAGGATATCGAACAAATTCTTGAAAGCAGTGATTTAAAGACGCCGGAAGAGCAAGCAGAAATAATCTTTAAATCTTTGTATATTAAGACGGCTTTATCCATAAACTATAGTAAACGATTACAAAATATTTTTAATACTACCCTTACTACAGAAAATGAAAAAGTACAAAATAAGCAAACGAAAAAGGCACTCAATGAGACTTTTAGCTTGGAAAAAGCCTTAACTTTTATCAAGAATTAATTGACTTAATATTAATATCTTGATATAATCTTAAGGAATTCGAGATTGGAGGGAAAGCTAATGGCAACTAAATTAACAACGAGAAAACCAAAGTTTTCAAGCCGTAGATCACATGCTATGAACGAAACGAAAGTAAAACAAGATTTAAATTTACAAACGAAAAAAATAAATGGTGTTCGCGTAACACTTTCAGCACGTGAATGGAAAACAATGAAGAAAGCTGCTTAAGGCTTTCTTTTTTATTGGCATCTAAAAAGTCAGACTATGCTGACTTGTTAGATGGAGCTAAGGTAATGCGGAAGGCATCACCACCACGGCCTTCGCCAGTGTGACTAGCAAAGAAGAATTGTCCAGCGTGATATCCTTCACCATTACCGTCACTTCGACGAAACCAGGGACTTGATGAAAAAGCAAAATAACCTAAATCGTCATACCAACGACTGTGCCATCTACTAGATCCGTCTCCATCTTTATAATTATCAAACGGCCCCACCTCGCCAGTCGCATCTCCTAAAATCATTTTATCATAGTCTGTTATTGTATTTGCCGTTTCATATACATCAAAATATTTGGCATCTAACATTTCTAATTCACCAGGTTGAAAACCACTATCATCCTTTGTCGCTTTGGATATATATGCCGCCATATACTCCCAAGAACCCCCACTCATATCATAGACACCGGTTATATTTCCTGTCGTACTAGCCTGATGTCCTATTTCCGTATTCCATAGAGTATTATATTTTTCTCCTTCACCTGCTTCACCATGATAATTGCTTTGATCAGTACTTGGCAAAGCAACATAACCGGTTTTATACCTACTATTATTATTAATTGTTATTTCTTTATTTATTCCATATACTGAATGTGATAAATAGGCAACTGCTCCCCATTCCGTATTTTTCATCATGTGGGAGTCTAAATTTGTATTATAGTCTTTTGCGGCATCAAAGAAAGTTTTAATATTCGCGCCCCGCCATGAATACTCATCTGGTTTAACAACTATATTTGTTGATACACCGCTAGCTTGTTTGGCATTTTCTGCACTACTAGCATTTTTGTATCCTGTTTCAAACTTGCCGACCCAAAAGCCATCGACACCAAATGAGATAAATGCGGGATGCGTCATATATTCTCCATTATTACAACTTCCAGTATTTCCAGATAATCCTTGGGTATTGCCATCGTTCATCGGTGTTTTACATGATACTCCTTCTACGTCTTCAGTGTCTTTAGTATCAAATTCTATTTCTATTGAATGAACTGTATACAATGGATCAGTTACATGTACATTCCATAATCGATATTTATATTTTGGTATCCAGACAAAGTAACTTTCGATATCAGTATCTTCTATTTGAGAACCTACAGAGTATTTTTGAGAATCGACATCATCATTTAGTATAACCGCATTCGCCCATTTCTTTTCACAATAGTTATACCAATTTGGATTTCTTTCACTAACTACCGTCGCTTTTCCATCGGCTGATAAGGTAATAGGTATTAATTTTCCATCTGTTCCTAAGTTTGGTGCTGCTACACTTTTGCATGAATTTTCAGCAATATATTTCTCTCCTTCTTCATTTCGTTCACTTGGATTTACGGTTAGACTACATTTAAACTTTTCTTCTTTTTCTTCTGTACTTACTTTCTTTAATTCAACCGTTATCGTTCCTTTTCGACTCTCTTGAGCTTTTACTGTCAAACTTCCTGGACTTGGTGTAATTGTTGTATATTCACTAGTTT
>CANQFG010000041.1 GCA_947598395.1 uncultured Bacilli bacterium
GACCTCTGCTATTTTCAAGAGGATTATCATGGACCTTATCCCGATAAGGCCCCCGTTACGAATGATGATTTAGGCATAATTTATCCGCGCGCTAGTAAGCGAAAAAAAGAAGATCCCCAATATGCCGAGGAAGCGCGTCTATTTACGGCTCGCCTTCAAAATAATGATCCGGGTATTACCGAATTATGGCGTCAAATAGTCGATGTAAGCAAAGCCGATTGTCAAAAGGTATATGACTATTTAAATTGTCATTTTGATTATTCCTATGGCGAATCGAATGCGCATCCGTATGTTCCGAAAGTCATCGATCACTTGAAGGCTAAAAATGTTACCCAAGATTATGAAGGTGCCTTAATCATGCCTATTGCCTTGCCCGATGATAAAAAGGAAATGCCACCATTATTCTTAGTTAAAAGTGATGGAGCCGTTTTATATGACACGACCGAACTAGCAACTCTCTATCAAAGAATGCAAGACTTTAAACCCGATGAAGTGTGGTATTTTACCGATGAACGGCAAAGTCTGCACTTTGAACAAATATTCCGCGCCGCTTATAAATCCGAATTAGTTCCGATGAGTACCAATCTAAAATTTTTTGGCTTTGGGACGATCAATGGCAAAGATGGCAAACCTTTTAAGACGCGCGATGGCGGCATCATGAGCTTAAAGGGCTTGATAAAAATTGTCTATGATAAGATTGAACCGAATATTAAACCGGAAATTCAAGGGACAGAGCGGGATCAAATAGCTAGCAAATTGACCGTTGCTACTTTAAAGTTTGCCGATCTTTCGCCAAGTCGGAAGACGGATTATAATTTTGATGTCGATAAGTTTTGCTCGTTTGATGGCAAGACGGGCATCTATATCGTCTATACGACGACGCGCATAATATCCTTATTAAATAAAGTGGGAACGAACGATTGTGAAATGAAAGTTATTCCCAATGAGGATGTACGCAATATCTTAGTTAAGATTACGGAATTGCCTAAAGCTTTGACGAGTTCATATAATGAAGTATCGACTAATTACATATGCGATTTTGTCTATGAATTATGTAGTCTATATAATAAATTTTATACGAATAATAATATCTCTAATGAACAAAATGAGAATGTTAAAAATTCATACTTAGCTTTAACTCAATTAGTCTATAATATCTTGACGCATATTTTGGATATTTTGGCAATTGAAACGGTTGATAAAATGTAATGTCACAAATGAACGATGCGAACGATTTTGTGAACGATGCGAACGATTTTGCGAACGATGTGAACGATTTTGCGAACGATGTGAACGATTTTGCGAACGATACGAACGATTTTGCGAACGATTATTTACTTAAATCGAGGATTTTGTAGTACAATATATTAAAGGGTGATAATAATGCTAGAAAATGAAACTACTGAATTCAAAAGAGAGTATACTGAAAACATATATAAAGAAATAATTGCATTTTTAAATACTTATAGTGGAACAATATTTATAGGGTATGATGATAAAGGCAAATTAGTTGGTTTAGAAAATATGAAAGAAACCGAAGAAAAAATATCAAATGGCATTATTCAAAAAATTACACCTGATTGTTCGATGTTTGTATCTATAAATAATTGTACTTTAGATGGTAAAGATTATATAGTAATTAATGTAAGTAAGGGATTAAATATTTATTATCTAAAAGAAAAAGGTATTTTAAAGGGAACTTTTATAAGAAATGGTTCTTGTTCGATTCCGGCAACTGATGAAACGATAAAACAAATGATTATTAAAAATAGTAATTTATCTTATGAGACTTCTGTTTCAATTAATCAAAGTTTAACATTTAACTATATTGAATCGGCATTTAAGGAAATTAATATCGATATAAATGATAATCAAGTTCAAAATAATCTCCATTTAAAAAATGAGCATGGTCAATATACCAATTTGGCACTGCTCTTATCGGATCAAAATCCTTTTACCATAAAAATAGCAACTTACGAATCTATTGATAAAAGTAATTTTTTAGATCGAAGGGAACTAAGAGGTTCACTATTAGAAATCTATGATAAAGCATTGGATTATCTCAATTTAAATTCAGCAACATATGGTTTAATAGAAAATTCAATTAGAAAAGATATCGAAGAATATCCGGAGTTTATTTTAAGAGAAATTATTTTAAATTCTTTGATTCATCGCGATTATTCAACTAATACTTCAAATATTATAAATATATATAAAAATAATTTTATTGAGTTTATAAGTTACGGATCATTATATGGAAATATAACTATTGAAGATATTTTAGCTGGTTTATCGACATCACGAAACCCCTATTTACAATCGATCTTTATGCGATTAAAAAGAGTTGAAGCTATCGGAAGTGGATTAAGAAGAGTAAATACCTATTATAAGAGTAAAAATTTGGATTTTGAAATTGCTGCTTTGCCTTCTTCATTCGTGGTTAAATTGCCGAGAATCACTTTATCTGAAACTACTTTGACTAATGAAGAAATAAATGACGAAAAAGGATTAATAATTGATTACTTGAATAAACATGGGGAAATATCGCGGAAAGATGCAGAACAATTGATTGATAAGGAAAAAACTGCTACTTCAATAATATTGAATAGGATGGTAGAAGAGAAAATAATCAATAAATTGGGAAATGGTCCAGCGACAAAATATATTTTAAAATGATAAGGGGTAAGACCCTTTTTTTCTTCTTTTTTTTCGCCATTTATCATATAATGGTAATGGTGATGTTATGCGTGGTTTAGCATTAGAAGGAGGAGGCGCCAAAGGGGCCTATCAAATTGGAGCTTATAAAGCTTTAATGGATTTAGGTTATAGTTTTGATGCCGTATCTGGAACATCTATAGGTTCTATAAATGCCGCTTTAATTGCCCAAGGCGATGGCGAATATTTAGAAAAATTATGGCTCGAGATCGATGCGCGAATTTTTGGCATGGATCCCGATATCGTCCACGAATTAATCAATCATAAAATAAATTTAAAAACCATAAAGTCGAGTGCCGAAGTATTTACAAAGATTCTCAAAAATAAGGGCATTGATACGACAAAATTTCATAATGTCTTGACCAAATATATCCATGAAGATAAAATTCGGGCTAGCAAAGTTAAATTTGGCCTCGTCACTTTGCGCATCAAAGATTTGACGCCTTTGGAACTTACCATCGATGATATTCCCCAAGGAAAATTGATCGAATATATCATGGCCTCCTGTTATTTGCCCGTATTTACCATGAAAAAAATTATCGACGAGAATTATTATTTAGATGGCGGATTTACCAATGTCTTGCCGATAACGCTTCTCGAAAATATGGGATGTGATGAAATTATCGGCATTCGTCTAAAGAAATTTGGTCTTATCAAGAAGAAGAAAAATCCCGATACCAAAGTGACGATTATTCAACCTAAAAAGAATATCGGTTCCATAATTTTGATCGATAAAGAGCGTATTATTGCCAATTCTAAACTCGGTTATTACGATACTTTAAAACAATTAAAAGGCTTAGATGGCAATACCTATTACTTTAAAAGACGCAGCAAGCGATTCTATCGATATATTTGTCGTGATATAAAACGTACGGAATATGAAGCCCTTTTTAAAAAGTATCGCGTTATGGATATCAAGGAATTAGTTATCAAAGTATTGGAAAAAATTGCCATGGAAAATCATATCGATATCTATGAAGTATATGATCCTTGGAAATTGATCAAACGCATTAAGAAAAAATATATCTTTGAAAAAAATTCTACGGATTATTGGCTAATAAGTAAGATTAAAAACTATTGATTAACCAGTAAAATATTTATATAATAGCAAATAGAAAGACGTGAGTTTTATGGGAAGAGCTTATGAAGTAAGAAAAGCTAGTATTCAAAAGACGGGAGCTGCTAAAGCTAAATTATATTCGACATTTGCCAAAGAGATCTATTTAGCTGCTAAAGGTAATCCCGAAGTTGATACGAATATTATTTTAAAAAGAGTAGTTGAAAAAGCTAAACATCAACAAGTGCCTAGTGATATCATTAATCGGGCTATCGATAAAGCTAAGGGTTCTGGTGGCGAAGATTATCAAGAATTATCATATGAAGGATTTGGACCTGGAGCTTCGACTTTAATTGTCAAATGCCTTACGGATAATGTCAATCGCACGGTATCATTTGTTCGAGAAGCCTTTAATAAATGTCATAAGAGTTTGGGCGTTACTAACTCCGTTTCATATAACTATGACTATTTAGCTATTATTGGCATTAAAGATGCAAATTCTGATGAAATATTGGAATATATTCTCGATGAGGGAATCGATATAATTGATTTAGAAAATGAAGACGATGAAGTAATTATTACCTCTAAACCAAGTGATGCTGCTAAAGTCAAAGATTGTCTTGAAAAGAAGATACCTAATATTCAATATACGATCGATGAAATAGGTTGGTATCCTAAAGAAAAAGTAAAATTGGAAGGCGAAGATTTAGAAATATTTAATCGCCTATTAGATTTATTAAATAATATTGATGATGTTACAGAAGTATATCATAATGTCGAACTATAACTAAAAAGACATAACCTTTTTAGTTTTTTTCTTTTAATTTTCACAGATTTACGATAAGATAAACGATAGGTGGTTTTATGCGGATATTAGTTGTCGATGATGAGGAACTTATACGCGATTTAATACGCGAATATATCGAAAATGAAAAATATCTCTGTGATGAAGCTAAAGATGGCGAAGAAGCTATTTCCTTAGTTCAAAGGGAACATTATGATCTCATTATTATGGATATTATGATGCCTTTAATGGATGGATATACGGCTATTAAAAAAATTAAAGAAATAGCTGATATACCTGTTATCATGCTCTCGGCTCGCAGTGAAGAATATGATAAATTACAAGGTTTTGATTTGGGAATCGATGACTATGTTACGAAACCTTTTTCACCTAAAGAGCTCATTGCTCGAATAAAGGCCGTAACTAAAAGACATCAAGAAAGCGATACGATTGAAGTAGGCAATATTTTACTAGATCGACTTTCCTATCAAGTGTTTATCGATGGGGAAAATGTCGAGATGACGCATACGCAGATCGAATTATTGAATCTCTTTATGGAAAATAAGGGAATTGCCTTATCGCGGGAAAAGATTATCGAAAGTATATGGGGCTATGATTATGAAGCAGATGATCGAACGATTGATGCCCATATTAAACTCTTGCGTTCTAAATTGGGTAAATACCGCAATTCTATTAAGACGGTAAGAAAAGTAGGCTATAAATTTAATTATGAAGAAGAATAATTTGACGATTAAAACTTTGGTTTATTTAGCAGTCTTTTCCATCTTTATTCTTTTATTTATCTGGATCGTACAAGTCGTCTTCTTAGGGGTTATCTATGAACGTTATCAAATTAAGAATATCGAATCAGTCAGTAAGAATATCCAAAATAATGCGACGAATATTACTCAATCACTCGAAGACTATGCCTATAAATATGATATGTGTATCGAATATCATCAAGGAGATACGACGATCGGCTATAATTTAAAAAATCAAGGTTGTCTTTTGGGTTTGGATAGTCATAAGATTGCTTTATATAAAAATCATCTCTTGACAACTAATGATGAATATATCAAGATCTATGCTCCCAATACGGGTAAAAAGAGCATCATATATTTTATCCGCTTAAATGATACGGAATATGTATTCTTGAATACGACCTTAGAGGATATCAATACGGCTACGATTCTCTTAAAGAGACAACTTATTTATATAATATTACTATTGTTAATCGTATCGATAATTATGGCTATCTTTATATCGAAACGTATTAATAAACCGATCCTTAAATTGATCGAGGGAGCTAAGGAATTAGGCAAGGGGAACTATAATGTCGTCTTCGAAAAGAGCAATATTCAAGAACTAGATGAGTTGGCTTCGGTCTTAACGGTAGCTGCTAGTGAGATGAATAAAACGGATGAATTGCGCAGGGATTTACTCGCCAATGTCTCCCATGATTTAAAGACGCCTTTGACGATGATCAAGGCCTATGCTGAAAAGGTCAGAGATTTAAGCTATAAAGATGATGAAAAACGAACTAATGACTTGAATGTCATTATCGATGAAAGTGATCGCTTAAATATCTTAGTCAATGATCTATTGGAATTATCCAAATTAGAAGCTAAAAAAGTCGATTTAAATATAACGAAATATGATTTAGTAGCCGATATTCAAGAGATCTTGAAACGATATGATATTAT
Organism: uncultured Bacilli bacterium; assembly: GCA_947598395.1. GTDB lineage: Bacteria > Bacillota_I > Bacilli_A > RF39 > UBA660 > CAG-582. The sequence continues at coordinate 6,260 of CANQFG010000041.1, forward strand.
TCGCGAAAGGGAAAACTATAACTTTATCGTCGATTTACCTAAAGTTGCCTATGTCAAAGCCGATAAAAATAAAATCGATCAAGTAATCTATAACTTAATAAATAATGCCATAGAACATACGGGTGATGATTTAACCGTTAAGATTAAAGTCAAAAAACAACGCGATTATTATGTCGTCGAAATAACGGATACCGGAGAAGGAATTGAAAGTAAAGATATACCTCTTATTTGGAATAAATATTATAAGACAGAAAAGAATCATAAACGCAATAAAGTTGGAAGTGGAATTGGTCTTTCAATCGTCAAAGAAGTATTAGAAATTCATAAATTCCCATATGGTATCGATAGTAAAGTTGGAAAATATACGACTGTTTACTTTAAAATAAAGAAAAGTAATTAAATTCATAAAAAGTTCACATTTATATATTATAGTTAATATTGAAAAAGGAAAATAATAAAAAATTATAAACTCAAACTCACACTAAACTTTTAACCTTTTTCATCATAAGAACACTAACTACCGGTGTTCTTATTTATTTAAAAAAATCTTAAATTATATTGCATAAATAGGTTATAAATGGTAAAATCAATTTAGAAAATAAGATAGTGAGGAGCATAGGTCATGACAAGTGGAAGAGGAAGTACAATTTTATTAACGATTATAGCAGTAGCAACATTATTAGTTGCTGTTGTTGGAGCAACATTTGCCTATTTTGGAGCAACAATGCGTGGCGATAATACTCCGAAAACCATTGAAGTAACCAATGGAACATTATTAGTAGAATATAATAATAGTTCGATAAAGGCGAGTAATTTAAATCCGGGTGATGTCGTTGTCGATAAGAATTTTACGGTAACGGGTGTTATTACGGGATCGACGAATTTAAATTATGAAGCTAATCTAATTATCAATGATAATACCTATAGTGATGGAGCATTAGTTTATACTTTGACGAGTATTAATAAATCAAATAATGGATCGACAATTGTTGCTACTAGTGAACCAGTTGCTATTCCATCGGGTAAGAGTACGATAGCCTTGGGAAAAGGTGTCTTTGCTGGACCAACGACTAATGGATCGACGCATTCCTATATTTTAAATATTACGTTTAAAAATACGGGCGAAGATCAAAGTAATGATCTAGGTAAAAGTTTTGATGCACAATTGAGTGTCAGTCAACAAAAAAAATAAATAGGTAAACAATATAATAAAATTATAGAACTGAAGTTTGCACCGATATATTATCGGTGTTTTTTTAATGCAACTGGGGGTGCGATACATTGAAGATAGAAATAAAATAGGAGCAAAATGAACATGAAGAAAGTAATTTTGGGAATATTAATCGGACTATCTTTAAGCACCATAAGTGTCGCTGCGATAAGTTTATGCAATGCGAAAAATATCGAATATACTTCTAAAAATACAATATGGGATGTCGATACCCTGGAAGATGCTTTAAATGATTTATATGAAAATTATAAATGTTCTAGTGAATATAACTGTTATGTTGTAAGTGACTTCGAGTATACAGGTAAAGAGGCGTATTTTTATACTCTTTGTCCAGGAAAATATTTATTAGAAGTTTGGGGTGCCCAAGGTGGAAATGCTAGAAATTTAGAAGAAGCACGTGGCGGTTATGGAGGCTATGCTCGTGGGGAAATAACTTTAGATTATGGACAAGTACTCTTTATTAATGTAGGCGGTGTCGGATTAAGTTCGGCCACTGGCGGTTATAATGGCGGTGGCACTTCGATAACAGATGGAAATACTGTATGGGGAAGTGGTGGGGGGAGCAACATCTATTTCTTTTGTCGGTGGCCTTTTGAAAAATGTTAAAATATCTCAATTAATAATTGTCGCTGGCGGCGGAGGAGGCGGAGGACTTTATGGAGGCGGAGCTGGTTATTGGTATGGATCAAGTGCCGGAGGAGGATCTGGTTATATTGGGAATGAATTATTAACAAATAAAGAAATGTACTGCTATTCTTGTAGTGAATCTACTGATCCTAATACTAAGACAACCTCGACCGAAGATGTCTCGGATACGCCAATAAGTAACTATGCCAAAAAAGGTCCTGGTCATGCTCGAATTACATATCTAGGATAACTATTCTTACATTTACATTTTTAATAGCTTTTGATAAAATACACGTGGGTGATATATATGGAACGGTTACAAAAAATTATTGCCGCTTCGGGATATACTTCACGTCGTAAAGCTGAAGAATTAATAAAAAATGGTCATGTCTATGTCAATGGTGAAAAAGTTACCGAATTGGGAACCAAAGTCAAAGGTGATGATGAAATAACTATCGATGGCGTTCAATTAAAAAAAGAAGATAAAGTCTATTATCTTTTAAATAAACCATCAGGTTATGTTTCCACAGTTGATGATGATTTAAATCGTAAAAAAGTCGTTGATTTAATTGAAACCAATAAACGCATTTATCCCATCGGTCGTCTTGATTATGATACAACTGGTTTACTCCTTTTAACTAATGATGGCGATCTTGCCAATATCTTAATGCATCCCTCTCATAAAGTAGCTAAAACCTATGTTGCTAAACTTAATAAAATTATAACTAAAGAGGATTTATTGACGATTAAAAATGGTTTAATGATCGATAATATATTATGTAAACCTGTCAATGTTCGCTTGAGAAAAAACAAACAAAAAAGTAAATACTCGACTGTCGAAATAACTCTCGAAGAAGGACGAAATCATATTGTTAAAAATATCTTTAGTACTTTGGGTTATGATGTCAAAAAACTCAATCGTATAAAATATGACTTTTTAGAATTAGATAATTTAGGTGTTGGAGAATATAGAGAGCTTACGATTAAAGAAGTAAAGAAACTCTATCAAAATAAATAAGATGAAGATAAATAGATTAGATGATTTTGCCCGTGGTATTAGTACTTATAATGATAAAATAATCTTCATCGATAATGCTTTACCTGATGAAGAAGTAACTATCAAAGATATTCATGAATATAAAAAATATTATGAAGCTTTAAGCGATTCTATTAAAGAAGTAAATCCCTCACGTATTATACCTAAATGTCCATACTATGATAAATGTGGTGGATGCCATACTATGCATTTTAGTTATAATTTAGCTTTAGAATTTAAAAAGAATAAAGTCAGTAATATCTTAAAAAAATATGCTAATATTGATATAAATATCAATATTACGCAAAATGATAAAGAACTATTTTATCGAAATAAAATAACTTTAAAAGTCGTCAATTATGAATGGGGTTATTATTCTTTAAAAACGCATAATTTTATCAAAGTTAGCAAATGTTTAATTGCCGATAATGCTATAAATGAAATATTGGCTAATAAAGAACAAATCAAGTTTAAAAATGGTGAAATTATTATTCGAGTTAATACTAAAAAAGAGATTCTTATAAGTATTATTACTTCTGATAAAGTCGAGATTAATAATGATAAATTAAATAAGAATATTGTTGGAATAGTCCTTAATGGTAAGACAATATTTCAAGATGATTATTTTTATGAAACTATCGATAATTTAAAGTTTAAAGTATCATACAATTCTTTCTTTCAAGTTAATACTTATATATTGAGTTGTATATATAATATATTAAGGTTAAATGTTAAGGGTATTAATTTATTGGATTTATATTGTGGTGTAGGTTCTTTAGGTTTAGCATTAAAGGATAATTTTACTAATATTTATGGTATTGAAAAAATTCCCAATGCGATATTGAATGCCAAAGAAAATGCTAAAATTAATGATGTAGCCAATGCACATTATTATGTGGGAGATACTGCTGAAGTATTAAAAGGAATCGATGTCTTATTTGATGCTATTATTGTCGATCCACCACGAAGTGGTTTAAATAAAGAAACATTAGAGAGCATCATGAAAATTAAAGCTCAAACTTTGATATATTTATCATGTGATCCTATGACATTAGCTCGTGATTTAAATAAATTAAAAGATATCTATAATATCGAAAAGATCTATGCTTTAGATATGTTTCCCAATACGTATCATGTGGAATGTTTGTGTGTTCTAAACAAAGTGAGGAGATAGTAATGAGTGATTTAATAAAAAAAGATGAATATTATGATGATTTTTCCAAAATTATTGAAATGATAGAAACCAGAAAAAATAATGCTTATAGAAAAGTAAATGAAGAAATGATTTTGCTTTATTTAGAAGTTGGTAAATTTTTATATGAACTAAAGGAAAAAAGCGGATATGGAGATAAAATCACAACTAAAGCAGCGGACTTCATGAGAAATAATTATCCTGCTATTAAGGGATTCACTAAAAGAAATATAGAAAGAATGATTCAATTTTATAGTACATACAAAGATGATGAGATTGCGACACCACTGGTGACGCAATTATCGTGGACAAATAATCTTCTTATTTTAAGTGGCTCTAAAGCAAAAGAAGAAAGACTATTTTATTTAAAGATATATGCTATCTGATGGTAAGCAATTACCAACTACTAGTAAAACAATTGATGAAAATGATTATCCTAACACA
>CANQFG010000042.1 GCA_947598395.1 uncultured Bacilli bacterium
GGAGCGAATATCAAAACCTTCTTTACTGTGGCAAAAGACTATAATACAAATTTAGATTCACATATGTTAAAGAATACGGAATGGGGAGCAGTAGCATATTTAAGCCATTCGATATTTGGAACAAATAAAGAAATAACAATAAATAATAATGATCAATTGAAAACGGGATATGCCGCTTTATCAAATACAAATCAAAGCATCTATCCGGGAATATATGGAAATGGTTCAAGTTTTAATATACTATGGAATCAAGAGGATGGATATGGCGCCAGTACCACGGGAAATATCACAGGAGTATATGATATGTCAGGCGGTTCTTGGGAATATGTTGCTGCCTATGTTTCTGAACCTCAAACAAACGATAGCGGATTCCAAAACGAAGAATTAAGTAAATTAGATGGTAAATATTTTGATACATATGATAAAAGTAGTAATTTAACATCATATACAAATATGATATTGGGTGATGCAACTGGTGAACTTGGCCCATATAAATATTACGCAGATGAAGATAAATGGGAAAGATACCATAATAGCTGGTACGATGATGCTTTTAGTTTCATTAGTTCCACTGCTCCTTGGTTTGCCCGGGGAGGATATTACTCAGATGGTGTTCTTGCTGGTCAGTTTTACTTTGCTAGCAACACCGGTACTAGCAGTGAAGGTCATAGTTTTCGATTAGCACTTTCACCAAAAAATTAAAACGCCAAAAACGCAAACGCTTAAAGGCGTTTTTTAGTTTAAAAAAAACATACACTTCTTTATATTGACAAAACTATTGATAAAAGATAAAACATTAGTAGATTTGTTAAAGATTAAGAAATTCATGAAATGTATGCTTATAATATGTAAAATGAATATTAAAATAAAGTAATGATGTGGAATGAAAATATTAAATCTTACGGAACAGAAATGTCGAATTATACGGAATGAAATTGCAAAATCTTACGGAATAAAAATTGACAAATACAATAATAATAGGGTAAAATGAATATAATTAAAAAAGAAGGTGAAGAAAATGGAGATAAAAAATTATCGCAAGCGTATCGCTGATGAACAAATTGAAAAATATTTAAAGATGTTTGGAGCAGTATGTATAGAAGGTCCAAAATATTGTGGTAAGACTTGGGCCGGTCGATATCATGCCAATAGTGAAGTTTTGTTACATATTAATACCGGTGAAGGGGCCAATAATGTCGAAATTGCCAAGATCTCTCCTAAAATAATTTTAGAAGGGGAAAAGCCTAAGTTAATTTCAGAATGGCAAGAGGCAACAAATTTGTGGGATGAAATAAGAATTGATGTAGATAAAACTGGTTTGAAAGGACAATATATTTTGACTGGCTCTTCAACTCCCAATCGCGAAGGCATTTCCCACAGTGGAGCGGGCCGCTTTGGTAAAATCCATTTAAGAACAATGTCATTATATGAATCAGGTGATTCATCGGGAATGGTCTCTTTAAAAGATATATGTGACGGTAAAGATATTGCTAAGGCGACAGGGGAAGTGGACTTAAAGAAAATCGCGAGTCTGATTATTCGTGGTGGTTGGCCAGGTAATCTTGATTTTAATTCCAACGAAGCAAAGCAAAGTATTAATGAATATTTAAATTTAATAATCGATGATGATTTATTTCGGTTAGATGGTGTCAATCGTGATAAGCATAAAATGCGTTTATTGCTTAAATCTTTAGCTCGAAATGAAAGTACAACGGTAACAAATGCAACATTAAAAAAAGATATTAATGAGATTGAAAGTGAAGACATTGATGTCGATACTTTAGCTGCATATTTAAATGCTCTTGATAAATTATTTTTATTAGATAATGATGAACCATTTTCAATTAATGTTCGATCTTCAATTCGCATTAAACAAGCTGAAAAAAGACATTTTGCTGATCCTTCTATTGCCTGTGCCTTATTAAATCTATCCGAAGAAAAAATGATAGGTGATTTAGAAACATTTGGATTGTTATTTGAAGCTATGGTCGAACGAGATTTAAAAATTTATGCCAGTTCATTTAATGCTAAAAATTATCATTACCAAGATTATTTAAATCGTGAAATTGATCATGTTATTGAACTTGAAGATGGTAATTGGTGTGCATTTGAGATAAAGCTTGGTGCCAATGCGATAGAAGAGGCTGCCAAAAACTTATTGAGGATAAGAGATTTTATAGCTGAAAATGGTGGATTAGCGCCTAAAGAACTTTGTGTTATATGTGGAATGTCTAATAGTGCATATAAAAGACCTGATGGCGTATATGTTGTTCCCATCACGGCATTAAAAAATTAAAAAACTGTCGGGAAATTAATATCTTAATTTCTTGATAGTTTTTTTATTTAGTTTTAAGTAAATGCTTGCTGTGGAAAAAAAATACATCATTAGAGCAGCTGGTTATTCCGTTGTGAGATTTACTGATAATTAGAAAAATCTTTAAAAAATTTTTATTTAAAGTTATCTTTGTCAAAAAGCTGCAACTGGGGGGGGGTGCGATACATTGAAGATAGTAAGTAAAATAGGAGCAAAATGAACATGAAAAAATTTATTCCTTTATTTATATTAATACTATCTTTAAGTATGGTTAATGGTTATGCCATAAGTTTATGTAATGCCAAAGATATCGAATATGAAGCAAGTGATACAACATGGGATGTCGATACGGTAAGTGATGCCTTAAATGATTTATATCAAGATCCTAGTGATATAATTAATTATCCTAATTTATGGGAACCCAATAAAGAATATAACTTTGGACATGGATTATATGGAATAAGAATTACGGGTACAGTGACCATTGAAAAGGAAAAATCACATAATATTTCCTTTAGTAATATTCAAAATCTTACGGGAATTGTTGAGCAAGGTGGTTGGTGGGTGATTGCTGATAATAGCCACAATAAAGTTCCCGTAACAGGACATCAAGCTGCGGGCAGTGCGTGGTTTTGGATTGAGAATTTTGATAATGACCGCTTAAACTTTGTCTCTTTATCATATCAAGGAAATCGAACAAATGCCTCTTATGATGCATGGGTAAAATATACTAAATAATATAATTATACATAATATAAATTTTTTGCTGAAAAAGGATAAAGTATAGTATAATGTCATATAGTAGGGCGTGAAGATATGAAAAGTAAACTGGGATACTTACTATATGCTATCGTATTTTATCTTTTAATGGCATATATACCTGACGAAGAATTTAAAATCAATATCTTAAGTATGACTAGTAGTTTTTATTACGTACTTATTATCTATTTTTTTATACGACGTAGAGAGTCGAAAAATGTCGATATTTATCGAATTATTAATGCTTTAATATTTGCTATATTTATCTTAATATATAAAGCTTTTAAAGAAGCACGTACTATTATGATATTATTTAGAAGTCCCTTAAATATACTATATACGTTATTAAGTTTAATTATCTTTAGTTATACGATATATCACTTATTGGGTTATATTTATGATTATTTAAGTAAATATCGTAAATCAAAAAGAAAGAATAACAATTTAATTAATACGGTATTATATAAACATCCTTTTTTATTTACTTTTACTGTTTCTTTGAGTAGTAGCCTTTTTTATCTATTATTTTTCTATCCAGGTACAGTGGCTTTTGATGGATCGTGGCAATTAAATTGTTTTTTCAGATATTGGGTTTTTAACAATCATCATCCTGCAGCTCTTACTCTTTTGATGGGTAATTTATTTACTTTGGGAAGAACCTTAATTAGTGATAATTTTGGTATTTTTCTCTTTATTTTAATTCAAATTATCTTAAATGCCTTAACTTATGGCTATGTTATTAAAATTATGCATAAAGTGGAGGCGCCAACTTATTTGCGGATCTTTGCCTTTTTATTCTATACGCTTTTTCCATTGTGGGTCATTAACTCGATAACATTCATCAAAGATACACTTTATTATCTAATATTCCTCTTTATTTTTGTCTATCAATTTTATCATATGGAAATAAATAAATCATTTAAATGGTACAATTATCTCATCTTGGGAATTATGTATATATTGCTCTATTTAGGACGCAATTCGGGATTATATGTGGGGATTATAAGTATTGGGGCTTTGCTCATCTATCATACATTTAAAAATAAAAAATTAAATATAGGTTTTTTGGCCATCATAATATCTTTAATAATTACTAATAGTTTATATAATAATGTCTTTTTACCAAGTATGCATATTAAACCGGCCTTTGTTCGGGAAATGATGTCGATACCACTTCAACAGACGGCACGATATATCCGTGATTATGGGTATGATGTCAATATCAAAGAATATACGTATATCCAAATGCTTTTTAAAGAAGATATTTCCCGTTTAGGAGAATATTATGATCCCTTTCGCAGTGATGGGGTAAAGGATAAAATCCAAGATTATCCGAAAACGGAAACTTTAAATCATTATTATGAGGCGTGGTTTTCGATGTTTAAAAGGCATCCTGATGTCTATATCGATGCTACTTTAGAAAATACTTATGGTTACTTATTTTCGGATCGCCTAAATTTTATTAATGAAGAATTGGGTTTTTATGATATTGCCAATAGCAATCCCAATTTAGATATTCATTTTCAAGAATCGACGCTTAAATATCGCGAGATGTTAAAGAATTTTGCCAATTGGGTAAGTCATCTACCAGTAATTGGCCTATTATATGCTTGTCCTATATATGTATGGTTACTGGTTACTCTGACTATTTACCTATTAAAAGTAAAAAAATATAATTTGGTGTTGTATTTTATTCCTTTATATGTGACCTTCTTATTATGTTTAGTTTCTCCAGTCAATGGGCATATGCGGTATTTACAACCAGTAGCTTTAAGTATGCCGATAGGTATCGCTTTCGTTTTAGCTAAATTAGATGAATATAGGAAATAAATGTTGAAAAAAGGTCGATTATGATATAATTAAAAAAGGGAGTGTGAGCTTATGAAGTTTAAAGCTTTTATGAATCGGGGTTACAAAATATTATGTCTTCTAATGCTCTTTTTATGGTCGAAGATTACCTTTGATACGATTTTCTTTATTTATGATACCAATATGCGCGAGATGCGACCATTAACTTTGATTATTGGCACAATAGTCAGTTTGATGATCTTTGTCTATATTATGCGCAAATTAAAAAATTACGATGAGAAGAAACATAATAAAATAGCCTATGCGACCTTTATAATTGTCTTTTTTATCATGCTTTTATGGGGTAGCAATATTCAAGCGCTACCAACATATGATCTATCGCATGTCGTCGATCAAGTAAATGTCATGTTAAAGAATCATACGCATATTTTTGGCGCCAATACCTATTTTTCGATTTATCCTAATCAAGTTCCCTTGGCCCTTTTTATCTATTCTATTGAAGCCATTGGTTCGATTTTCCATATGGCCAATCCAGGTTATTTGATGATTGTCTATAATGCCTTTATGACTTCTTTTTCCTTATTGATAATCTATAAGATCGTCAAGAAATTATTTGGTTCGACTCCGGCCTTGATAGCCATGTTTATGTTGGCCGTTTATCCGGACTTTTATCTCTTTGTCACGTATTATTATAGCGATATATTATCCTTGCCTTTTAGTGTCTTAGGATATTATTTCTTGCTCAAAAGTGAGAGTGGGAACTTTAAAAAAGAGAGTGCCAATCTCTTGCTTGCCGGAATTATGTTTGCCATGGGCTTTAAACTTCGGGTCGTAACGGCGATATTGTTTATTGCTTATATAATCGATACGATTGGCAAAAATAATTTGAAAGTGGGATTAAAAAGAGCGGGTATTGCCTTACTTGGTTTCGTTTTCTTTATTGGCCTATATAATAAAGTATATTACCCAATCTTTAAAGTTGAAACCGATAAGACGATAACCTTGCCAGCTATTCACTGGGTCATGATGGGCCTTGATTATGATTTAGATGGTGGTTATACCGATGCTGATGCCATGTATTCGATACGCAGTTTGGATAAGACGAAAGATATTTTCGCGATGATGGGCAAGCGACTAACGCATTTAGATGAATCGTTCTTTTCGCGGAAGATAAGTCGCGTATGGTCGACAGGAGACCACGATATTTTGCGCAAATACGGGATGATGAATAGCTATGGAACGATCTACTATTATCTCGATAATAAACCAAAGATTTTTATCCGTTATTTAGCCCAAATAATGAAGATTACGATCTATTTCTTATTCTTGATTACGATCGGCAAGGAACTAGGTAAAAAGAAAGATTATGAAAGTAGTAAAGTCTCAACCATTATCATTGCCATTTTTGGGGCCATCGTCTTCTACTTGATCTGGGAAGCCTTAAACCGTTATAGTTTTACGTTCTTGCCATGGATTTTAATCGCAGCAGTACCATCTCTTGCTCACATCGATGAACTCGTTCAAGTTAAGACGATAAAGATCGATAAATTTAGTATCAATTTTCAAGAATTTCGGAATATTGTTGCCAAATTATTAGTCGTGATAACAGGTATATTATTGACGTTGAACTTATTTAAATATTGTTTATTTACCTATAAACTCGATTTTGATCGCATCGTTCAAGATAATAATACGAAGAATTTTATTCCCGTAATCGATAATGATGTTGTCGAAGAATTTCGCCTTGCCGATGACTTTAATCGCATTCAATTACAAGTCTATACATCGACGATTACGCGGTTGACCGTCTATAATTATGAAATATATGATGAAAACCATCAATTGCTTCGCGAGGGAACGTATGAAATTATTCCGGGCGTAACGCCAACTAAAGATAATCCAGTACCGACACGGAATATCAATTTGGTCTTTGACCCCGTTGAAGTTTCCGAAGAGGGAACCTACTATATGCGCTTTTTCTCCAATGAGGCTAGTACGCGCAATTACTTATCCGTCAATTCCTTCGTCCTTCATGAAGATATTACGGATTATGAATATTTTAGTCCTGAATATTTGGGAATCGATTATGATGTCAATCCAAGGGGTAAGACATATGTCGATGGGGAACTATTGGATGGCTCTCTTCGTTTGCGCATCTCTTTACGCAAGAGAAGTACCATTATGCCTGTCTATGTATTCCTAATATTTAGTATGGGTGTCATGTATTGTATAATGATTAGTGTCAAAGTTATTAAAGGAAGTGGAAAACATGAAACGCAATAATCCAGTATTGAATTTAGTCATACCTTGTTATAATGAAGAATCAGCTTTGCCATATACGGAAAAAGTCTTGACGAAAAAGATGGCTGAATTAATTGAAAATAATCAAATATCTAAAAATAGTAAAGTTATCCTCGTCGATGATGGCTCCAAAGATAAGACGTGGAATACCATTATGGATATGCACGAAAATGATGCGATGTATATCGGCATTAAACTGGCTCATAATAAGGGACACCAAAATGCTCTTTTAGCCGGACTTATGTATGCCAAAGATCATGCAGATATTGCCATTAGTATGGATGCCGATTTACAAGATGATGTCAATGTCATCGATGATATGTTGGAAAAATATCGTTCGGGCTGTGAAATTGTCTATGGCGTTCGTTCTTCGCGCACCAAAGATACGTTCTTTAAGCGCTTTACGGCGGAAGGATTTTATCGCTTTATGAGTTTGATGGGCGTCGATATCGTCTTCAATCATGCCGATTGCCGTCTCATGAGCAAAGTTGCCCTTGAAGGATTGGCCGAATATCGCGAAGTCAATTTATTCTTGCGTGGCATTGTTCCGGGAATTGGCTATCAAACGGGAATATCCTATTATGAACGAAACGAAAGAGTAGCCGGATCGAGTAAATATCCTCTAAAGAAAATGTTATCCTTCGCCATCGATGGCATTACCTCTTTTAGTGTTAAACCTTTGCGCATGATTGCCGTCATTGGCTTTATCATCTTGCTTTTGAGTTTCCTCGTCCTTCTATATTCCTTAATTATGAAACTCATTGGCAATACGGTTTCGGGTTGGACTTTTATCGTCTGTTCCATCTGGTTAATCGGTGGTATTCAAACTCTATGTCTAGGTATCATCGGGGAATATATTGGCAAGATTTATAATGAAACTAAACATCGTCCTCGTTATATAATTGAAACGATTACTGATAAGTAAAAAGATGTTAAATTGCTTTAATAAATTGTTGTTAAGAGACATAATATTTGTTAGAATAAAGGTGAAAGGGTGAGTAGTATGGCTAGAAAAAAGATCAATACCAAAAATTATCTTATTCTCATTGGCATGGTAATTCTTGTAATAAGTGCTTGTTTTGCTACTAATAATTTGTATAAAGTTATCAAAGAAAATCAAATTTCTAAAAGCCCTTTAGCCACTAATGAAGTCCTCTATGAAGATTTAAAAAATACGACTGTTGAAATCAATGCGGATACTTTTTTAGTCGTAAGTTATGTTCATGATGAAGAAGTTCATAATAATGAAAAAGCTATCAAGAAGTTGATGAATAAACATAATTTAATCGATAATGTCATGTATTTGGATATTACGGAATATCGTACAGATAAAAATTTCTTAAAGGAAATTAATGAGACGCTTAACTTGCATGATAATTTGCAAATTAAGAAATTTCCGGCAGTCATATATTATAAAGAAGGCGTACCAACATATATTGATGATTCAACGGATCATGTGTTAAATAGTGGTGACTTTGAACAAATAATTGATATGTATAATTTAGCAAGCTAGTCTTGCTTTTTTTAAGGAAGTCGAAGTATGATTAATATTGTTTTATTTGAACCAGAAATACCGGGTAATACAGGAAACATTATGCGAACTTGTGTAGCTACTAATTCGAAACTTCATCTAATTAAACCTTTGGGATTCTCTTTAGATGAAAAATATATTCGGCGAAGTGGCGTCAATTATATCGATAAATGCGACTATACCGTCTATGAGAATTTAGAGGATTTTTATGCCAAAAATACGGGAGTCTTCTATTATCTTACACGTTATGGTCATAAACCACATACTAGTTTTGATTATTCGAATCGAGATGAGAATATCTATTTTATGTTTGGCAAAGAATCGACGGGTATACCAGCTGCTCATTTAAAAGAGCATTTAGATCATTGTATGCGTCTTCCGATGACGGCCAATGTTCGGGCTTTGAATCTATCCAATACCGTTGCCATCGTCGTCTATGAAGCTTTGCGCCAACAAGATTATAATGATCTTTTACGCGATGAACCGCAAGATGCCGGGCATAAAGGAGCTAATTATTTAGAAAATTTTAAGGATTAAAAAAAGAGGATGGTTAGTTATCATCCTCTTCTAATATGTCATCATCTTCCTCATCGATATCTTCTTCATCGTCTTCATCTTCATCACAATCACATTCGTCATCATCGCATTCGCATTCATCACAATGACATTCATCGCAGTCACATTCTTCGTTTTCTGCATCTTCGATATCGATGGCAAAAACGGGGCATGCCTCTTCAGCTTCTTTGGTTTCATCAGTAATTTCTTCACCGATAACCGTAGAATATCCCTCTTCATTAAAATCAAAGTTCTTTGGAGCAATAGCTACACAAGCTCCACAACCAATACACTTCTCTTGATCAACAGTTAATTTCGTCATTTTAAGACGCCTCCATTTCTTTATAAAATTATACACATTTACAAAGAAAAAAACAACTTGTATGTACAAAATAAGACTTTATATGATAAAATTTATATGATAGGAAGATGCGTATGCAATCGAGAATGGATAAGTATAGTAGTAATGATGCACCAGTTCTTTCCCGTACCGAAAAGAATAAAAATTTATACGAGAGTGTAAAGACGAGTGCGCTTACTGCTTTTGATATAAATTCTAATATGGCCGTTATCGATAATCATGCCAATCATATCGATGTCAACAAAGTTCAAAAGATGCTCGATAAACGTTACAATAGTGATGCTCCTAAACGACGTAGTATCGAACTACCTCAAATGGAAGAACCCGTAGTTGAAGATGTCACCGTGGATACTAAAGAGTATGATATCAACGCGATTCTTGCCAAAGCTAAACAAGGTAAAAATGTCGATTATAATAAGGAAAGACTAAAAAAGGTTCGCGAAGCCCAATTTGAAATATTAAATAATTTGGACTTGGAACTCAAAAAAGTCGAAGAGCCGAAGAATAATCATAAGAACAAAGAAGCAGAAGAAAATCTTATGAATTTGATCAATACGATTACGGAATTAGAAATCCGGAATAAGACTTCTAATTATAATAAGGAAGTTTCAGAAGCTTTAGATTTGTTATCCGATTTAAAAGACAGCGATGATATCGATGATGATATCAAAGAGGATACCGATACAGTAACAGAAATTAAGATTGAAGAAGAAGTTCCTGAAAAAGAGGAACATAAAGATGCAACGATGACCCAAGCCGAGATAAAACTTATCAAAGAAGTACCAGCTGACTCGGATATGAAAACGGGAACTATTCAAATGGCTATGCCCGGCAAGGAAATGACTGATAAAGAGCGGGAACAACAAACTTTGACAAAACTCAATATCAACCGCAATAATTATGATGACTTTTCGGATATATCTCGACGTGATGGCAGTTCTCTTGTTATAAAGATAATTCTCTTTATCGTCATTATTGCTTTAATCATTGGAGCAGTATATATCCTCGATAGTATTTTAGGACTAGGTTTATTTTAATCAAAAGTGCACCGAAAAATCGGTGTTTTTTCATGTTGAAAAAAAATGCAACTGGGGGGGGTGCAATACAATAGAGAAAATGAAAAATAGGAGCAGAGATTGACATGAAAAAAGGAA
>CANQFG010000043.1 GCA_947598395.1 uncultured Bacilli bacterium
AATTTTAAACCCGAAAATTATCCGACTTTTGACGATGTCTATGCGACGGTCAATGGCAAATTGATATCGATGCCCGAAGCGACGCGCGAACGCGATGTCATGGAACGTTTAGAGCTTCGTATTCGGCCATTTGTCAAGGAATTGCGTTACTACTTCAATGGTCATACGACGATCAAAGAAGATTCGGACTTTATCGTCTTCAATATTAAGGAACTCATGAATAGCGACACGAATATCCGCAATGCCTTATTCTTCAATATCCTAAAATATGCTTGGAGTTTATGTCTCGATAAATCGAAGAATACCGTCATGTTTGTCGATGAAGCCCATATCCTCTTGAGTGGCAATAATGAATTAGGAGCCGAATATTTGGCCCAAATGCAAAGACGTTCGCGGAAATATAACACCGGTAATGTCATCATAACGCAACAACCGACGGACTTCACTTCGGAGAAAGTCATTACGCATGGCAAGGCCATCTTCGATAATGCCTCATATTATTTGATTATGGGCTTAAAGAAACAAGCCGTCGAAGATCTATCGCGCTTGATCGATTTAAATGAAAATGAAAAGGAAAGCATTAAAATATATACCCAAGGCGAAGCCTTATTCGTCTGTGGTTCGCGGAGAATGCGCATTAATGTCGTTCTAACCCAAGATGAATTAGATTCCTTTGGCAGCGGTGGGGGCCTATAATATTAGGTGGTGGTAATATGTCTAAAATAGAAAATAGCAAAGTCATGTTATTGTTAAAAAGAATATTTTTGACAATAACACTTTTTTCCGTTTTAGTAATTACTACCGATGATGTATGGGCTGCTAATTTTAAATATTCAGAATTCAATTTTGAAGAATTTGCTAATAATAATCGGGAATATTGGGAAGGATTTTGTCAAGATGATGAAGATTGTCAAAACGAGATTTTAAAATCTCAAGAGAAATTTTATAAGAAACTTTATAAAATATTGGCCAAATATGAAGCTAAGGGCTTATATATCAATGATAATATCTTATTGGAGACAATTTTCTTTGAGATGACGCCATCGACCTTCGCCGATAATCCGGAAGAATATCGAGATGAGTGGCAATCCAATTCGGGAGCTTATATCATCGATGAAGAAAATGATGGCGAATTTGGCGATTTAGTCGAAATCGAAGAGGATTGGAATAATGAAGAGATGGTCGAATATTATGCGACCGAGAAAGATACGATCAAGACTTTGGTCAAAAATGCCATTGCCTATACGACGAGTTGTTATGGAATTTATGGCGATCCAACGAAGCATACGCGGGATGATAATTCCGTTTATTATACGTGTGATAATGGGGGAAATTTAGTCGATATCAATAATAAGACGAAATGTGCTGATACCTTATCGAATAATGAATTGGGTTTTTGGCAATACTATCCGAGCCGCTTGGCTCATGATTCCCTTTTGGGTATTCCCTTGCGGGTTGTACCCTTCTTGGGCGCGATCTTTGAAGATGAATATTATGATGCGTGTGAGGCCCAAAATGGCGAGTATCCCGAAGGGACGAAGTATATCTATAAGGATGATAAACATGTCAGCATTCCTAAGTATTGGGAATTTTTGATGAATAATATCTATTTCGATCGCAAGGCGCATTTACAAGAATATTTTAAAGAGGATATCTTGGATCCCGCTGGAGTCAAATGTATGACGAATGACGTCTGTGATGATTCTTTAGAGAATGCTGGATTATATGAAGAATATAGCAATGAAATATATGAAGTGCGGCGGGAAATAATCGATAATATTATCGAAATCTTAAAAAATTATGGCATCGATGCTTCCTATGAAAATATGGCAACGGAGTCCTTTCAAGTAGCTAATGGCGAAGAGGCGACGCGCAAGAGCTTTTATTGGCCCATCGGCAGCGATGAGACCGAGGTTCGAAATGGCATAACGTTTGCCGATAAGGATCCAGCTAGTACGGAAGTCATCAGTTATTTTGGAACGCGGAATAATCCCGTAACGGGCGAAAGCGAATTCCACCATGGCATCGATATTGCTGGTATTGATGGGGTAACGAATGTCATTGCCGTCTATAATGGCGAAGTAATTACTATCGTCGATAATTGTTCGGTTGGCGATTATGAGTGCAACGATGGCTATGGCAATATGATAATTATTTCTCATACGAATGGCGATTATACGGTATATGCCCATCTTGCCAGTATCGATTCCCAAATAAGTGTCGGCAGTTCAGTCGAACGGGGCGAACTGATCGGCAAAGTTGGTGCGACCGGTAAAACATTGACGGCTAATTTACACTATGAACTGCGGATTGGTGGCAATGATGTCACGCAAGCCGTCGATCCTTTGGGTGTTACGAGCATAAGTAATCCGCGACCTCAAGAGATGGCAGGCGACTTTTCCGTCCATATGACGAGTTTGACGCGCGAAGAGTTTATCACTAAGCTCCGCTCATATTGCAATACGCATTCTTGTTCTAGCGTCATGTCTAATGTCTTTATTGCCAATGCCGGTTTGATTTATGACGTATCGATTAGCAATAATGTCAATCCCGAATTAGTCGTCGTCCGGGCTATCGCCGAAGGTTTTTCGCCGGGAACGCGTTATAATAACTATTGGGGTATTGGCTGTACCAATGGAACAGGATATAGCAACTGTGCTAATTATGGCTCCTTGACCGATGGTATTAAAGGATTTGCCAATGCTACGCAAAGATATACCAATGCTTCGGATATGATGCAAAAATATGCCTATATTGGCAAATATTGGTTCAATCCAGGCGGTAGTGGCTCTGGTGGTTGTTATTATTTCCCTTATATAAAAACTTACATCAGTCCGGCACGAGTAAACATTATCAATAATGCTTGTGCCCCTGGTAACTATTGTGATACGAATGGCAATGGCGAATGCTTATCTACAACTAGTGAAGATCAAACAGCTTATGCTACATGGCAAGTAAATCAAAATATGTCTCCATTGCGCTATAATATCTTTGGATTATAAAGGTGGCGATAATAATATGCATATCAATTTATCACATGAAGAAAAAAAAGTTTTAATTCTCTGGGCTCTTATCGGTATCTTATTATTGGGCTTAGCTATCTTTTTAAAAATTGTCAATAATCGTAAATCGGAATCATCACGCGATCAAAATTATACGATTGTCACGGATTATAGTCGTTATTATACCGTTAGCAATGCCTTGACTAAATTTTATTCCTTTATCAATGCCAAAGATTATGAAGGTGTTTTAAGTATATTAGGTGCTAAATATCTAAGTGAAAATAATATAAATGAACAAAATATCGGAGACTATATTACTTTTGAGGATTATAATTTAACTTATCGTCCTCAAATTATCTGTCAAAAAGTCATCGATCAAAATAATATCAGTTATTATGTCGGAGGAAATGAAAGCAAGATGAATTCGGGTCTTCTTTTGGAAGATAAATATTATGAAGTTATCTTAAATAGTGAAAAATTTATCTTTAGCATCGTTCCTCTGGATGAAGAAGAGTATGTAGGTGAATGCCATGCGTCTTAAAGAATTTGTCAAAACTCATAAAGTTATTGTCATTATATTAATTATGTTGATTGTCTTTAGTGCGCTGATAATCTTTTTTAAAAATCGCGAAGAAAATAAAACATATACCAGTCCGGAAATTGAAAATATTCCCTATGATAAAAAGCAATATGCTAAAAATGAATATAGAGTAATCAATATGCAAGAAGAAGATGTCTATGAGTTATATTATCATGATTTCTTAAATAAGATGTTAAATGATAAAGAGGCGGCGTGGAATATCCTCGATTCGGAGACGAAGGCGGAACAGTTCAATGATCGTTATGATAATTATGAAACGTATTTAAAAAATAATATAACGAAAAATACCCATAATAACAAAGTTTTAAAATATCAAGTGACGGAGATGGGTACACAACGAAAAATATCTGTTGTGGATTCCGAAGGATATGTCTATACTTTCAATGAAAATGGGGTCTTTAATTATAACGTACATATTGATGGCAAGACGAAAATAGATTAGGTGGTGAAATATGAATCCCGGTAATGTAACTAAAGCTCTAACGGAAGCGGAAACAGTCTCTAATGCTACTAAAACGGCAACTGATGTCGGGACAAATGTCGCCTCAGTGCAACCTGAAACATTGAATAATGCTCTACCAACTAGTCTTGAACCCCTTGAAGAGGGTTTGCCAATCGAACAAAATATACAAGGAGAAGTAAATTCCGAAACGAGTAATAAAAAATTCAATTTTGATGATTTAGATAGTTTTGCTGAAAGTGGTGAAAATACTGAAAGGTCTGCCAAAGATAGTGGCGAAAAGAGTATCGAAAAACCTAAGGTCGATTATGGCAAAGTTGTCAATAAAAATGGCGAAGTAGAGAATTCGGCTACCAATAAGACCATTAAAGCTGCCGGGATTGCTACTGCTACGGCGTTTGGTGGTGTCCAAGGTTTACAAGCTGCCGATTCGCTTTCCAAAATGCCCGCTGCCGATAAATTGATTGGCGTAGTCAGCGAAACGGCTGATCAAGTACCTGGAGTAGAGACGCTTACTAATGAACTCGATGATCTAGCCGTTCAAGATACCGTTCTCGATGCCTCTTCGGCGGTCAATAATGCCATGAGTGGCAACCTCAAGGGAACGATCGAAGATGCCAAAAAAACGACGGATGATTTCGAAATATTATCCAAGGGACTAATGAAAAAAATGCTTCCATATGTGGCCTTGGCCGGAGCACTGATCATCGGTATTGTCGCGGTCTTCGTCATCATATTTGGTCCCGTATTGGGCGCTTTCATGGATTTAACCGATGGCAATGAAGAAAATAAAAGTGTCAGTGGGGGTTACTACAGCACTTCCTTATCGCAAAGCGATATCAATAATCTCTTGGCTGGTACGCCGGATTTTAATAATTTGAGTACGCTGCGCCAAGCTATTTTGACCACCGCAGCTTCCCTCGTTGGCAGTTCCTATAATTATGGTGGGCATCCGCTTGGGCCCGGACTTAGTGGTGTTCCTTCATCGGGTTTGGACTGTGCCGGTTATGTACAATGGGTCTTGTGGACGGCGTTGGGCCAAAATCCGGGCTATTTGACGACAGCTTCTATCGCGAGTCAAATTGGCACGAAGTTTACGGAGATTCCCGCTTCAGAAGTCATGCCCGGTGATATTGCCTTAAAAAATCGGGGCGATAGTACCAGTAATCATGCCGGTATCTATGCGGGCAATGGCGAATGGTATCATGCAGCTAGTACTAAGACAGGCGTCGTTAAAAATAATTATAATAGCTTTACAGTTTATCTAAGATATAATGGAGTGTGATTACCAATGAAAAAATTTTTAATCGCGATTATCGCTTTTGTAATCGGCATCAGCTCCGTTCATGCGACCGAGTATTATCAAAATGTCTATCTGCGCACGAGTTTTGCACCCGATGTTACTATGAGTGAAGTAAATTCCTTGGTCGTCTTATTCGATGATGCCACTGATCGTACTTTCGATTTATCTTTGGAAAAAAATGCCAACTATCAACTGATTATCAACAACGTCGCGACCGGTGATATCGATTTTTCATTGGCCATGGTAGCCGGTGATTATAAATCGAAATATATCGTCGAACCGACTATTACGCCAAATGAGAATAATGAATTATATATCGACTTATTGGTCAAAGTCCGCGAAGTAAATACGGAACAAGTCATCGTCGATGAAAACTTGTGGAATTATATCGAAGATCCTGAAAATAATCCCTATCCCTATAATACCATTACGGAATCTACTACGAAAAATCCAACTAATTCCGAAGGAGAAGTAATTATTCCCAATGAAGTAACGACTTCAAGGACAATTGAAAATAATGAAGTTAGGACGACTTCATCCCTTCAAGAACAAAAGAAACGGATTCAAAGAAAAAATAAAATATATGTTGTTTTATTGGGAATAATTGGTATAATATTAACCATTGTCATCATCTATGTAACTATCAAATTTATGCGTGCCAATAAATAAATCTTTAAAAAAATAGTAATTTATATTATAATGAAAAAAGAGAAGGAAGGGCTAATATGAAGATTAAAGTAACGCCAAAAGATATGATCATATTTTGTATTTTTTGTGTCTTTTTACTATATTTTAGTGCTATAGCCGTCCTCAATTTAATTTCGATTATCAATGATGGCGAATTTTATGGATTAAATCCAATTGAAGCCTTTTCATTTAAGTATTTATTTGGAACTTTATTAGTCTTCTTTTCCGTTTTAATTGCCATCTTCTTCAGCGTATCATCTACGATATTTGACCGAACTAGTGGTTTTGGAATAACTTTTAAAGAAAAAGAGGAAAAGGGTTATTCGCGGTGGTTAAAAGAAAAGGAAATGAAAAAGGCCTACAAGATATATAAAGTTGGCGTTAAAGATGAAACAGCTACGGTTGGTGGCGTCGTCTTCATCAATGATGGCAAAAATATGTGGGTCGATGATTCGGAAAATCATACTCTCGTCATTGGTGTTACGGGTTCTGGTAAGACGACAGCCGTCGTCGATCCATTGATCTATAGCCTCTGTAAGAATAGTGAAAGTATGATTATTACCGATCCTAAAGGTGAAATATATAAAAATCATGCCGAGTTATTGAGGGGTAGAGGTTATAAAATCGTCGTCTTAAACTTCCGGCAACCGGATAAAGGCAATGCTTGGAATCCTTTGACGCTTCCTTATCGCTTATATAAAGCGGGCAATATCGATAAAGCCGTCGAATTAGTCGATGACGTTGCTTTGAATATCTTACAAGATAAAAAGGCCAGCGATCCCTTCTGGGAGAAAAGTGCTTCGGATTATTTTTCGGGATGTGCTTTGGGCTTGATCGAAGATGCCAAAGAGGAACAAGTCAACTTAAATTCGATCAGCTATATGACGACCGTTGGCGAGGAAAAATTTGGTGCGGGTTCTAATTATATTAAAGAGTATTTTAATTTAAAAGGTGAATCGTCGAGTGCCTATGTATTCGCAAGTAATACGATCAATTCGCCAACCGAAACTAAGGGTGGTATCCTATCCGTATTTAGACAAAAGATTCGGCTCTTTGCCTCGCGGGAACAATTATCCGAAATGCTTTCCTATAGTGATTTTGATATGCGCGATATCGGAAAGGAAAAGACGGCTGTCTTCATGATTATTCATGATGAAAAGACGACATACCATGCCTTGGCAACGATATTTATCAAACAATGTTATGAAACTTTAATCGATGTTGCGCAAGAAAATGGTGGAAAATTGCCATATCGGACGAATTTCATTCTCGATGAGTTTGCCAATATGCCACCATTAAAAGATGTAACGACGATGGTTACGGCCGCACGATCGCGGGCCATTAGATTTACTTTTATCATTCAAAACTTTGCCCAATTGAATGATGTCTATGGCAAAGAAGATGCCGAGACGATTCGTTCGAACTGTGGTAATTTAATTTATTTGTTGACGACGGAACTTGCTGCTTTGGAAGAGATTTCCAAACTATGTGGGGAAGTCAAGAGTAAAAAGGATGATAAAACGGCTAGTCAACCATTGATAACGGTTTCTGATTTACAAAAATTACAGATGAATGAAGTTATTATCTTGCGTAATCGGATGCATCCTTTTAGAACTAAATTAAAACAAGGCTTCGATACGGATTGGGGCGATCGGGAATTTGGCAAAGCCGAATTCTTTGAACGCGAGAAAAAGGATGTCCAATTATTTGACGTCATCGATTTTGTTAAAGTTCGCAAGAAGAGTAAAATGATGGAAGATATGAATAATCCTAAGAAGGATTCTCCTTTTGCGGGATTGGCAGGTAATCCATTTAATACCGTTAATCCTGGTGAACCACCACGGATTCCAACTTTTGAAGAATTTTTAGCAGCCCGCAATCGACAAAAAGAGAACGATAATGCCTTTAGTGCCGAAAGTTTATCTTCTGCTGTTCCTAAGGAAGATGCTGCTAATAAGAAGAATGTTAAACCGGAATTGCCAACTTTTAATGTCGATGATTTAGTCAAAAAGATCGATGCCAAAATAGCTGAAATCGAAGCTAAAAATAATGCTGAAGGTCAAACAGTTGGTAATACTCCAAAGATTGAAAAACAAGAAGTTAGCAATCAACAAAATGCCCTTAATGTCGATTCCAATGCTGGAATTGGTTTTAATCCATTTAATAAACCTTCGACGCCAAATAAGTTTATCGATTCCGATTTAATAACTAGCGAAGGTGAACAAATTCAAACGGGTCCATTAAATGCTCCAGTAATCGATTCTAAAAATCCGGAGATTTTGCCAGTAAATAATGGGGAGATCGAAACTTTTGAAGATTTGATTCATCAAAAAAATCCGGAAATGCCGGCTAATAAACCAAGTGTTATGATCTCTAACCCAATTGATACGGAGACTAAAGTTCCGGAATTACCAAGTGAACCAATTATCAATAATCCCGTTTTTGAAAGACCATTAACCGGTATTACTGATCCAACAAAGACTAATTTATTTACAAATAATCAACCAGAAGTCAAAGAAGAAGTTAAACCAGAAATAATCCCAGCTAATAATCAAGATAATAATGTTTCGGATGATGCCTTCTTTGATGCCTTCTTTGATGAAGATTAGAACCCTAAAGCTTACTATTGTAGGCTTTTTTCATGTTCAAAAAAATGCAACTGGGGGGGGGTGCAATACAATAGAGAAAATGGAAAATAGGAGCAAAGATTGACATGAAAAAAAGATGGATACTAGTAACTATATTATTTCTTAGTATTGGATTTGCATCCGTAACAGCAGTCTTAACGATAACTGGGAAAGTAAATATAAACTTTGATGACGAAGATTATCAAGTATATTTTTCCGATGCTTATTTAGATAATATAAGACATATGGAATTTATCGATAATACGAGAAAGGAAATAACTTTTACAACAAATGATTTAACCTCAGTAGGTGATAAGAGTGTATTAAAATATGAAGTAACGAATAATAGTAAGCAATATGATGCGGAAGTAAGTGTCAAATGTACGCCAAGTGAAACTGAATATTATCAAGTTACAAATGATCTAAAAGAAATAATAAATGCGCAAAGTCGAGAAACTGGAACGATAACCATCGAGTTAAAGAAAGTCGTATTAGAGGAAAAAGAAGAAACGTTTAAATGTGATCTAACGATAAATGCCACATCGAGAGAAGATATAGAAGAATCATTATTATGTGAAAATGAAAAAAATCATACATGGGAATTTGATTACACGGGAGGAGAACAAGAATTTATACCTGACTGTGCAGGAAATTATAAATTAGAAGTATGGGGAGCACAAGGAGGAGTGGTTGATGCTAGAATGAAAACTAATGGTGGTCTCGGTGGCTATGCCGTAGGAAAAGTCACATTAGAAGTCAATCAACGCTTATATATCAATGTTGGCGGTCAAGGGGAAAGTGGTAAAGCTGTGAATCCAACCATCGAAAATCCATTTATTTATACCGGTGGCTACAATGGTGGTGGTGATGGTGTAATTGTTGGGAGAATGCTTTCTAACATCGAGATAGGTGGAGGCGGCGGAGCTACCCATATTGCTTTAGAAAGCGGATTGTTGAGTGAGTTTGAAAATGATCTACAATTTCTTTTAATTGTTGCCGGCGGAGGAGGCGGAACAGGGGCCGGGGTAACCGACAGATCTCCTATAGGCGGCTCCGGAGGAGGATTAAGAGGAAATGACGGGCAAAATCGAATTGCGGATGGAGGAGTATATACACATTATATAGGAACTGGCGGTACTCAACAAGAAGGTGGGTATAATACAGTGCTTCCAGACGAAAACGAAAGTCAAGGGACTTTTGGCCAAGGAGGAGCAGGTTATAAAGATCCTGCCTCAAATTATGCTTATGCTGGCGGTGCCGGCGGCGGCGGTGGCTACTATGGTGGGGGCGGAAGTTCTCGAAGTCATGCTGGTGGTGGAGGCGGATCTGGCTATATAGGAAATGGTTTATTGACTGAAAAAGCCATGTACTGTTATAAATGTGAACCAAGTGAAGAAGATAGTACTAAAACGTACACTACTGAAAGTGTAAGTGCTGATGCTATAAGTAATACTGCCAAGCAAGGCAATGGTTATGCCAAAATTACATATTTGGGAAAATAAAAAAAACTTGCTAAGCAAGAATAAATTTAATATAATGAATGTAGGAGGACTTAAGTCAGTTAAGTCACCTAA
>CANQFG010000044.1 GCA_947598395.1 uncultured Bacilli bacterium
CGACCATCATTTTCATCGGCAAAGTGCATCATATATTTACCATTATCTAATTTTTTAATAGCTATTACATTCTTACGAGCGGTAAGGAAATCGAGAGGATGATGATTATTTTTACCCCGAGAAGTAAATTCTTCATACAATTCCTTATCTTTTATCATATCGTGCATTAAAATAATATCGGCAAGACTTTTAAGTGTCGGTACAAAACTGGCATCGACATAACCACGTTCGTCGATGATACCCTTATTATAATTTTCAATATGGTTAAGTGTTGAATCAAATCCAACTACTTCATCAGTTAAAATAGGAAATCCCAAATTATTATTTTTTATTTTAGTACGATTAAAACCCGGTTTAGTTATTACTTCACTCGAGGCAATATAGGATCTTTCTCCATTGGAGAATAATACTTCATCACGTCCTAAAGCAAAGGGATCATATACCATCCATCCCAATATATGAAGACAGAATTCTAATTCTTTGGAAAATCTTGTAATTTTATTGGCAAATTTTTCTTCAAAAACTTTGCGCAAAACAGGGCTCTTATTTATCGCAGCTTGAACCATAACTTCACATAGATTTTGAATTTCATAATAATCTACTTCATGAAATCTCCCTTGAGAATCAATTAAACCTGTTTTCATATGCTCACCTACTATAATATAGTATAACACGATAAAGATGATAAGACAACAAAGAAAAAGACTTATTTAGCCTTTATTTCCGCAATATAAGTATTAACTTTATTAGGCCATTCACTGCTAGCAGCATAGGTCCTAGCCATCTCTTCTGCCGTCTTCATACCTTTCAAATAATAATTATTATAAATGATATTCAAGTATCCTTCGATACCTTCCTTTAAAGTATCGTACTTGCGGTAACTTCCTCCCCGACAGGAATTGCCACCCTTTAAACCACCAATATTATTACATTCAACGGCTAAAGTCGAACATTGCCACTTACATCCCGTCTCCAATAAGACGATAGCCACACTCAAATAAGGATCTAATCCCGTATCGCGCGTATATTTAGCAAAGAAATAACCCGTATTAGTCATATAAGAATTTAAGGATTTATTGAGTTTATCAGTCAATTCCGTCATCGTTAAACCATCATAGATAATGGAACCATCTTCTTTAAAAGTTGGCGCCACTTCATAGGGAAATTCATAATTTTCCTCGGGAACTTCGTAACGAATCATCTCATCGATATTCGCATTGGCAACCGTCGTTATCCTTTTGGCCGAAGACGTCACATATGGTTTAGTCGTCGCCACAGGATGCGTTATATCCCCTTCACGATAATAGGCAACGACATTATCTAAAGGTTCACTGAGACTTGCATCTTGAAAATAACTTAATTTTATAATGCCAAATAGAGAAATACATAAGCCAAAAGCCCCGATTATAATAAAAAATTCTTTTTTATATTTAAAGGTCATTTCATTCTTCCTTTACACTCTTATTATCAAAAAGAGTATAACATATTAATTATCCTATTTCAACTAACCATATTTATATTATTATCTTAAAAAAATCTTTCCATACTATCATACATATGTTTGCTATTATTTTTGACATTTATGCAATAATTTGCTATAATATGCCCCATAAAAAGGGGTTGATAAGCATGCCACAAGGTAATCCAATTAACTTGAGTTTAGATGACTTTGAAATGCTTAAAAAAATGGAAATTGGTCACGGAACTGATGGTACAGTTTATCGTTATAATAAAAACTATTTAATTAAGATTTATCATACCTGTTTAGAAGAGATTAAGAATAGTGTTCCATATAACGAAGAAGACGAAGTAAAGATTTATGATAGTAAGACGATTGTACGACGCAATATGATAATGCCACATAAGACGCTTAATATGAACGATGATATTATAAAATCCCGTACTAAAGGGGAAATATATACTGCTATGGAAAGACAAAAGAATATCAAAAGAACATATTTACCACAAAATGCCGTCTATATCGATAATCACTTTGCTGGATGTCTAATAAAAGTCGTCAATGGTATTCAATTACATAAATTATCCGGTTTACCGATGAATTTAAAATTGCGGATTGTTCAAGAAATTATTATTTCGGTAAAAGAACTTATCGATAACTATATCTATCATATCGACTTACAAAATAGTCCATTTTCCCATACTGTATATAAAAAAGATGATGAAGTACATCGCAGTTATGGACATTCCCATGTTAAAATTGTCGATTTTAAATTGACACCACAAATAATTGACCTCGAAGGTAAATCGACGATTTATACTTATCGGGAAAATGAATATTATAAAAATAAAAGTTTAGCTTCATTGACCCAATTGATCTGTGAATATCTCTTATGCTTTGTCTATGATGACTTTGAATGTGAAGAAGATTTACAACATTTCTTAAAGGCAAATCATATCGATAAAAGTTTCCACCAAGGAATTATCGATGGTCAAATGTCCTTTGAAGAGATCGATGATTTCTTAAAGACATTGAAAAAGTAGTCCCATGCTGACTACTTTTCATTTTGCATAAATTCTAAAGCTTTAATGAGGCCTAGTTTTCCATATTCGTAAGTTAAACCACCTTGCATATAGGCAATAAAGGGTTTACGGATAGGGCCATCACAGGAAAGTTCGATACTGCTTCCTTGGGTAAAACAGCCCGCAGCCATGATAACTTGATCATCATAGCCCGGCATATCCCAAGGAATTGGCAAGGCATGAGCATCGACGGGCGAACCGGATTGAATTCCTTGGACAAATTTAATCAATTTATCGGGATCGCCAAATTGAATATCGACGACAATATCGGCACGTTCTTCATTATATAAAGGATTCGTCTTATAACCTAACCTTTGCATGACACAGGATGTCAAAACGGAGGTCTTTAAGGCACTAGCTACGACACTTGGTGCAAAGAATAGACCTTCCAAAAGCGCTTTATTGACTCCTAAGGTCGGACCAACTTCGCGACCTTCACCGGGCAAAGTCAAACTCTCCCCGACCAAATCGATCAAAGCTTTATTACCGACGACATAAGCCCCATTGGGAGCGATGCCTCCACCGAGATTTTTAATTAAAGAACCAACGACGATATCAGCTCCCACTTCAATTGGATTGACTTTTTCGACAAATTCACAATAGCAATTGTCGACCATGACGATGACATCGCGATCGATACTCTTGATCAATTTAATAACTTTTTCTAACTTTTCAATAGTCAAACTCTTGCGCGTCGAATACCCCTTCGATCTTTGTATCTCAATTACTTTAACTTTATTATTTTTTAAATATTTTTCGACTTTCTCATAATCAAAATCATCAGCGACTAAATCAATTTGCGCATATTTAACTCCGAAAGAAGCCAACGAACTGGCGTTTTCCTTAATGCCTATGACTTCATGTAAAGTATCATAAGGAAGACCCGTAATACTCAAAAGGAGATCGTTAGGACGCAAGAGAGCAAATAAAGTCTTACTCAAGGCATGCGAACCCGAGACAAATTGATTGCGCACCAAGGCATCTTCGGCATTAAAGATCGTTGCAAAGATTTTTTCAATCGTCTCGCGACCTAAGTCATTATAGCCATAGCCCGTCGTTTCGGCAAAACATGCTTCACTGACATTATGTTTTTGAAAAGCTTCTAATACTTTTGACGAATAGAAAAGACAAGTATCATCAATTTTTGCAAATTCACCCTTAATATCTTTTTCAGCTTCATTTATCAATTTTAATATATCCATCTCATAACTCCTTAATTTCCACTATACTACCACTTTTGATATCACTTAAGCCAATGTCGATAATTCTCTTGGCTAATTTTTTCGGATCAAGCAATTCTCTTTGGCCTTCTTTGAGCAATTCTTCACGTAAATATTGGGGATTCATCTTTCGAATCGGCTCCGTATCAATCCACCCGGGAGCTACTGCAATAACCTTAATACGTTGTCCTT
Source organism: uncultured Bacilli bacterium (assembly GCA_947598395.1). GTDB lineage: Bacteria > Bacillota_I > Bacilli_A > RF39 > UBA660 > CAG-582. The sequence continues at coordinate 3,954 of CANQFG010000044.1, forward strand.
CTAAAGCTTCGGCAAAAGCGCGCGTCAACATATTGATACCGGCCTTCGAAGCATCATAATCCATCGACAAGGGACTGTTATTTCCAAGGGTATTATTGCTGCTAATATTGATAATTAGGCCATCTTTCATGAGTGGCGATATCTCTTTAAGCATATTATACGTACCACCTAGATTAACCTTGACGACTTCCATAAACTCTTCAAAACTCTTATCATGATAATCATTATCGATAGCAATAGCAGCATTATTGATGAGGATATCGACCGAACCAATTTCTTTGGCAAGAGCCTTGATTCTTTCACTATCCGTAATATCACATTGCATACATTTTATATTTTCATATAATTTGTTCATTTCTTGAGCTATTTGAGCACTCGTATTATATAGGGCATAAACTTCATAACCTCTATTTAATAATTCACAAGTTAAAGAGGCGCCTAAGCCACGACATCCACCCGTAACTATTGCTTTCATAAGTACCACCACCCCAATTATACAAATAAAAAGACTTTTTGCAAAGCCCACTATTTTCCCAAATATGTAATTTTGGCATAACCATTTCCCTGTTTGGGGACTTTTGACACTGGTTCAGAAAATGAAGTATTGACGGATATCGTTAAAGTTTGGGGGTCTTGTGATGTCGTACAATTATAGCAATACATCGCCTTTTCCGTTAATAAAGGATTGCCGATATAACCAGATCCACCGCCTCCGCCAGCATAATGGGAAGACGCCCCGCCATAATAGCCGCCTCCGCCAGCACCGCCACTAGAACAATTGGAGTTTCCGCCTTTGCCAAAGGTCCCATAGTAATAACTTTGGATACCACCATCAATACTTGAATTGATACCACTACAGTAAGAGTCCGTTCCACCACTAGTTTGCGTTCCACCAGTTCCGCGCCAATAACATAAGCCCGAGGCACCGCCATTATTTCCTCTTATGCCACCGCCAGCTCCACCATTTCCGGAATAATTAGGGGTCGAAACCGATTTGTAAGCACCAGCTCCGCCGCCGCCTCCAGCGACAATGAGAATGGAAGCTTGACGATATTGTAAATTATTCAAATCTTCATTAACGAATAAAATATGGGTCGAATCTCCGCCAAAAGTTGTCGCAGCAGAAACACATTGTTTAATACTGAAATCGTCTTTTCCACCATTAATTTTGCCCTCTTGACCACCGACAAAAATATAGAGATTTTGATCTTTTTTTAAAGATATTTGACCTTTGGCATAACCACCATAGCCACCAATATATAAAGCACCATTTAAAGCCGTATCACTTTCCCCTTGGGCACCCCATACTTCTAATAAATAATTGCCATCACAGGGAATAGTAAAATCTTGAACACTACCAGTATAGTCAAACGCATATATATGCGATTTCAATGCTTCACAAATTTTAGCATTACTTCCATTATCCTGATATAATTCATTTAAAGCATCTTCTACGGTATCGACATCCCAATTTGTATCACCAGCATTATATTCGATATCTTTCGCATTACATAGATTTATGGCAGCAACACTGATAAAACTTAAAAATAATCCCATAATTATTCCCAAGAAAAATTTCTTCATGTTCATTTTGCTCCTATTTTTCTTACTATTCCTATTGTATTGCACCCCCCCCCAGTTGCATTTTTTCCAAAATAAAAAGACACCGAAGTGCCTAACTAATTTTTACTCCATTTAGCAGTAAGAACATAATCTTGATTAATCTTCGTACTAAAATCAAATTTAGCACCATGATAGTACCAACCGACAAAACGATAACCTGCACGAATTGGAATTGGTTCTTTAACCACATCATTAGCATCGACGATAATTCCATCGACACGACTGCCACCATTGGAATTATAAGCGACATGATATTGCTTAATTTTTTTTGTCGTCGTTTTCTTGTTTGTGGTCTTCTTCTTCGTAACCTTCTTTGTCGTCGTCGTACTAGGTTTTATGACAATTGGATTATCTAATTCAATAAAGGAATTAAAATAATCGGTTTTATTTTCACAAACTAAATAAGATTTAATTTGATATTCATTTTCCAATTTCGTTACTTTAATATAACTCTCTTCTAAATTACATATTTCGCCATTTTCATCTTTAATAGGCTCAATTATCATATCATCGACTAATGACTTTAGAGTAACATTTAAGGAATCACCAACATTTTTAGGATAATTGCTCTCATTAAAATATTTCTTAGCCGTTTCATCTAATAATTTTAAATTACTATCCATATTGCTCTTCTTGATAACTTCTTCAGAATTATCCAAATAAAGCCCAATTAATTTAATCGTCAATATAACTACTAATATGGCAATTAATCCTCTAATTAAATTCTTTAACCAACCAAATTTTTGTTTTTTATTTTCTTGATACATTATATGTCCCCCTGACTATAAAGTATTTTTTTCTCTAAATTCATTATACAATTAAAAAGAAAGTCATGCAATAAAAAATCACGAACGCGTAATAATATTCGTGATTAATAATTGATTATCTAATTGTAATGGATAATCTTCATTGAGCCATATTCGAAAATTCATTGTTTTTTCACTATAGGGCAATAAATTTTCCTCTTTTAATTTAAAATAATAATTTTCAGAATCCTCTTGCATATCCAAATCTTTTAAAGATTTTATCTCATTATCGATAGCCATATTTAAATATCGATAGTCAATAGTGCTACTCTTAGTAATTACTAAGATTATAGAAAAATCTTTTTCGTGATTATTTTGATTGCGGAAACTTATTTCAGTAGGATTAATATAGGCTAAAGCCCGATTATTTTCGATCATCATAAGCGAATCAAAATCGCCAATATGAACTTTGATATCTAAATCTTTATAATAGCTATCGACAATGCCATTTTTTTCACTTGAATAACTCCATAGAGGTATCGATATTAATACGACTAATAAAGTTAATGTGACATTTATTACGAGTCTTTTAACGGTATTATCCATATTTTTTCTTTCCCCCTTTTTTAATGCTTTTTATTTTAACAATCACGAATGGTTTTGTCAAATAAATAAAGCAAGCTCTAACTGCCTGCTATAATAGTACCATCAACATAAATTTGTAATTTATAATCTTTATTCAAGACTAAATCTTTATATTTCTTATCAATCCATAACCGAATTTCAATTTCTTCAAGTTCTTGAGCCTTTAAAGTATTGGAATAAATTAATAACTTATTATTACTAATCTGTGTATCTTTTAAATATTTTATACCCGTTTGATCTTTTAAAGTATTAATGGCATAGGAATAATATTTATAATCGTCTTTTAAACTTTCATCTAATATTATATAGATATTATAAATACTTTCTTTTCCATCATTTTCTTGATTTAATAATTCTATTTTCATAGGTTTTAAACTTTGATAATCGCGATCATTGATAAGCATTTTAGTACTTAAATTATCCATATCTTTATAATTTACGATTAGAGAACTCATCGTCTTATTACTTAAGAGTACTTGATTCATATTCTTCGATAAATCATAATAACTATACGTACTATAACTCGTAAGAGTAATCATAAAGATTAAAATTAAAATCATCGTAGCTATTAAAATATTAGCTTGTCTTCTTTGAACGATAAAATCACACATCTTATTTATATGGGTTATATATAAATCTTGCGTAGTTTTATCGAGATTATCGATATTTTTAAATTCATAATATGATTTATGTAATTCTTTATAATATACCGAATTATCATTGATATATTTATTTAAGATATTTTCGGCACGATATAATGTTTTTTTGGCTCTTTTATTCATCTTTAGACCTACTTTTATTAAATCTTCGCGCTTTTTCCAATAGAGCTCGAACTTTTTTATTTTCTTCTGTCTCCCTGACTTCATTTATTTCCTTAATTTGGGGAATTTGTTCAATTTGTCTTTTGATGCGAAAGACATTTATTAGGCGCATTAAATCCATTATAATTATTCCTAAAGCGGGAATTAAAATAATGATGAACCAACCTAGTCGACTGGAAATAAAGAATTGAACTCTACCTAAAGCGGGAATAATGTATTGAACCTTGCCAACGATATTATCGATCGTTATATATCCATCATCAATACTTTGATTATTATCACCCTTGGTAAGATATATCGTCTTTCCATCTAATTCAGTTATTTCATTGATGCGATGAGTAACTGTATAACCACCGGTATCGATGACATCCGAATAAAAAGTTATGACATCGCCAACATGTAATTCATCATGATTTCTAACTCTTGTATCAATGATAATATCATAGACTTTAATATTGGGTTCCATACTCGGACTGACAATGGTATAAAGGCTTATCAAGGGCTTTTCATTTCGATAACGAGCTATTTGATTAGTTATGATATAAAAAGCTAAAAAAAGAGCCATAAAAAAGAGAAATGCTAAACATATATATGATAATATTTGGCCAATTTTTATCCCAATATTTTTGATATTCCTTATATCCATATGACTAGTCTCCTAGCATATATTATATTAAATTAGAGGCATTTATTCAATAGTCTATACCATAAAAAAAGAGCCGAATTATCGACACTTAATAAAGTAATTTATTCACTCGTTGGATGTTTGTTTTCACCAGCAAGGACGAGGCGGAAACCACTGTAGGCGGTCACACTACCAGGGCGCCTAGAGAAGCCGAACTGGCCTGCAAGGACTCCGTCTTGGTAACGGCCGCCTCGACAGAACCAAGGGTTCGAGGACTCGACGAAGTACGAATAGTCACCGTACCAACTATTGTGATATTGATCGGCATTACCACTATCTTTAAAATATTTAAATGGTCCCATTTCTCCAGTGGAATCACCGAGGATCATGTATTGATTGTCTGTTACGGAACTGGATTCATTATAGGAGTCGTAATATTTACTATCATATTTACTTTCCAACGAAGTTTGATCAAATCCACTACTCCCATAAGTATTGACGCGATATGCTGCTACGTACTCCCATGCGCCACCACTCATATCATAGACACCTGTTATATTTCCGGTTGTGCTTGCTCGATAACCATTTTTTGTATTCCATGGAGTATTAGAACCTTCACCATCTCCCGATGTCCCTGGATACGTTCCCTGATAGTTATCGGGAATAGCACTAAATCCAGTTTTATACGAACTATTATTATTGATATTTACTTCATTATTGATTCCATAAATCGAATGGGATAGATATGCAACTGCTCCCCACTCCGTATTCTTCATCATATGGGAATCTAATTCTCGTTCATATTCGTATGCTGCTTCAAACATATTCTTTACAGTGTTGCTACGCCATGAATAAACATTCGGTTTTACGACAATATAACTTGAATCAGCACTTTTTACTTGAGCCGAAGATATTGAGGTTGCTGTTCTATGTCCTGTTTCAAATTTGCCGACCCAAAATCCATCGACTCCAAAACTTATAAATGCCGGATGCGTCATATATTCGCCATTAGAACATGAACCAATTTCCCCGCTTTTCATTGGCGTTTGACATGATTCTCCTTCTTTATCTACAGTATCAGTTGTGTCAAAGACAATATCAATTGTATGCTTTTGTTCTAATGAACCAGTTGAAGTTAAACCGCTTACATTGACATTCCATAGTTTATATTTATACTTTGGTATCCATACAAACATCGATTCAATATTGTCCATGTCAATTTGTTGATTGTCATTCGGTACTTGTACACCATCATTTAAGATGACTGCATTTGCCCACTTCTTTTCACAATAATTGTACCAATCGGGATCATTTTCACTTACTTTTGTTACTGTCCCACTATCACTTATTATGACAGGTATTAATTTTGATCCATCACCTAAATTAGGTATTGCAACGTTATTACATGAATCATCAACATTACTTCCTTTACTTTTATATAAGTCATTTAAGGCATCACTTACAGTATCAACATCCCATGTTGCATCTTTAGAATTATATTCGATATCTTTCGCATTACACAAACTCAAAGCTACGACACTTATAGCACTTAAAGATAGTCCTAATATAAAAGCTAATATTACTTTCTTCATGTTCATTTTGCTCCTATTTTTTCTCTATCTTC
>CANQFG010000045.1 GCA_947598395.1 uncultured Bacilli bacterium
ATGGCAGCTGAACAAAAGGCGCGGGCCGTCTATGAAAGTCTCATCGATCTTGCTGATGATGAAGATGTCATTCAAGCGCTATTATTCCTAAGACAACGGGAAATCGTACATTTCAATCGCTTTAACGAATTATATAAACATTATAAAAATATGGGATATTAAAAGGTTAGCAATCAAAGGGCTAACCTTTTTTTCTACCACCGATTACAGCTCAAGTGATATTCCGAACAGATATTTTCATCTAAGACTTTATAACTGCCATTATCCGTCTTACTACTCCCAAAATCATAGGCATTACTCAAAGACGTCTTGATGTCATTTTTTAAACTACTACTTATAGACGTAAGACTATCTTTAAGGGCACTTGAATCCTTAATCGCCAAATAAGTATACGTATAACTGATGAGATGATCTTTTATTTCATAGCTAAATGTTTTAATACCTCTAGTACTCGTCAATTTAGCAAAATTATTCTTTAAAGTATTATAGGCTTCTTCGGTAAAGATTATTTGATTAAATAGGCTATTATATGTTTCATCATCTAAATTATTTCGATTGAGCGTATGGTTATTTAAATAAGAGGCAAAGAGCTCACCTACATTGCTGCCAAAGAGATAGCCATTGTGACTTTCCGTTACTTCTTGAACTTGAATATTTTCATTTAAGTTGATATTATCGATCGATGATGCTGGCTTTTCTTGTGGTTCCGTCGTACTCGTCGTCGGTTCGGGATTAGTACTAGCCTCCGTCGTCGTGATCGCACTCTCTTTCCAAACGGCTACTAAGGTCAAATCTTCTAAGACCTCTTTTTGAAAATCATATTTTTGACCATTGAGTTGCCATTCGACAAATTCATAATTCTTGCGCGTCGGATTCTTAGGTGGATTTACGCGACCATGTTCCAAAATTGCTTGGCTGTTGACCTTCGAGCCACCCTTACTATCAAATGTTACGGTAAACATGCGCGCCTCTTTTTCTTCTAAAAGATTTTCTTCGGAAATACTTTCCATGAAAGTTGCCACAACGGGCATCGACTTATCATATTCTTCATCATTTATAATGAGTTCTTTATAATCATTAAGGCTATCCCAATCGGCAATTAATTCCGTATATTTAAAATCCAAATTTTTCGTCTTGGCCGTCTTCATAAAGAGAAGTATCGTCGCCGTCAAGTCAGCATTATCGGCAACTTCGATATCCTTATAAGCTTCCTCGGCTTCCGGATTTAAATAATCATGACTTACAACCGTCCGGGAAGTTTCACTACAGACGCGACTTATATTGCTAGCTGGATTATAGCATTCCTCATATTGTTCTAAAAAGTTGATTTTGACAAGGGCTTGATTTCGGAGATAGATGACGCGATTATTTTTTATTTCGCGCCGTTCCTCTTCGACTTCATTGCCAACTGATAAAGATCCCTGTTTACTGCCCATAATATTGGCAATGCCGATGACAATTAGCAAAGCCATAACTCCAATTAAAGCCCATAGCTTCTTGTTTTCGAAAATAGTAGCCAGAGTTTTATTCATAAGTTCAACTCCTCTATACGCTTTCTTATGATTGCAAAATTATTATATCATATCGAACGACTTTTTTTGTCGAATTTTAAAATTATTTCTTAAAGACTAATAATTTGCTCAAAACATAATTGGCAATCGTGACGATGACTTGGGATACTAATTTGCCAATTTTATCATTTTGATGACATAGAGAGACGATGATAAACATCGTTGCCATATCCATAAATAAGCTGAGGATGCGCGAACCGACAAATTTTGTCGCCTCTTTGGCGATATTTTTTTCATGGCTCTTAAAGACAAAGATGCGATTGGTAAAATACGCGAATGTAACGGCGGCAATCCACGAGATGACATTGGCAATTTGCAATTCGATTTCATCCTTGGGATTTAAAATAGTGGCCGTTAAGATAAAATACGTTACGAGACTGACGACGGTCGTCAAAACGCCGACGATTAAATAATTCCATATTTCGGGATTTTTATAATATATGCCCCAACCCCAGTTCCAAAATTTAATCACGGGATTATGATCATGGCCTTCGATTATTAGGGGCTTATCTTTCTTCTTCATTTTCTAACCTCTATAAGAGATTATATCATGCCTTTTATGGTTAGTAAATTACCAATCTCTAAATCGTCTCTTTATTGCGGTAGCTGATCTTGCGGATAATATCGGCCGGAATTATCGTACTGGCAAGGGCAAGGACGAAAAAGAATTCCTTTAAAGTTAGGCCGAATGTTCGAAATAGGGAGCCGCCAAAATAGATCAAGTAGACTTGGGCAAGGAAGATAAAGCTCATGATGACGATGAAGACGCGATTTTGAAGTATTCCCGCAAAGAGATTGGCACGCGGCGTTCGGGCATTAAAGGCATTGAAGATACTCAAGAAGATAAATAAGGAAAAGAAAGCCGTCATATAATATCGATTTTCCGAACGAATAAATTGTTGAAAGAATGGCACTTTTAAAAATAGGATTAAAAGGGCAGATGAGTATAGGGCTGTAAATATTATCGATGAGTACATATAGCGGTTTAAGATAGCTTCATCTTTTTTAATAATGGGCTCTTTCATATACCGTTTTAATGGAGCTTCATAGGAATAGGCAAGGCCGGCAAGCGTATCCATAATCATATTGATCCAAAGCATTTGCATGACCGTAACGGGAGTCGTAACGCCGATAAAGGGGCCAAATATGGAGAGGGCCAAGGCACAAAAATTCATCGATAGTTGAAAGATGATAAATTTGCGAATCGATTTAAAGATCGTTCGACCATAGAGGATCGCATTGGCAATTGATTTGATATTATCATCTAAGATGACGATATCGCTCGCCTCTTTGGCTACTTCACTGCCACTGCCCATGGCAAAGCCGACATTGGCCTTCTTTAAAGCGGGTGCATCATTGACGCCATCGCCCGTCATGCCGACGACTAAGTCATGACTTTCCAAGACTTTAGCTACCCGACTCTTATCCCTCGGAAGGGCCCGCGCGATGACCTTTATTTGCCGATACTTTTGCAATAGTTCTTCATCGCTCATATTTTCGAGTTCATTATGCGTTAGGACGAGCCCATTATCACCTAGCATCCCGAGTTCTTTGGCAATGCTCTTCGCCGTTTGAGCATCATCTCCCGTAATCATCATGACATCGATGCCCGCCTCTTTGATATTCGCAAGTACTTCTCGGGCCTCTTCTCTAATTTCATCGCGAATGAGGACAAAGCCCAATAAGATATTATCTTTAGCAACCGCGATGACCCGAATGCCCCGTTTCGTATACATCTCAACTTGATGATGAATTTTTTCCTTATCGCGAATAATGCGCTTATAATTATTTTTATCTAAATAATAAAGACATTTATCGAGAATAACTTCTTTTGCACCCTTTAAATACGATACATCATTTTCTAATAGGACATAGGAATACTTATTTTGGGAATCAAAGGGCAATGATTCCTTAATCTTCATCGTCTTACTATGATGACCTAAGAACTTTAATATAGCTTTATCGGTCATATTGCCACTGACAATGGCATCATCTTCATAATAGGATTCATTATTATAAAGTAAAGCTTCAAAAAACGTATTTCGAACTTCCAATTTCATCTCCGATAGATGATTATATGTATGATTTTCGGCATCGACAATGCCAATGACACTGAGTTTGCCCTTCGTCAAAGTTCCCGTCTTATCGGTAAGTAAAACATTTAGGGAGCCACATGTTTCGATGCCCACGAGTTTGCGCACTAAGACATTATTCTTAAGCATGCGCTTCATATTCGAAGATAAGACTAGGGCAACCATCATTGGCAATCCTTCCGGAACGCAGACAATGATTATGGTTACCGCTAAAGTAAAAGCATAGATCAAATTATCGAGGACAAATTTAGGATCATGGAAAAGAGGCATGATGATATCCATATCAAAATTATTTTCGACAAAGAAGACATTAAAAAGATATGATATGGCTACTAGTATCGCCCCAATATAGCCAATTCGACTGATAATTTTGGCCAAATGACGGAGGCGAATCTTTAAGGGACTATCGGGTACTTTATCATTTAATTCCTTAGCTATATCTCCATAGATCGTATTGATGCCCACATTGATGACTTTCATACTGCCTTGACCCGATATGACGACACTGCCCTTTAAAATCTTATCGCCTTTATTTTTAATCACTTCTTTAGCTTCGCCATTAATCGAAGATTCATCGACGCCAATAGAACCCGTTATAACTTCGCCATCAGCCGGAATAATTTCCCCCGATGTAAGCATGACGATATCACCCACGACGACTTCTTCATTGGGAATACTTACGAGTTTATTATTTCTCTTGACGCGAACACTTATGCTCTCATATTCACTTTGTAAGCGTTCAAAACTCTTGCCCGAGCCATATTCACTTAAAGTCGATATCAACGAGGAAAGTAAGATCGATATCAACATGCCCAAGGTCTCATACCAGTTAAAAGACGAAAAGAGGAAGACGACGCGTATACTTAAGGCAATGAGCATTATCTTGATTATCGGATCCCCTAATGACTCTAATAATAGACGAAAAAATTTATTTTCATTCTTGACATTAATGCTATTTGATCCATACATCTTTCTTGATACAATTACTTCTTCATCGGTTAATCCCATTAAAAATATCACCCTTCTTTTAAATCTAATAAATATATATGAAAAGGCTTTATTTTTTATTAAACATTATGTTATTATAATTAGTATGAAAAAAGATAATATGGAATTTAAAATAACATATATTATACTTTTAACGGCGATTGTTTTAGAGGGCTTCGACGTCTTTTTATCACGGGGAAAAGATTCCTATAACAATCTCTTCTCTCAAGGTGTAAATCCTTCGGTAACATTTACGGATGTTCAAGATAATACGATAAAAATTCCTACGGAAGAGGAATTACTAGCGGGCAAATCAAATTTCGAAATATTTAATTATTATGTAACTAATCAAAAATATATCATGCATGCTGGTGGGGCCATCGATGGGCATAATTATACGAATTCTTATGAGACATTAAAAGCCCATTATGATGCAGGAAATCGCATCTTTGAAATCGACATCAATATGACGAATGATAATCATTTAGTCCTATTACATGGCTGGGCCGAAAATGATTATAAATATAAATTGGGAATCGCTTATAATGAAGATCATCCCGTTCTCGACTATGAGACATTTAAAGAGCAAAAGTTATTTGGCCAATATCAAACGATGGGCTTTGAAGATTTAATTGCCTTTATGAAGGAAAATCCCTATAGTTATTTTATTTTAAATTTGAAAGGCGATACGCGCGATAATAATTGCTATGAAGCCTTTAAAGATATTGCCGAACTGGCAAATTATGATGGTACCATTTTAAATCGGCTCGTTATTTGGGGCTATAACCCAAGTGTCGTAAGAAAGGCCTTGAAAGTCTTTGATTTTGAACTCATTGCCCTATCGTATAGCAATCCGGGTTATATGAAAAAGGAAATTGACTCCAATGACTTATTCTTCGAATTTGTCCAAGAATATAATATAAAAGCTATTCTCATCAATACGGATAGTTATAATAAAGATTTGGTAAGATATGCCGAAGAGAATAAGACGCCCATTTTCCTATTCACATTAGATGATGCCAATATAGCCAAGAATTATTTAGATAATGGCGTAGCTATGGTCATGTCGAATAAGTTGCAAAATTAGGATAATTAAAAAAGGACACCCGCGTCCTTTTTTTAAACTTTGTCAAAATAATTTATTCCCCGTTCCATGACATCGCGTTCGATGGAATCGCGCAGTAATTTGCGCACTTCAGCGGGCTTTTTAATATTTTTAAGTTCGATAAACATGCCTGCTCGTGGCGATTTCGAATGAGTATCGATTTTGACGCCAATACTTCCAACTTTAAAAAAGCGTTGCCATAATGATTCGCGCATATCGGGGTCCTTTAAGAGATATAATTCGACCGTATCCGTATGTCGGGTAAAGAATCCTTTGGTGATAATTAATTCATCTTTACTAATTTGATAACGCGTAAAATTTAAATGCAATGTCGAAAGGATCGTACCCCATAAAGCACTAGGTTGTCCTTCCCAAATAATTTCAAAGTCGGTATTTTGATCAATTTGTTCTTTGCTCATAACATCAATTCCTCATGCTTTAATTATAGCATATTTTTATGGCAAATATAAAACTTGATCGATTGCTAGATTATTCGACGTCAAATTATTGATTCTCTTTATCTCATCGACCGTCGTATTGTTGGCCTTAGCAATGGCATAAAGGGTATCACCCTTTTTAACTTTGTAACTTTTAAGATTACTTATTTTTAATATTTGACCAATACTGATTAGATTATTCGATAAATTGTTAATTTCTTTTAACTTTTCAACACTGATATTAAATTTTTTGGCAATCGAATAAAGGGTATCTCCTTTGACTACTTTATAAGTATTATCCGGTGCAGGACTTTCACTCGTACTAGGTGCCGTAGGCTTAGTCGTCGTACTTGGAAGTTTAAGTTTTTGGCCAATACTTAAAGCATTGCTTTTTAAGTTATTTAATTGTTTTAACTCGTCGACGGTCGTATTAAAGCGCTTAGCTAAAGCATAAAGCGTATCGCCAGCTACAACGGTATAATAGCCATCTTCACTGACGCCTAAATAATCGAGAATGGCTAGACTAACGGCATCGGCCATCGCCTCATAGTCATCCTTTATTATCTTGGCATCAGCAGCATTATCGACGTATCCATAACGGACGATAATCGTCTCATAATCCGGTGTCATACGCGTAATATAATAATAATCTTTCATCGTATCTGTTGGCCAACGATATTGATAATAACGCGTCGTATTAAAATAATCTAAAGCCGATCCAATTTTAGAAGCTAAAACATTGTTATCCTTTAAGGGATAGATTATTTCAATACCGGATCCGCCACCACTATTAAGAGTATTGGAAAGCAAAATAATATCCGTAGCATTTCCATACTTATCTTTAATTTTTTTTATGCGATCATCGTAAGAAATCGTCGCATCATTATCGCGTAAATAAAATACTTCAACACCAGCATTTTCAAGTCTTCGACCAATTATTTCACTGATGAGTAAAGTCATATCTTTTTCGACAAGACCATTTCCCGAAGCACCAATTTCTTTCCCACCACCACTGGCATTTATTACAACTTTTTTCATACATTCCCCCAACTCTTCTATTATTTATATATTAAAAAGATTAGACATTATGCCTAATCTTCAAACTTAATATACATTTATGTTAGATTAGCGGGAGCAAGTGCGAGACGGAAGCCACCGCTATCGGCGGATGCACCAGGGTTTCTACCGAAGTTGAATTGCCCATTTATAACCCCACCTCTGAAATTACTTCCTCGAGTAAACCAAGGGTGTGTCGTATCAGTAAAAGCAGAATAGTCGGCATACCAATGATTGTGCCATCTCTGATTATTGTCACTATCTTTATAATTAGTAAATGGCCCCAGTTCACCCGTGGCATCGCCTAAGATCTTTTTTTTAGGTGAATTTAATGCACTTTCTTTATCATATACATCAAAATATTTTTCATCTAATTTACTTAAGTCTTCGATTTGAAATCCACTGTTGTTTGTTTGAGGTTCAGAAACATAGGCGGCCACATATTCCCATGCTCCTCCGGACATATCATAAACTCCCGTAATATTTCCCGTGGTACTGGCAGTATAACCATCTGACGTATTCCATGCCGCATTAAAACTTTCGCCATTGCCACTTTCGCCAGGATATTTGCTTTGATCAGTACTTGGTAATGCGGCATATCCTGTTTTATATTGATCATTATTATTTATTGTTACTTCTTTATTTATTCCATATATTGAATGTGATAAATAGGCAACTGCTCCCCATTCTGTATTTTTCATCATATGTGATTGTAGTGTACTTTCATATGCTTTTGAAACATCAAACATGTTTTTTACTGTTAATCCCCGCCATGAAAACTCATTTGGTTTAACAACTATATTAGTTGATGCCCCAGTACTTTGATTAGCAGATCCAGCACTATTAGCATCTTTATATCCTGTTTCAAATTTGCCGACCCATAAACCATCTACACCAAAGCTTATAAATGCTGGATGCGTCATATATTCGCCATTAGAGCACTCTTGTATATCTCCCGATAATCCTTGGGTATTCTCTTCATTCATTGGAGTTTTACATGATACGCCTTCAATATTTGTTGTATCTTCAGTATCAAAAACTATTTCTATAGAATGGGCATTATATAATGGATGTTCGACATCAACGTTCCATAACCTATATTTATACTTTGGTATCCACACAAACATCGATTCAATTTTGTCCATTTCAATTTTTTGATTTTCTTCTGGTGCTGTCTCGCCATCTTTTAAGATTACTGCGTTGGCCCATTGTTTATTACAATAGTCATACCAATTTTCACCAGTTGCGTTTACTTTTGTTATTTCTCCACTATTATTAATCGTTACTGGTATTAATTTATTATCTGTTCCTAAATTTGGTGCCGCTACACTTTCACATGAAGTGTCAGCAATATACTCTTCAGGTTCTTCTTCTCGTTCACTTGGATTTACGGTTAGACTACATTTAAACTTTTCTTCAAGTATTTCTGTACTTACTTTCTTTAATTCTACTGTTATTGTCCCTTTTCGACTCTCTTGGGCTTTTACTGTTAGACTTGTTGGACTCGGTTTTATTTCTGTATATTCACTTTTTATCTCTTGTTCACTTTCTTGACCGTCAACAGTTAATCTTTCGCATTCGATAGTTACAGTAGCATCATATTGTTTGCTATTGTTCATTACTTGATATTCTAGTATACTTCTATCCCCTATTGTACTTAATTCTTTGGTGGTAAATGTTATACTTTTCTTATCACCTGTATCAATTAAATCATTATTGACTACACCATCAAGTATTGCTTCACTAAATATGACATCAAAATCATCGTTATCATATCCATATTTTATTGTTCCTGTTATCGTTAAAGTTGTTGCTACAGCTGCAAAACCAATACTCATTATTACTAATGCGATTATCATTCCTTTTTTCATGTCGATCTCTGCTCCTATTTTCCATTTTCTCTATTGTATTGCACCCCCCCCCAGTTGCATTTTTTTCAACATGAAAAATTATTTAACTCCAATAAAAAAAGAGTTATTCACTCTTGTTTAA
>CANQFG010000046.1 GCA_947598395.1 uncultured Bacilli bacterium
CATATTATAAAATTCGCGAATTTTAGATAAATATGTTTCTCTTTTTATCATTTTTATCACCCAAATTAATTATATAATCAACGCGCAAAAAAGTCAGCTATATTTTCCTATAGGAAAATATAGTCGAATAATTTGCCTTATTTTTTCTTATAAATATTTTAATTATTTTTTGAAATATTTAAAATAATTCCCATACTAGCCATACTAACTAGTAATGATGAGCCACCATAAGATAAGAAAGGTAAAGTTACACCCGTTACGGGAATTAGACCAACAACGACGAGTAAATTGAGTAAGGTTTGTAATACTAATTCGATAATAATTCCAAAAGATAAGTATTTGCCAAATAAATCCTTTTGCGATAGAGAAACTTTGATAACGGTAGCAAATAAAACGACATAGCATATCGTCAATAATAATATTCCGATAAAGCCCAATTCTTCAGAAATAATGGCAAAGATAAAATCCGTTTGGGGTTCGGGCAAATAAAAATGCTTTTGAATGGAATTACCTAAACCTAAGCCAAATAATCCACCCGGTCCAATGGCATAAAGGCTTTGAATGATTTGAAAACCGCTGCCCAAAGGATCGCTCCAGGGATCGAGATAAGCAAGGATTCGCGCCATTCGATAAGGAGCGGCAATAATCAATAAGGCAATCCCACTTATTCCAACTAAACCAATTTTGACAAAAAAGGATATCTTTATCTTACTAGTAAAAATTAAGGCAATCAACGACATAACTAGTATAGCTCCCGTTCCAAAATCGGGTTCCAATAAAATCAATAAGAAAATAAGTATAATCATTCCAAATATTGGCAAAGCCGTCTTGATGATATTATCCATATTGCGCGCATTATTGGCCAAATATTTCGATACAAAAATAATCATGGCAATCTTACTTAATTCGCTCGGTTGAATGCCAAAAGAACCAATTCCAAACCAACTTCGAGAGCCGTTGCGCACAATCCCAATTCCCGGAATTAAGACGAGTATTAAAAGCGCGATCGTAATAAATAAAATGACATTGGCATATTTATAATATTTATGATAATCGATACGACTAGTTATAATCAAAAGAATAAAGCCAATTAGAGCAAAGAGACTTTGATGAATTAAAAACTTATAGGGATTGTTAAACTTATATTCCGCCCATATTGAAGAAGAGGAATAGATCATTATTATTCCAAAGATAACGAGAAACATACAGTAAAAAAAGATGATTGCTGTTCTTTTCATAATACATTTTATTCAAAAAAAGTTAAATTAGACGATAAAACATAAAAAAAGACGATTTCTCGCCTTATAGCCATACGCCATAGATAACGCCAAACATAGCTAGTAAAAAGCCAACAACCCAGAAGACTTTGACGATATCGACTTCTTGCCAACCTAATTCTTCAAAATGATGATGAATTGGGGCTTTTAAGAAAACTTTTGTATTGAATTTGCGAATAGCAATTATTTGAATCAAACTTGAAAGAGCTTCGATGACAAAGACACCACCAATAATGGCTAAAGATAATTCATGATGCGTAAGGATAGCTACCGTTGCCAATGCTCCACCTAAAGCTAACGAACCCGTATCGCCCATAAACACGCGGGCCGGATGCGTATTGAATAGCAAAAATCCCAATAAACTTCCAACTAAAACGAAGCAAAATATCGCCATGCCATCATAACCAACAATCCAATCACTACCCCAAGAAATGACACCATAGGCAAGGAATGCCATGACAGATAATCCGCCACATAAGCCATCTAAACCATCGGAGATATTGACAGCATTTGTTGTGCCTACTAATAGGAATAAAATAAAGATGCCATAAAACCACCCCAATGGTAAATTAATCTTTAATAAGGATACTTCCAAATTAGTAGTTCCACCATTATGTTTATATATCGTATAAAAGACGACAGCTATAAATAATTGAAATACTAATTTCGTAATTGTCGATAAGCCCTTATTGTTATGGTACCATATCTTTAAAAAATCATCGATAAAGCCCAATATACCATAGGCAATAAAGACAAAGAGAACGATTATCAAATTAGATGTCAATGTTACACTACCACGTAATGCCAGTAGCAATATGGCAACTACCGGCGGAATGATAAATATTAATCCCCCAATAGTCGGTGTTCCTTCTTTTTTTAAATGGCGTTTATTTATTAAACGACTTACACTTTGTCCTGCTTTTAATCTCTTTAAAAGCGGAATAATTAAAAAGGCAACTATAATGGCTAATATAAAGCCCAATGTTAATCCCAAAATAGATTTTGCGAGTATTAGCATATTCTCACCGCCTAGTAGTATTATACTACATTAATATTATTTGTTTATAAACTATAACCACTGCTTTACACTTGTTTATCAATAATATATATGTATAAAAAAAGGAAAAAAACACTTTTCCTTTAAGTTTTCTATATCAATTTTTATAAGTTCTAAATAATGAGACCATCTCAATTGCGACGACACTGTTGTCGCAATTTTCAAGCACCGCTTCCCCATAACTTGCCCTTTCATCACCTTGTTGTATTTCTATAATTGCTTTACCTATATTCCAAAAGATTAACAGTTGAATTTAGTAAGGGCTTTTTCAAAATAAATTTAGAGATTAATCGCTCCACAGCTGCTTTTTTTCAACATGAAAACACCCTGTTAAGGGTGCAACCCAAATATTGCTTTTAATTAATTTTTATCATAAACGATTAATTCTTTTTCCAATATACTAACAATTTCATCTATAGCTTGTATTGTATCTTCAAAAGTAACTTTTTTTGCATAATCTAGTTTACTTTGATAAGCAATATATACTTGCTTCAAAGAATTACTTTCTTTTAATAATTTTATTATTTTTTTAAAACTATTTATATTTAATTTAGTACCACGATTATTGAAAGTATTTTCAATAGCTTTAACTAAATGCTTATTATTAATTTCATTTTTATAGGTATTCATCAACATATATAAATCATAAAAATCTTTCGCTCTAGTTGTAGTAATGTTTTTACTAATAATACTTTCAAACTTTTCCGAAATAATAGTTTCAATGGTATATGCCATAATATTTATTTTTTTATCTTCAAATATAGAATTATATTTATATTTTATTGCTCTTGGTGTGATAATATCTCCAGCTGTTATTTCAATAAAAAAATTTGTCCTTATTTTATCAAAAGTACCTTTGACATTTATTCTAAAGCCGCCATATTCATCTTCTATCCTAATATCCTTAATATCTATAATTTCAAAATGGACATCATCGTTTATATCTATAGATAATACTTCATCAAAAATATTTTTAATAATATCTATAGTCAATGGTAAGCTTTTTAAAGTTGCATCGATATCTTTAGTAGTTCTTAAATCTTCTCCAATTATAGAAGATAATAATACTCCACCTTTCAAAATGATATTATATTTGTATTTACTTTTCTCTAAACGCATTAATACATGTTCAAAGAAAAACATTTGATGAAAATGATGAGCTAAATTATTATTACCATTAGACTTCTTTTTTATAATATTATTCAGTTTATCGGAATTCACCTATATTAACACCTCCATTAGTTCAATAACTTCATTTTCAATACCTAATTTTTTAGCATATTCAATTAGTTTTAAAATTTTTTTATCTTTATTTCTTGCATATTCTTTTAAGGCTTTAGAATAAATTTCTTTATCCATACGATCTTTGTCCTTGATAATATCACATAATGTTCTCTCTAAATCATAACATTTAACAGTTAAGTCATTAATCGTTTTGATATCAATCATCCCAAGTTCAAAGATATCATTTTTTACATATCTAAGAACTACATTTTTGTTTTTTAATAATTTACCACTATAATTATAGGGAACAGTAATGTCATAAATTAAAGGAATTCTATCAGTCATATTATGCAAATATAAGGAAGTAGCATGCGAATAACACATGTTTTTACTACTTTTAGATAAAATGAAAAAATTATCAATAGGATATTCTGGTAATTTATAAATTCCGACACCCATTTTTTCTAATTTTTTATTCTTAACTAAATTACTAAAAAATGTACTATTAACATTTAATTCTTTGATTGATTCCGTAGTTACATATCCATTATTTGCTTTAGCATAATTTAAAATTTTGTCATAATTAGTCATACATATCATTTCCTTTTACAAGGAAAATTGTAACATTTTTCCTTGTAAAAGTCAATTTGCAGTATCTATGTTAAATTTATTACATTAAGATTTTTCAATTACTTTTCATATAAATTTATTTATCAAAGTCGACTAAGAATGGCCTTTTTTAATTACGTAACATTATCAATGATATCACTCACTATTTAAAAATATTGTCAAATTATGAATGATGTTATTTATTCCATAATAAAAGAGCCATCGGCTCCTTTAATTAGGTTTAATAACAAAATTTCGATTATTAACATCAATAATAATTTTATCATAATCTTTCACTTTCTCATTTAATATTTCTTCAGCCAATAGAGTTTCGATATGTTTAGTAACATATCTCTTTATTGGACGTGCACCAAATTCTTTATCATATGATTCTTCGATAATAAAATCTTTAGCTTTATCCGTTAAACTGATATTTAGATGAATATTACTTAAACGCGCATTGATATCAAAGATAATGCGATCTAAAACTTCATAAATTACTTCTTTAGATAGCGAATTAAAGGTAACGATTTCATCAATACGATTGATGAGTTCGGGACGGAAAGTTGATTTCAACAAATTCATCACTAATTCATCCTTATTAGCTTCATTATCCAAGATAATATCACTACCTAAATTGGAAGTCATAATAATAATCGTATTTTTAAAGTCAATAGTTCGACCACTAGCATCAGTTATTCGACCATCATCGAGAATTTGCAATAAAATATTGAAGACATCGGGATGAGCTTTTTCAATTTCATCGAAGAGGACAATACTATAAGGATTGCGTCTTACAGCTTCGGTAAGTTCACCGCCCTTGTCATAACCAACATAGCCAGGAGGCGCACCTAATAAGCGCGAAACATTGAAAGCTTCCATATACTCGGAACAATCGATCCGAATCATATGGCGTTCATCATCAAATAATTCACTAGCTAAACTCTTCGCGACTTCCGTTTTACCAACACCAGTAGGTCCCAAAAAGATAAATGAACCAATAGGTCGTTTAGGATCTTTTATGCCACTTCGCGCGCGTATAATTGCATTGCTTACAAGTTCAATCGCTTCATCTTGACCCTTGACGCGTTTTTTAAGATTTTCCTTTAAGGACAATAATTTTTCCTTTTCCCCACCAACTAATTTAGTGACGGGAACATTGGTCCAGCGACTGACAATATCGGCAATATTTTCTTCACTTACCGTATCAGATAATATTTGATTATCCATCGACAATTTTAATTGACTTAATTCCATTTCTAATTTAGGAATTTCACCATGTTTTAAACGAGCAGCCGTTTCCAAATCATAATTATTTTCTGCTTGATTGAGTTTAAATTTTAAATCTTCAAGTTGTTCTTTTTTATTATTTATCAAATCTTTAAGATGTTTTTCGTCTTCCCATTGTTTGCGCATGGCGTCTTCTTTAAGTTTTAAATCTTGCATCGTATTATCGATTTCCATAACGCGATTTTTACTTATTTCGTCTTTTTCCTTTTTCAAAGCTTCGCGTTCTATTTCCAAAGTCATAATTTGACGCGTTAAGGTATCGAGTTCAACAGGTACCGAATTCATTTGCATCTTAATCGTAGCACAAGCTTCATCGATTAAGTCAATAGCTTTATCGGGTAAATATCGATCCGTTATATAGCGGTCCGATAAATTGACGGCACTAACTAGGGCACTATCCTTTATCGTTACCCCATGAAATATTTCAAAGCGTTCCTTTAAACCACGCAAAATAGTTAAGGTATCGATGACACTTGGTTCACTAACCATTATTTTTTGAAGCCGCCGTTCAAGAGCTCCATCACTTTCGATAAATTCCCGATATTCATTTAAAGTTGTAGCACCAATAAGGCGGAGTTCGCCCCGGGCAAGCATCGGTTTTAACATATTGCCGACATTCATGGCATTATTAGAACCAGCTCCGACAATCATATGTATTTCATCGATAAACATGATGATATCGCCATTGCTATCTTCGATTTCTTTTAAGACCGCTTTAAACCGTTCCTCAAATTCACCTTGATATTTAGCACCAGCAACTAATGAAGATAAGTCGAGTTCCCATATGCGTTTATTTTTTAAAGTATCGGGAATATCCCCTTTGATAATTCTTTGCGCTAATCCTTCAACAATAGCCGTCTTACCAACACCTGGTTCCCCAATTAATACGGGATTATTTTTGGTTTTGCGCGATAATATCCGAATTAAATTTCTTATTTCTTCATCGCGACCAATGACGGGATCAATCTTATTATTTTTGACCGCATCCGTTATATCGCGACCATATTTTTCCAAGACATTTTTTAATTCTTCACCATTTGGGTACATACCCTACACCCTCTTTCTATATTAATATAAAACTAGTGAGGTCATCACTAGTTAAATTAATCGATATTAATTATTTTTTTAGTATCTTTTTCTTCTTGTTCTTTAGGGAACGAGATTTTTAAAATACCATCATTAAATTGAGCTTTAATATCGGTTTCATCAATTTCTCCTACATAGAATTGACGCATTTCTTTAGCATAGCTCTTTCTTTCACGACGAAGATATTTTTTACTTTCATCATCGTGATCCTCTGAATTTCTCTCAGCCGTGATAGTTAAATAACCATTGGATAACTCCATTTTGATATCTTCTTTTTTAAATCCAGGAACATCCATCTCAATCGTGTAATTTCCATCTTTTTCAAAGATATCGCATTTCATCATCTTATCTAGTTCTTTTGAACTATCAATGTCGTCAAAGAAATTATCAAAAAATAGTCTACTAGGTAACATATTTATTCCACTTCCTTTCTGACATTTTAAATATAACACGATAATTAGCACTTGTCAACATAAAGTGCTAATTATGACAAATTTTTACAAAAAAACTATCATTTACGATAGTTTAATTGGATGGAGCTAATGTTATACGGAAACCACGATAATCCTGAACTTCTCCACCATAGCGAGTAAAACTAAATTGGCCTGCTAAAATGCCATTCATATAAACTCCGCCTCTGACAAACCATGAATATGTCGGCTCAACAAAATAAGGGTGATCAGCATACCAACGGTTATGCCATCTAAATTGATTATCTCCATCTTTATAATTATCAAACGGCCCCATCTCACCAGTTGCATCACCTAAAATCATATTTGAATATGAGTCAAGAACACTATTTTTATTATAAACATCAACATATCTCGGATCCAAATCTTTTAATTCTTCTTTCGTAAACCCACTCGCTTTTGGAGCTTCATCGAGATAAGCTGCCATATATTCCCATGCGCCTCCCGACATATCATATACTCCGGTGATATTTCCGGTTGTGCTAGCTGTAAATCCAGTTTCTGTATCCCATGTAGCATTATATGAATCACCATCACCAGCAGCACCGGGATATTTACTTTGATTAGTAGTAAGCAATGCTGCATATCCGGTTTTATATTGATCATTATTATTTACTGTAACTTCTTTATTTGTTCCAAATATTGAATGGCTTAGATAAGCTACTGCTCCCCATTCCGTATTCTTCATCATATGTGATTGTAAATTTTCATTATATTTTCTTGATGCTTCAAACATATTTTTTACAGTGATCTTTCGCCATGAAACAACATTTGGCTTTATTATTATTTTACTAAAATCATTAACATCATAATTGTCTGTTGTCCCATTATACCCTGTTTCAAATTTTCCAACCCAGAAACCATTACCACCAAAAGCCAAGAATGCTGGATGCGTCATGTATTCGCCATCATTACAATCGCCTAAAGTTCCACTGGTTTCTGGAGTTACACATTCTTTATCATTAATATCTTCCGTATTTTTAGTATCAAATATTATTTCTATACTATGTTTTCCAATTGTTTCATTATTTGTTTCGACATTCCATAGTTTATACTTATATTTTGGTATCCACACAAAATAACTTTCGATTAAAGAATCTGATATTTTTTCACCTACTGCTGGTAATTCTGCTCCCTCATTTAAAATGACTGCATTCGCCCATTCTCTCTTACAATAGTTATACCAATTAGTATCTGTTTTATCTACTCGCGTTGCTTCTCCAGTTTCTGATAAAACAACTGGTATCAATTTTGTTTCGTCCCCTAAAGTTGGTATCCCTATATCCCGACAGCTATTTTCAGCTAATTCTGGTTCTTTTAGTTCTTCACTTCCTACAGGATTTACTGTTAATTCACAACTAAACCCAATATCTATTGGATCCGTAGCCACTTTCCTTAATTCAACACTCACAGTCCCTTTTTCGCGACTTTGAGCTTTTATAGTTTTATTTGTCATTACATTATTTATTGTTACGTAGTCATCGACCTCTACTGTATTTGATTTATTAGGTGTGCACTCTACTTCTACTGTTGCATCATATTGAGTACTATTATTCGTTACTTCATATTCTAAAATACTTTGGTCGCCTACTTTACTTAAATCTTTGGTTGAATAATTAATGGTCTTCCTAGTATCGGGATCGATTACTTCATAGCTCTTATCTACATCATCTATTAGTGCTTTACTAAAATATATTTGATAATCTTCATCATTGAAATTTATATTTACTCTTCCGGTTATTGTCAGTACTGTTGCTACTGATGCAAAGCCGACTGTTAATAAAGCGATAGCAATTATTAATCCTTTTTTACTCATAGAAAGAAGTCTCCTTTATTATTTATCTTACCCGAAAGTTTAGAACATATTATTCTATTTATTATTATAATTTAATTATTTCTTATTTACA
>CANQFG010000047.1 GCA_947598395.1 uncultured Bacilli bacterium
CAAGACCAATTAGAAGGGTAATAATGGACATCATGTTTAATACCATATTATCCTCCAATTTCTATTTATAGAAAATTTCATACTAAATGAAATTATATATCTACACCTTAATTATAAAATATATTTGCCTTTTTTACAAGAGAAACAAAAAAACGTCCTAAGACGTCTCTTCATTGGAATTTTTTATTCCATAATGTTCGCGAACTTGCATTTCAATTTCGGCCGCAATTTCCGGATTATTCTTCAAGAATATTTTCGTATTTTCCTTACCTTGGCCAATTTTCTCCCCATTGTACGAATACCAAGCACCACTTTTTTCCATGACATTTATTTCCGATGCTAAGTCGACTAGCTCGCCTTCAAAGGAAACGCCTTCGCCATACATCATATCCACAGTTGCCGTCTTAAATGGTGGCGCCACCTTATTTTTGACAACCTTGATCGTCGTCTTATTGCCAATGACGGAATCGCCCAATTTTATTTGCTCACCGCGGCGAACATCCAACCGTACGGAAGCATAAAACTTCAAAGCGCGCCCACCCGGCGTCGTCTCCGGATTGCCAAACATAATACCAACTTTTTCGCGCAATTGATTGATGAATATCGCCGTCGTATTCGTCTTATTGATAATGCCCGATAATTTCCGCAAAGCTTGAGACATTAACCGCGCTTGTAAGCCGACATGACTATCGCCCATTTCCCCTTCGATTTCCGCTTGAGGTACTAAGGCAGCAACCGAATCGATGACGACAATGGCAACGGCTTGACTGCGTACTAAAGCTTCGCAAATCTCCAAAGCTTGTTCCCCCGTATCCGGTTGACTGAGCAATAATTCATCGATATTGACACCTAATTTTTTAGCATATACGGGATCTAAGGCATGCTCGGCATCGATAAAGGCGGCCCGTCCACCTTTCTTTTGAACTTCGGCAATCGCTTGTAAAGCAATCGTCGTCTTACCAGAGGATTCCGGTCCATATATTTCAATAATTCGCCCCTTGGGAAAACCACCGACGCCTAAGGCCACATCGAGACTTAAGGATCCCGTCGATGTAACTTCGATTTCCATATGGGTTTCACTCCCCAACTTCATAATGGCTCCTTTGCCAAATTGTTTTTCAATTTCGGCCATTACTTGTTCGAGAGCTTTATCTTTATCAACGTTTGTATTTGTATCTGTTTTCTTCATATTGTTCTCCAATCTTTCTTACAAAATCATTTTAGCAAGGAAAAAATACTTTGTCAATAAAAATTCGAACAATTGTACTCTAATTTTAAAAATCTGTATTTTACTTTCATTATCTTATATAGCTAATTAAAATTTTTCGATAAAAAAAAGAATATTTTATTTTTCTTTAAAATATTCCCGATTTACTTGATAATATTGAATACCCGAAATGACCGATAGAATAGTTGCCAAATAGAGCAACCCACTGGCCACATTGATATTGATAAGTTCAAATGGCAAATTATAAAAGAAAACTAGTGTCAACCCACTCATCATACATATCGTCTTAACTTTGCCAAGAATCGAAGCCCCAACAGCTTTTCCCTTATTGCCAGCCACCATCTTGATCGAATCGACAAAGATATCGCGCGTAATAATAATTACCGGTATGGCCACATTGATAAATCCATTATAGGCAAGGACGATCAAGACCCCATTTACTAAAACTTTATCGGCAATGGCATCCATTACTTTGCCAAAATCCGTTACTAGATGATACTTGCGGGCCAAATTGCCATCGATAAAATCCGATAACGAGGCAATTAAAAAGATAACACCAGCAATAATATATTCCAAATTAATCGTTATCTTCCCAAATACTTGATACGACGGGAATTCTATTCCAACTAAATTAAAAGGAAAAATCAACATAATGAGCAATAATATCGATAAGATTATTCTTCCCATCGTTATTTTATTAGGTAAATTCATAAATTCCACTATCCTTTAATATAACTAATTATTTCGGTATCCGTATCATTAATCGTTATTTGTTTAATACTCCACATTACCGCAAGAATTACTAAGATGATGATGAGTATCATACTCAATATATAGGGCAAAGTCTTTTCTTTGGGATATTCCCTCGTATATGGCGAAGCAATGCGATCTTCCATACTTTGTTCCTTCATCTTTTCCCGAACGGCCTTTTCGATTTCATCCATCGGAATCTTACTCGTATGTTCAAACATATACTCATTAAATTTCTTGACGATATCCTCCGTATTTAATCCCAAATATTTGGCATAATCGACGATCATTTGCTTCAATACATAAATATCATCAAAAGAGCCTATCGAGCCATCTTCAATCTGTTCTAAATAAATTATCGGAATATTTAAATCCTTACTTACTTCCTCTAAAGATACTCCCGATTCCTCCCTAGTACTTTTCAAAGCTTGACCAGTTTCGACCAAAAGTACCACTCCTTTTTTATAAATAAAAT
This sequence comes from uncultured Bacilli bacterium, assembly GCA_947598395.1. Lineage (GTDB taxonomy): Bacteria > Bacillota_I > Bacilli_A > RF39 > UBA660 > CAG-582. The sequence continues at coordinate 2,454 of CANQFG010000047.1, forward strand.
AATATCTTATAAGCCATGTTCTGTACCTTTAAAAAAAGGCGATAAACATTTATCTGCTATTGCTAGCCCCTCGGTTTCTTCGTTTCGATTCCGAAGGCTCCCCTACCAAATTTTGGGTTTCTCGCTCGCGGGGTTTACCACGTTCCACTCTATCAGTTTCCCAATAGACTCGTCTCTTTGGCACTTTTATAAATACTTTAACCCTTTAAGGTTATTTCTTAGCCGTTAAGTTTCCTTACCTAGGGTTATTGTTTCCCCTAGCACGAACACTACAGTCGTCACAGGCTGTGCGAGCATGGACTTTCCTCAACATAATACTATGCCGCGTTTATCCCGATATTATTCTTCTTTACCATAGACAATTTTTTCGAGATTGCTGATTCTCTTAAGAAGGTCTATATTGTTAACACTATGACCACTACTCGAAGCAGAAGCATCGTTGGCCGAATCGATAACCCCTTTTAAGCGTCGATATTCGGATTTCAATTTCGAATTATCTTCAGCTAAGACGCGATTGTCATTTTGTAACTTTTTTATAATATTCATAAATTCTGTATAATCTCTGATGACCATGTCTAAAAATTTGTCGACTTCTTGTGGCCTATATCCTTTCGCATCCACATGAAACTCCTTATCGAGGATTTCTTGTGGGGTCAAAAATAACTTTTCATTATACATGAATATCACCCTTCTTATATCCAATATTTTAGTTTATTTTATAGTAAAAGTCAATTTATTTAAAAGACTTAAAATATCCACTAAAAGCGGTTTATTTGCTCATTTATCGGCTTTATGATCGAGGATATCAATCGCCTTATCAATATTTTTTAAAAGTTCAATAAATAAACGATCTATCATATTCATAATCACCATTATGAACATAGTTTATTTTTATGATTATTTAAAGGCTTTCGACAATTTAGTCAATTATTTGATAATATTTTAAAATACTATCGGCAATATTATAACCAATCAATTGCTTATTTTGCATAATCCATAAGGCATCGTCTTTATAATCGTGATGGGCAACTTCGACGAGGATACCAAAAGGCAAATAGTTATCGTTGACTTCCCCTAGGGCTCCTTCGGCATATTTTACACCGCGATTTGCTTCGGATAATTCGCGATAAGGATAGATACTCATGAGATTATTTTGAATCTGTGATGCCAAACTATATGTCGGACTTTCTTCCGAATGAATCCACGTTTCAATGCCGTATTTATCGTGATTCGTGGAGGCATTAGAATGAATGGCAATATGCAAATCGACGCCGAGATAATTGCTATCTTTAAGCCACGAATTAATATCGCCACTCGAGTAATTGCGGTAAACTTTGACGCCATTTTGTTCGAGTCGTTCGACGATATAATTGGCTAAATCATTCATCTCATCGCGCTCGTTCGTATATCCGACTTCATGAACGCCAATGTTGCCATATTGATTAGAGGGACTGATATAGACCTTGAGACGATCCCGATTTAAAACTTTGATATCATAAGTCGAGATGACGCTGCTTTGCTTATCGTCTTGCACGGCAACGGTCTTTAATATCGTATCTTCATCGATGGTTATCGGTCCATCATAGAGTTGTCCAAAGCTTTCGGGACTCTTGCCATCTAAAGTATAGTAGATCTTCGCTCCCGGATTGGCACTTTCCAAAGTAATTTGACTGCCAGCCTTCAAGTGCTTCCAATCATTGGAAATGCCGACGGGTTTTAATTTTTCTTGCTCACTCATCGTAAACGCGATCTCACTGCTGGTTTGATATGGCCCCAACGTAGCTGTTATGACGATGCGATAACTCTTGGCAACGGCAAAGATATTTTTCGATAAGATACATTGCTTTTTACCGACATTTACTTTCTTTAATAGATTCTTGCCTTCATATATGGCGAGTTCATAACTTTCCGCATGATCTCCACCGGCAAATACGACCGATATATCGCCATAGGGAATGATGCTTTCATTTTTAGGAATGCTGATATTGATATCCGTAAGGGGATTTAAATTATTATAAAGTTCGATCTCATCGATTAACACATCATCTTCGTAGATACTAGCCCTTAAACATATACTCTTATTTTCAAAGAGTTCCTTACTTATCGTATATTCATTAGTTAAAAGTCTTTCCTCTTTTAAAACTATATCCCCATCTTGAATCTTTATGATATAATTCTTAGTTTCGAGATCGCCATCGATTTTTAAAAGGTAATCTTCATTGTTCAAAAGGAGCGAGTTATCGACATTAAAAGATGGCAAATTATAGACAAATTCGTATTTTTTTACTGCTTCCCGTTTGTTGCCATCCTTATCGAAAGCCGTAACATTTAAGCGGTATTTCATCTTGGCCTCTAAATTAGTTAAAGACAAGATATTCGTCGTATCCGTAGTATTTTCATCATAGACTTTGATATCATTGGCATCGACAATCTCAATTTTATAGTATTCGGCAGCTTTGACCTTATCAAAAGTAACCGTATATTGATTATATTTATTCGTAACACTTGTAATTTTAAATTTGCGCAAGATCGTCGTCCCATTGAGGATAATCCCCGCCCCTAATAATGAGGCAATGACAAAGACAATTATGGCAATTAGAAAAATTTTCGACTTTCTCACTATACCAACTCCGTATTATAATTATATCCTAATTTGCCAATAAAAAAAAGAGTTAGATAACCAACTCTTTAGGAACTTTAAATCGTCTTAAATAGATCTTTGCGTTTTATCAAAACGATTGCTAAACCACAAATTCCCGCAACGGCAATGAATTCCAATAAGTATTCTTTGACGCCTGTTTCCGGATTTTTAGCACAATTGGCTTTGACTTTAATATCAGGTACTAATTCGCAGTTTTCAGCTTGATCGCCAATTTGCGTCCAAATATATTCATCATCACATGAGTAGCATGCATATTCATCTTGAACATCTTCTTCGGCATAATGACAGTCATATGTTTCATCAAAGTAGACAACCGGTAAGTAGCCAAAATTAGCATTGTTGGTCATAGTTTCTTTCTTGACCGTTATCTTATTCATTTTACGCGTTGCCAAATCTTCGGAATCATATTCAAATTCGATAACCCAAACGGTATCGGCATCAACATCATAAGTTCCCGTAAATATGCCCTTAGATGCATAGCTTCCAACAGCCGCCGTTGCAAATATCTCACCCCATTTAGCGACATCAATCGTATAAGTATCAGTTCCAGCATCCTTCGTTGCCCCAAAGACATCGATGACTTCTTGTAATGTAATATAAGTCAAAGTCGTTTGTAAGTCTTTAGCTGATTCCCATGGATAAGCTGAGGCTTGTCCAATATTGCTAATATGCATCTTGCGAACCGTATCCAATGGTTTTTGATCCGTCTTTTTATCATAATATGGATCCGTACCACCAAATGGTGCAAAGGCCAAGACTTTGATATATTTGCCATCGACGCGTTCCGTACTCAATACAATCGTCGTTTGACCAGCATTTTGATTGCCCGTCTTCTTCTCCTCATCACTGCGGTAGAAATTTACTTCATCACCCACTTGGTAATCGCGAACACTGCCATTGATCGTCGTCGCCGCATGGACTTTAACATATGGCATGATAACCATGAATATTGCTAAAAATGCCATTATTCGTTTCATTCAAATCACTCCTTTTATTATTTTACCTTCAACTATAATAAATATAACATAATTTGCGTTTATTATCCATATTTTTTAAATTTATAGCCCTAATTTACAATTTTTACCATATAAAAATGTCGTAAAGACTTATCGATCTTCACGACATTTTGCATTTTATTCAGTTTGAGCTTCACTATTCTTCTTGACTTTTTCTTTATTTTCTTTCTTGATCGGTTTTGGCAAGGCATCTTTGCGCGATAAGTTCAAGCGACCGCGATTATCATAGCCTTGGGAAACGACGATGATCTCATCGCCAACTTTGACGACATCGCTCGTATGTTCTACCCGTTCATGGGCAAGTTGAGAAATATGAACTAAGCCTTCACATCCTGGCCATAATTCGACAAAGCAGCCAAAATCTTCGACTTTGATGACTTTGCCCGTATACTTGACGCCCATTTCGACTTCGCGGACGATATTCTTGATCATTTCGGCCGTCTTATCGATTATATCTTTATCGGTATGATAGATGATTACTTGACCATCATCATTTAAATCGACCTTAACGGCGTTGACATCTTGAACCGTCTTGACATTTGAAGCTTCGAGAATGATCTTCGTAATGGTTTCGCCACCCCGACCGATGACATCTTTAATCTTGTCGGGATTGATCATGAATGTCAATGTCTTTGGTGCATATTTCGACACTTCAGCGCGTGGTTTTTCGATGACGCTCTCCATGCAATCGAGAATTTGCATGCGCGCTACCTTAGCTTGAGCAAGCGCTTCCTTTAAGATTTGTCTAGTAATACCCTTTATTTTGATATCCATTTGGAGGGAACAGATGCCCTTGCGCGTACCGCCAACTTTGAAATCCATATCACCCAAATGATCTTCCATACCTTGAATATCGGTCAATATCGTATAATCTTTGCCATCTTTACTCGTTATCAATCCCATGGCAATTCCGGCAACTGGAGCTTTAATGGGAACACCAGCAGCCATCAACGACATACAGCCCGCACAGATAGTGGCTTGACTCGAAGAGCCATTGGATTCGAGAATTTCGGAAACCACCCGAACGGTATAAGGGAATTCCTCTTCGGAAGGCATAACTTGTTTTAAGCATCGCTCTCCCAAAGCCCCATGGCCAATTTCGCGCCGTCCCGGACTGCCATAACGTCCCGTTTCTCCAACGGAGAAAGCTGGGAAATTATAATGCAACATGAAATGCTTTTCGGCCTCTAGGGAAATGCCATCTAAAGCTTGATATTCATTCAAAGCCCCAAGGGTCGTAATGGCAAGCGCTTGCGTCTCCCCACGGGTAAATAGTGCTGATCCATGAGTTCTTGGCAATAAATCGACAGCGGCACTCAAAGGACGGATCTCATCCATAGCCCGACCATCCGAACGCTTTTTTTCGGAAACCGTTATCGACCGGAAGATATCATATTCGATATTTTCGAGAATCAATTTGACTTTTGTCAAAAGCATCGTCAATTCTTCACTATCTAAATCGGCATTTTTCTCTTCATATTGGGAAACGACGCGTTCCTTGATCTCATCAATGGCCCGATATTTTCCCAACTTTTCCTTAATGCGCAAAGCGGCATCCAAATCTTCGTGAACGAGTTCATATACTTCCGTTTGAAGTTCCGGTTCGATCGTCAACTTCTCGTATTCCATCTTTTCTTCGCCAATTTCGGCAATTATGCTCTCTTCAAATTCACATAATTCCTTGACCGCTTCATGGCCGAACATCAAGGCTTCGAGCATATCCTCTTCGCTTACTTCCTTGCTTCCCGCTTCGACCATATTGATGGCCTCTTTCGTTCCTGCAACCGTCAAATCGATATCGGATATCTCGAGCTCATCGGGCGTTGGATTTATGATAAACTTGCCATCGACGCGGCCGACTTTAACTCCAGCTATTGGACCATCAAAGGGCACCTTGGAAATACAAGTGGCAAGCGATGAGCCTAACATGGCCGTAAGTTCCGGTGAGTTATCATTATCGACCGATAAAACCGTATTGACAATTTGCACTTCATTGCGAAAATCTTCGGGGAATAATGGTCGCATCGGCCGATCGATCATGCGCGCAGCTAAAGTTGCTGCTTCCGTCGGACGGCCCTCTCTTTTAATAAATCCACCCGGAATTTTACCAACTGAATAAAGTTTTTCTTGATATAAAACCATCAATGGAAAAAAATCACTCAAAATATTGGCATCATTGCCAACGACAACCGTCGATAAGATGACCGTATCGCCATAACGAACCAAAACGGCCCCATGTGCTTGTTTGGCCAACTCGCCATGTTCGACGACAATCTTTCGTCCCCTAAAATCATATTCGAATACTCTTTTTGTCATTTTACTTCAATCCTCACTATCTATAATATAAAAAGAAAAGACACCAAAAAAACAGTGCCTACTTTCTAATATTTAATTTTTCAATTACTTCACGATAAGATTGGATATTCGTTCTCTTTAAGTAATCCAATAGACTACGTCTCTTTCCAACCTTCATTAGTAATCCTCTCTTGGAATGGTAATCATGAATATGAACCTTTAAGTGCTCCGTCAAATCATTGATTTCTTCCGTAAGAATCGCGATTTGAACTTCCGTTGCCCCAGTATCCTTTTCTGACTTACCAAATTCACGTACTAATTCAGCTTTTCTCTCTTTAGTAACAGCCATTTAAATTTCCTCCTATTAATATTTTTCAGTTAAAACTTCGAAAGGAATCGGAGATTTTCCAGTCCAAGTAAAAACTTACTACTAAAGTATATAATAGGTCTTAGAAAAAATCAACCATCTTTTTTAACACT
>CANQFG010000048.1 GCA_947598395.1 uncultured Bacilli bacterium
CAAACCTTATAATCCTGAAAAATTATAATAATAAATAATTTTACATACTTCTAAACTAATATAAAATAGGGCTAACACTAGCCCTAAATTTTTTTTATAAATCCATAGTTTTAATAATATCTTTCGACTTCTTTATCAGTGTTATGGTCGTAGTAATAAAAGACGATGCCATAGTAAGTGTCATTACACTCATCTTTTATCTCGATACATTTATCGGCAAATATTTCGGAATCTTTATGATCGATGATATCCATAAAAGCTTTATCGGTATTTTTTTGACATTCATCCTTGGTCTTAAAAACATAAGAATACGTATTGGAAAACTTTTTGGCCGTACATGATTTTGTCGTTTTTGATGTCGTACTGGTTGTACTTGTCGTACTGGTCGACGTACTTGTTTCCGGTGCTTCTGTCGTCGTAGTCGATGAAGTCGTCGAACTGCTAGTAGCATCGCTAGGTTTCGCTTCCTTTTTTTCGCATCCGCATAACATGCATGTGGATAACGCAAGTGTCAATAATAATAATTTCTTCATAATTTTACCTCTTTACTTATTATATAATATAAAACCCATAATGTATACTAAAAAGAGCAAAAGGAAGTGGGCACTTTGCCTAAAAACATGGTATAATAGTTATATTCAAGAAGATGAGACAGGAAGTGGACCTCTATGAAAAGCCAGATACTTATAATTGCCGAAAAGCCTTCACTTGCCCGCAATATTGTCGCAGCTATTGGCAATATGCAACGTAATGATGGCTTTTTTAGCAGTGATAAATATCTCGTTACATGGGCGATTGGTCACCTTTTTACTTTAGCTGATGTCGAAGATTATGATGAGACTCCCAGCGATGGCCGCTGGAAAATGGATAATCTTCCCTGTTTTCCCCAAAAATTTAAATTTAATTTAAAAAAAAATGCCAATAAGGAAATTGATCCGGGAATTTTAAAACAATATAAAATTATCGAAGGACTCGTCAACCGCGATGATGTCGAAGAAATCGTCAATGCCGGTGATGCCGATCGCGAAGGAGAGGTCATCATTCGCATTATTTTGAATAATGCTTTGAAGACGACGAAGAAGCTGACGCGCCTATGGCTTCCCGATCAAACTAAGGAGACGATTCTTTCGGGTTTAAAAGAATTAAAAGATGAAGGCGAATATGACAATTTAGCTAATGAGGGCTTTGCGAGAACTTATATCGACTGGCTCTATGGCGTCAATTTGACGCGTTATGCCACGTTAAAAACGGGAACTCTTCTTCGCGTGGGGCGAGTAATTATTCCCATTGTCAAGGCGATATATGATCGCGATATGGCTATTTTGCATTTTAAACCGGATATCTATTATGGAATCGTCAGCAATGCCGTGACTAATGGAGAAGAGATTGAACTTACGAGCAAGGAAAAATTTTCTAAAGATGAACTTAAAAAGGCTCAAGAATTATGCCAAAAATATAATGTCAATAAAGCCCAAGTTATCGACAAGAAAACGAAAAAAGATATTTTGAATCCCGGTAAATTATATTCATTATCAAAATTGCAAAATTTTTTAGGGAAAAAATATAAGATGGCTCCTGATAAATCTCTAAGTATCGTCCAAAAACTCTATGAAAGTGGTTATTTGACGTATCCTCGGACCAATTCCGAATATTTGGCAACGGCGGAAAAGGATAAGATCAAGACGATTCTCAATAATATTGCCAAAATAGGTTATCCCGTTAAATTTAAAGATAAAAAAAGTATTTTTGATGATTCGAAAATCGAATCGCACTCTGCTTTAACGCCGACTTATAAGATTCCCGATAAGGATAAATTGACTGACGATGAGTTTTTGGTCTATCAAACGGTCTTTAAGCGCTTTGTTGCCGTCTTTTGCCAAGAAGATTGTGAAATTTTAAAGACGGAGATCAAAATTAAAGTTGGCGATTTTGAGGAATTTGATTTAAAGGGAACGACGATTCTAACTCCGGGCTGGACGAAATTTGATATCTCGACGACGAAGGATAAGATCTTGCCTAATTTAAATATTGGCGATGCCATCAATATCAACTTTGTACCGAAGGAAAAGGAGACGACGCCACCTAAACATTATACGATTGAAACCCTCAATAATTACTTAAAAAATCCCTTTAAGGAGGAAAAAAGGGAATTGGAAGAACGCGAGGTCGAAGAAGTCGATGACGAAGCCGACTATCGGGCTATTTTCGAAGGATTAGAACTTGGAACGGAAGCGACGCGAACGGGCATCATCGATAATGCGCGCAAGAGCGAATACATTGCTTTAAAAAAAGATGTCTATACCATTTTGCCGAATGGGCGGTTTTTGATCGAATCGCTCATGCAAATGCAGATTTCCATGGATAAATATAAGACGAGTGAGATGGGCCAAGCTTTAAAGAAAGTCTATCGGCAGGAGATGACGATCCCCGAATCTTTGAGTCTTGCCGAAAAAGAAATTGCCGATATTTTGAAGCAAAAGGAAAGCAGTTTGGAAAAAGATACGGATATTGGCTTTTTTGGCGATATCATCGGCAAATGTCCGAAATGCCAACACGATGTCATTAAAAACCGCTATAATTATGGCTGTAGCAATTATAAAGAGTGCGACTTTAAAATAAACCTTAGCATATGTTCGCGCGTAATTTCCAAAAATAATGCGATGAAATTATTAAATGAGGGAATAACTTCGAAGATCGAGGGCTTTACCTCTAAAAACGGGAATAACTTCGATGCTCGTCTAAAACTTGAAGCGGGGAAAGTCGTCTTTGATTTTTCCGAATAGATAAAAAAATATTTAGATGTCCTTGACTTTTTCCTATAAGATGATATACTTAAATTACTTAGTATACAAGTGTAGCATTTGTTTTAGCGTATACTTTTTTTATAAAACTATACGCGTTGATATGTTTAAAAAACATACTATTTATCGAAGTAATTCGAATTGAGCTACAGTAATAATCAGTATATAAATGAATTTTATTCATGGTTTAATTATCTTGGTAAAGTTCATTATATATACTGATTATCGCAGAATGATCATAACGGCGGCTAAGTAATGTATACATTGAGAGAGAAACTCATAATAGTTATGAAGGGATACTTTTACTGATAATAAAATGTTGAACTTATTCTATGAAACTCGAAAGACTTTAGTTTATCAGGCTAGAGTCTTTTTTGTGTCAAATATTAATAATAATGAAGCGGAATATGCTAATTCAAGGTATAATTAAAGAAAGTAGGTGATTATATTGAAAGATGAATGGCAAGGTTTTACACCAGGAGAGTGGTGTGAGGGGATAAATGTTTCCGATTTTATAAAGAAAAATTATCATCTATATGAGGGTGATGATTCCTTTTTAGCTGGACCAACGGCAAAGAGCAAGAAAGTATGGCATAAGTGTGAAGAGCTATTGCAAGAGGAATTAAAAAAGCATGTCTTAGATATCGAAACGGAAGTAATGTCGGGAATCAATAGTTTTAAACCGGGTTATATCGATCGTGAAAATGAAGTAATAGTGGGTTTACAGACGGATGCACCTTTAAAGCGAATCATGCAACCATTTGGCGGCATTCGCCTTTTGGAAAAAGAACTCAGTGTCTATCATTATGAAGCTAATCCGACGATGATGGCCTATTTTAAAGAATTTCGCAAGACGCATAATGATGGAGTCTTCGATGCTTATGATAAGGAAATTCGGGCGGCTCGGCATGCCGGCCTTTTGACGGGTTTACCCGATGCCTATGGTCGTGGTCGGATTATTGGCGATTATCGCCGCATAGCTTTATATGGCATCGACTATTTGATGGAACAAAAGAAAAACGAATGGGATAATGTCTTCATTGGAACGATGGATGAAAATTTGATTCGCCTTCGGGAAGAACTTGCCATGCAATATCGTGCTTTAGAAGAGATCAAGAAGATGGCAGCAGGTTATGGCTTTGATATTTCTCGGCCAGCTAGCAATGCGCGGGAAGCCGTACAATGGCTTTACTTTGGCTATCTTGCGGCCGTCAAAGAAAACAATGGTGCTGCGATGTCCCTAGGTCGCGTCGACGCCTTCTTAGATATCTATTTTGAACGCGATTTAAAGAGGGGGCGGATTACGGAAGAGATGGTTCAAGAACTCGTCGATCAATTCGTCATTAAATTGCGGTTAGTTCGTCATCTTCGAACGCCGGAATACGATGAATTATTTTCGGGCGATCCGACGTGGGTTACCTCTTCGATGGGCGGCGTAACGACGGAATTAAAGCCGATGGTTACGAAGACGAGCTTTCGCCTCTTGCATACGCTTACCAATTTAGATCCTTCTCCGGAACCCAATATGACGGTGTTATGGAGCAAATATTTGCCGGAAAATTATAAAAGATATTGTGCCAAGATGAGTATTCGAACCGATGCCTTGCAATATGAAAACGATGATATCATGCGGCCAATTTATGGCGATGATTATGCGATTGCCTGCTGTGTTTCCGCCATGCGCGTCGGCAAGGATATGCAATTCTTTGGGGCCCGGTGTAATTTGGCTAAGGCCTTGCTCTATGCCATCAATGGTGGGTATGATGAAGAGACGAAGGAAAAAGTCGTCGAGGGCCTCGAACCGATTACCGATGAATACCTAGATTATGATAAAGTCTTGAAAAATTATCAAAAGGCCATGAGTATTGTCGCCAATACGTACTCTAATGCGATGAATGTCATTCATTACATGCACGATAAATATTCATATGAAGCTTCCCAAATGGCTTTGCATGATACCGATGTCCACCGTTATATGGCCTATGGCATTGCCGGTTTATCCGTTGCAACCGATTCCCTATCGGCTATAAAATATGCCCGCGTCAAACCTATTCGCGATGAAAAGGGCATTGCCTATGACTTTGAAATAACGGGAGAATTTCCCAAATATGGCAATGACGATGATCGCGTCGATGATCTCGCCAAGATGATTACCGAATATTTTTCGCAAGAATTAAAAAAACATCACTGTTATCGCGATGCCGAGCCAACTTTATCCGTCTTGACGATAACTTCCAATGTCGTATATGGCAACAAGACGGGTGCTACTCCTGATGGACGTCAAGCACATGTTCCCTTCGCTCCAGGTGCTAATCCGATGCATGGCCGCGATGAGATGGGAGCCATTGCCTCTTTAAATAGCGTCGCGAAAATCGATTATGCCAAGTGCTGTAAGGATGGCATTAGCAATACTTTCTCCATCGTACCTAGTGCTTTAGGAAAAGATGAAGACGAACAAGTGACGAATTTAGTCAGTTTATTGACCGGTTATTTTGATCAAAAGGCGCATCATTTAAATGTCAATGTTTTGAATCGCGAACTTTTAATCGATGCCATGAATAATCCGGAAAAGTATCCATTGCTTACCATCCGCGTCAGCGGTTATTCCGTGCGGTTTAATCGCCTTACTAGAAAGCAACAAGAGGAAGTCATCGCGCGGACTTTCCATACGAAATTATGATGCGCGCCTCTATTGCCTCCATCGAATCCTTTTCGACCGTCGATGGTCCGGGAATCCGTTCGACGATCTTCTTAAATTGCTGTTCATTGCGGTGTAAATATTGTCATAATCCCGAAATGTGGGCGATGGGCAAAATGAATATGTCGAGCGATGAATTAGTTGCCAAAATTCGCCACTTTAAACCATATTATGGTACGATGGGTGGCGTGACATTTTCGGGAGGAGAACCTTTGATGCAGGGCGATTTCCTCTTGGATGTCATGCCAAAACTAAAGAGAGAAGGCCTTCATCTGGCCCTCGATACGGCGGGAATTGCCCATACGAATATCGCAGCTATTCTCGAATATACCGATCTCATCATCTTCGATATAAAGGATATCACTAAGGAGCGTTTTTATGCCTTGACCGGTGGCGATATCGAAGATAGTTGGGCCTTCATTGCCATTGCTAATCGCTTGAATAAAAAATTTTGGCTCCGGCAAGTAATCGTTCCGACTATTCACGATAATTCGGCTTTTTTAAAAGATTTGGCTCTTTATATAAAGGACCATTTTCCCAAAGAAAATATTCTTAAAATTGAATTCTTGCCATATCATAAACTCGGAAGTGAAAAATATACAACTCTAAATATTCCCAATCCCTATCATGATATGCCTGAAATGGATCCCCTAAAATGTGAACAATTATATCGCGAATTTTTAAAATACTATAACTCTTGATTTACAAAAATTAAATTGATTGTTATAATTTAGAAAAGAATAGAAGGTACGTTATGAAAAAGAAAAAGAAAATGCGCATTTTTCCCGTTATCGTCTGCTTTATCTTCTTTGGAATCTCGATGTTTTTAGCTTTTGATCTTTTAAAAAAGATGCCCCAAAATAGGGAAAAATATTTTACCGAGTATAATCAAACGATAACGAATAATTTGAATAAAGTTCTCGCCCAACAAAAGGTATTGGATGAGGAATATCAACAAGTCGCCAATTCTCAAGAGTATACTTTAAGTAATCCTTACGTCAAAGTAAATCCCTATGAAATCAGTCCGTTAACGGCTTTGATTATTTTTGAAACAGCATCGAAAGTAACGGTTGATGTCAAAATTAATGACCTAGCTGTGACGACGATGGAAGCTGGTACCACGCATATTATTCCCATCATCGGTCTTTATGCCAATGCCACTAATATTATCGAACTTACGACCAGTCAAAATGAAAGTCATACGTTGGAGATCAAGACGGGCGTATATAATGATACTTTGACGGAATTTGATTTTGCTAAAAAGATAAATAATTATTCACATTTATTTGTCGTCGGCGATAAAAATGCCAATACATCGTATATTCGCGGCTTTGATCACAATAAGAATTTGATGTATTACCTCGAACTCGATTATCTAAGCTCGATTAGCTTCCGCGAAAATAATCGCTTTCATGTCAGCTATAATTCCAAAAAGGGCATCGAAAATGATGTCATGTTAGAAATGGATTATTTGGGTAAAATATATAATGTAACCAATGATACGAATAGCCTTAATAAAGATAGTGATATTATCTATAATAATGAAGAATATCAATGTATTGCCCATAATATTTATAATGAAAAGACGGATAATTATAAATTGAATAACAAGATACCTAGTAATCAATACTTGACGCCATCGACTTATAAATTAGCTACGATAAGTAATTTATTAGATGAGGCAAAGATATATGACCATAATTATACTATTTTGTTAAATGGCGAAAATATCACTTTTAAAACGGAAGAAGATGTCGATAATATCAGCTTATTATTAATCGATAAGAGTGGTAAAGTATATGAATTTGTCTTAAAATCTTTGGATAGTGAATTGATTACGTCATTTAATACTTCTTTGACGGGAGATTATGTCTTATATCTCAAGTTAGATGAGAATTATTATAATCTGTTAACGACGATTAAAAATTAGCCACGATGTGGCTTTTTTAGTGTATAATTAAGAATATGAAAAAAATTATAATTGGTATTATTTTAATTATTATGGTTCTTATCTTTGTCTTCTTGCGGTATTTTAATATTTTGCCGCAAAGAACCTATACTAATCGCGATTTTAATATTGCCGATTATCATAGCAATAATGATCAAGATGACGATACGATCGATGATGCATGGGATATCTTGCAAAGTGCTCGCGAATATGTTGCTAAAAAACCGATCTATAAGAGTAAATATTATGCCAATGGTTATCCCGATGATGCGTATGGCGTCTGTACGGATGTTGTGGCTTTTGCCCTTTTGAATAGTGGATATGATTTAAAAGAGCTCGTCAATGCCGATATCAAGGAACGACGGGAAGAATATGATATTTCGACGATTGATAAGAATATCGATTTTCGGCGCGTCAATAATTTAAATATTTATTTTTCGCATCATGCTCAATCTTTGACGACGGATTTAAACGATATTGCCGCCTGGCAAGCGGGTGATATTGTCGTATTTACCAAGCATATCGGTATTATATCGGATCGACGTAATAAAAAGGGCATACCATATTTAATTCATAATGCGGGAAGTCTAAAATATGAGGAAGACTTTTTAACCCATTATGAAATCGTGGCCCATTATCGAATTAGTTGAATGTTTTAGATAATTAAAGTATACTAGTGCTAATTTAAAACCGGAAAGGAAGATTGTCATGAGTTTTATTAAAGAAACGGAAGAATATGTCAAAAAAGTTATCGATGAATTGGGTTATGATATCGATCGCGTCAAACTCGAACCTTGTAAAATGCGGGAATTTGGGCAATATCAAATCAATGTCGCAATGCAATTAGCCAAAGCAAGTCACAAAAATCCGCGCGAGGTAGCAGATCAAATTGTGGCGCATCTGGATGAGCGTTTTACAAATGTCAATGTCCAAGGGCCGGGATTTATCAACGTCTCTTTTAGTGATTCCGAACTTTTAAAGATGGGCAATGCGGCGATGAATGATTTTGATAAATTCGTCGATAAAACGGGACAACATAAGACGATCGTCTTGGATTATGGTGGTGCCAATATTGCCAAGGAACTCCATGTGGGCCATCTTCGCTGCAACATTGGCGAGGCGATGCGCCGCCTTCTAAATCTCTTTGGCGATAAGACGATATCCGATGTTCACTGGGGCGACTGGGGGACACCTCTTGGTTTAGTCATTCGGGAAATTCAAGAGATGATGCCAGACCTCTGCTATTTTCAAGAGGATTATCATGGACCTTATCCCGATAAGGCCCCCGTTACGAATGATGATTTAGGCAT
>CANQFG010000049.1 GCA_947598395.1 uncultured Bacilli bacterium
AGCAAAGACAATCCAAATTGGTATAACTATTGTGAAAAGAAGTGGGCTAATGCAGTCATCTTAAATGATAATGAAGAAGCACCAAATTATGGCGAAACAATAGATATGTCAAAAATAGAATCGATGTTTGTGTGGATACCAAAATACAAATATCGATTATGGAATGTTGATACGATAAATGAAAATGTAGGAGTCCATACCATTGATATAGAGTTTGATACGAATAATACAACCGAAAACGATGGAGTCTCATGTGTAACACCTAAAATAAGTGGAGATATTGGAAATTGCAAAAACGGAGAATACATGACGCACCCAGCTTTCTTGGCTTTTGGAGGCAATGGATTTTGGATAGGTAAGTTTGAAACAGGATATAAAGATGCTAGTAATGCTGATGCTGCCAATCAAGCTACCGGTGCATCAACTAATATAGTTGTTAAACCAGATGTGTATTCATGGCGTGGAGCGAATGTTAAAACTTTCTTTACTGCTGCCCAAAATTATGAAAGCACCTTAAATTCACATATGCTAAAGAATACGGAATGGGGAGCAGTAGCTTATTTATCACACTCAATTTTTGGAACGAATAAAGAAGTAACGATAAATAATAACAATCAAAATAAAACCGGATATGCAGCCTTACTAAGCACTAATCAAAGTAATGTGCCTGGTGAAAGTGGAGATAGCGATTCATATAATACCAAATGGAGCACGCCAAATGGAGTTACTGCCAGTACCACGGGAAACACAACTGGTGTTTATGATATGAGTGGAGGAGCATGGGAGTATATGGCAGCTTATGTAGCAGAATCTTCAAATGATAAAAGTGGGTTTCAAGATGGTGAATTACAAAGAATAGATACTAAATTTTTTGATGTTTATGATAGTGATAGTAAAATAGATGGATATGAAAAAATGATTCTTGGTGATGCAACGGGAGAAATGGGGCCTTTCGATAATTATGAAGATGGAGATAAAATAACAAGAGGGCACAACAGCTGGTACGCCGACGATTCCCGTTTCGCTGATGTTTCTGTCCCTTGGTTCGGTCGAGGTGGAAATTTCGGCCACGGAGTTATAGCCGGACAGTTCTATTTCGTTAGGCACACTGGGGTAGCCGAACGAGGCGATGGTTTCCGTCTCGCACTAGCACCTACAACAAATTAATAAAGATAAAATTGTATATTAACTAACTTCGGTGAGCTTTTTTAGAATTAAATGTTGCTATTTTAAATGAAGATATACATATGATATAATACTCTTAATTTAAATTTTTAGGGGGAAAATAAATATGAAAAAATTAGAAGAGTATGCAGCTTTAAATGACTTTGTTTTTTATCGTCATTATCATATTTTGGAATATATCAAATTAAAAGAACCATTATCGTCTTTGGATCGGGAAGCTCTTGCGGCAACTATTATGCACGCTTTAGTCGATTTGCATCTCATCGATAAGGAACGTGAAACTTTAGATTTGGATAATTTATGTATTAGAGATGATGGAATAGGATATCATTATGAAGAACATCCTTTTGCTCAAGGAACACCACTATGGATAAAAGACCAACTTCGAAAGAAGTGTTTGATGATTACGGGTGGATTGCCTGTTACGATGAAACTTAGTATGTTAAGTCCCTTTCAAAAGACATGTGTCTATGATTTAAATACGGCATATAGTTGTACTTTTTCAAAATTTACCTTTTATGAAGCTGATTATGATTCGCCGACGCGTCCAGGAGTAATTGCTAAGGATCGACCATTCTTGGAAGTTGAAATCGATGGGGTTAAATATTTAGTCGATACTTTACTTGATCGCCTTTATTTAAGTGAAGAATTTAAGAAGAGATATCACATGCAAATTAAAAGTCAATTTGATAGTTGGAATTTAAATGCCAATCAACAAAATATCTATAGTTCACATGTTCAAGAAAGTAATCATTATTTTAGCGGATTAATAGCCATTTTTGATCTCTTTCAACCATCATTTAATCAACCATATTTTGCCGAATATAATTTTGAATATCAAAGAGCTCATGAAAATTTTCCTGAAATCTTTCAAGAAGCTCGAGATATTATGCAAGATAAACCTTATAAAAATTTAAGTAAAAAAAATCAATTTAATAAATAAAATTCATGAAATGCTCATTTTTTCTAAAAATAACTATAGAAAAAATTAATTTTAATGTTATAATAAAAAATTGTAGAAGGTAGTTATTCTTTGGAATAAGTAGTTGAGGTATTTTATGAGTAGAGATTTAAAATTAGTGGTATTAGATAGTGCCAAAGAGTTGGGTTTTAAGGTCAATGATCATCTTAAGGAACTTCGCAAAAACAATGCGGGCTATCTTTGTAAAATTGAAAATCCGCGTTTTTCCAATGGCGAAGGTAAGGTTAAGATATTGGATTCCGTTCGGGATGTCGATTTATATATTTTAGCAGATGTGGGAAATTATGATGTCTTGACTAATGTTCGAGGTCGGCAACATTATCTAGGTCCCGATGAACATTATCAAGATATTAAGCGGGTAATCTTAGCTGATTCCGGTCATGCTGATAAAATTTCGGTTATCATGCCTCTTTTATATGAGGGACGGCAACATCGAAGAAAGGGTCGAGAATCGTTAGATTGTGCTTTGGCCTTACAGGAACTTCAAAGTTTGGGAGTCAAAAATATTGTCACCTTTGATGCCCATGAACCCGATCTATCCAATGCAGTACCGACACTGCCCTTTGAAAATTTTTATCCGACGAATAAGATCTTGGAGACGATCTTTCAAATCGAAAGTAACGATATGGATAATTTGATGGTCGTATCACCGGATGAAGGAGCCATCAATCGGGCGATGCATTATGCCGAGATGTTGGGTTGTGAAATTGGCAGCTTTTATAAATTGCGCGATTATGATCATGTCGAAAAGGGTAAGAATCCCGTCAAGAAGCACTTTTTCTTGGGTGGCGATGTCACGGATAAGACGATCCTCGTCGTCGATGATATGATTTCCAGTGGGGACTCCGTCATCGATACGGCTAAAAAGCTCAAGGAAAGAGGAGCTGCTAAAGTATATATCTGCGTGACTTTTGCCTTATTTACCGAAGGTATCGAACGCATGAATGAAGCTTACCAAAATGGCTATTTTGATCACGTCTATGCGACTAATGTCTCGTATGTTGCACCAGAAATTAAGGAATGCGCTTGGTATACGGAAGTCGACTGTTCGCGCGTCATTGCCGAAATAATCAATCACTTGAACAATGGAACGAGCCTTGAACCACTTCATAACTATGGCAAGGAAACGTATCGTCGCCTTCGTCTTTTGCGTCAAAGCGAAAAAAATCATTAAGAGAAAAAGGGGTTTTAAAGTATGCACGAAATAATTGAGATATTAACTAATAATCATCAGACGATCGCGACAATGGAATCATGTACGGGTGGAGCTTTAGCTTCCTATATAACTAATTATTCGGGATCGAGTAGAGTACTAAAGTTTTCGGCAGTAACCTATTCCAATGAATATAAGATCAAGATGGGTGTCGATCCCAAAATTATCGAACAGTATACGGTCTATTCTCAAGAGACGGCTGATGCGATGGCGGAGGCGATAAGTGATTATGCCCAAAGTGATTATGGCATTGGCATAACGGGAAAATTCAATGAAGAAGATCCGGCTAATCGTTATGGCGATAACGCTCAAATTTATATTGCCATATATATTAAGGAAGAAAAGACGCATCGCCATTATCAAATGCAAGCGGATGCTCATTTAAGTCGTGCCGAGAATAAACAAATGGTCATCGATTATATCGTTTCTAAATTAGAAGAATTGCTTGTAAATAAAAAAGTGTAGTAGCATATCTATTACACTTTTTAAAATCTTATTTTTCTTTTCGTTTCGGATACATATCTTTGATATCGGTAAGCCCCAATAAATAATCGATATTAACTTGAAAGTAATCAGATAATCGTATCAATTCCGATTCCTTTAATTTGCGTTTTCCATTTTCCATATTTAAATAAACTTGTCGTGAAACATCTAATAATTGCGAAATCTCTTCGAGCGATTTTCCTTGATCCTTCCGTAATTTTTTTAATTGATTCATAATAACACCCCTTCAATTTTATTATAAATCAAAATTGATAAATTATAAGTATCAATTATTATATGTAGTGTCCACTTTACTCTTTGGCAAGGGATTGCGTTCATCGGTACGATATAAAAGATAATCGATACTCGTATTATAAAACATGGCTAGAGAGACGAGGACATCTTCATGTAATGTTGAAAATCCCGTTTCTAAATTGCTATAGACCCGTTGGGATATGCCAATGGCCTTAGCTACTTCCGTTTGGGATAAATCTCTGTCTTCTCTTAATTCTTTTAATCTATTCATAACTTCACCAATAAAAATTATAGTATAGAAAAATAAATTCTATCGCCATTTAGAAATAAATATTCTATAACTTATCTTTTTAATAATCTAAAAATATTTGTTATACTATAGGAAAGTGTTTGGAAGGAGAAGGATAACGATGCTCGTAAATCATACTCTGGAGCCAATTTATGATGAACATTCAAAAGTATTGATATTGGGAACGATGCCATCTTTAAAATCGCGGGAATTGAATTTTTATTATGCCCATCCTAAAAATCGGTTTTGGCCCGTCTTAAGTCGCGTCTATGGGGAAGAAATACCTCATGATATTGTAGCAAAAAAAGAATTTTTACATAGACATCATCTTGCCTTATTCGATGTCTTAAAGAGTTGTGATATCGCCAATTCCCAAGATAGTTCGATAAGAAACCCGGTTCCCAATGATCTAGGACCCATTCTCGCTTCTTCCCAAATTACCCATATTTTTACGACGGGGAAAAAAGCCTATGAGCTCTATCAAAAACTCATATATCCGCATACGCATATTGCCGCTTACTATTTGCCCAGTACTTCGCCTGCCAATTCGCCTAGGGGAATCGAAGAAAAACTCTTAAGAGAATATCAAAAGATCAAAGATATTACCGATAATATTGACAATTTTTAAGACTTAATTATAATAACTAAATGGTGAAGGACATGGAATATTATAATCATTTGGGTGAAGCTGTCGAATATAATCAATTGGCGCGCAAGAGTTCCCAACATGGAGATTGTGCCAGTGTGTATTTTATCGATGACTATGCCTTAAAAGTTTATTATACATATACCCAATTGGAAAATCGTATTACCAAGGAAATATATGATGTCGTAAATAATATCGATAATCGACATTTGGCGAAGATTTGGGAATTGCTTATCGAAAGAATTCATTTTGATCATGCCAAAACGGTCGATGAAAACTTTACTAATAAGCGTATAGATGCTTATCGCATGCCGAAAATTGCTAAAAGTAATACGAATTTTTTAGATTTGGATATGAATTTCATCTTGGATATGATAAGTGAACTCGATTCCTTGGCGAGAGAGTTAAGTCATGATGGCATAATGATCGAAGATACGAAAGTCGATAATATGATCGTTACTGATGATAATATTGTCTTGATCGATTGGGATATGTATCGCTTGACGGATAAAGCTTATGAAGAAGTGTTAGCTATGAATCGCCAACAGTTGATTATTGGCGTCATCCAATTATTTAGCTCTTCTTTAAATCATTTTGAAATTAGAAAAAAACGCATATTATATAATTGGCTATTGCAAATCGATGTTAAAGAGAATATTGGAGATAGTTTTAGTAAAATTTTAAAGCCTTATCATAGTGGAAGAGCATTTTTAGATAGTGCCAATAAATAGCTTTGGTGCTTTTTTTGTAAAACGAATTATATTTATTGCCTTATTTAATTAAACCTTGATATAATGGTGAAGTATGGAAAGGAAAGATAACATGAAATATGTTTATTTATTTACCGAAGGTAATGCGGATATGCGTAACCTTCTTGGTGGTAAAGGGGCTAATTTAGCTGAAATGACTAATATTGGACTTCCAGTACCACAAGGTTTCACGATTACGACGGAAGCCTGTACAAAATATTATGAAGATGGCCGGGAAATTAACGATGAAATCCAAGCTCAAATCAATGAGTATATTGGCAAGATGGAAGAGATTACGGGCAAGAAGTTTGGCGATAAGGAAAATCCCTTACTTGTCTCCGTAAGAAGTGGGGCAAGAGCTTCGATGCCAGGAATGATGGATACGATTTTGAATTTAGGTTTAAACGAAGAAGTCGTCAATGTCCTAGCAGAAAAGAGCAATAATCCACGATGGGCTTGGGACTGCTATCGCCGGTTTATTCAAATGTATTCCGATGTCGTTATGGAAGTTGGAAAGAAATACTTTGAAGAATTGATCGATAAGATGAAAGCGAAGAAGGGCGTCAAACAAGATGTCGAACTTTCAGCTGATGATTTAAAAGAATTAGCCTATGAATTTAAAGCCGAATATAAGAGTAAATTGGGTACGGATTTCCCTGATGATCCAAAGGAACAATTGATGGGAGCAATCAAAGCCGTCTTCCGTTCATGGGATAATCCGCGAGCTAATGTCTATCGCCGGGATAATGATATTCCTTATTCATGGGGAACGGCTGTCAATGTTCAATCGATGGCTTTTGGCAATATGGGCGATGACTGTGGTACAGGAGTTGCCTTTACGCGGGACCCAGCTACCGGTGAAAAAGGTCTATTTGGCGAATTTTTAACGAATGCCCAAGGGGAAGATGTCGTTGCCGGTGTGCGGACGCCGATGCATATTGCCGAAATGGAGACGAAATTTCCCGAAGCTTTTAAAGAGTTCAAGAAAGTTTGTGAAACTTTGGAAAGCCACTATCGGGATATGCAAGATATGGAATTTACCGTTGAACATGGCAAACTTTATATGTTGCAAACGCGAAATGGCAAACGGACAGCTAAGGCGGCTTTAAAAATTGCCTGTGATTTAGTCGATGAGGGTATGCGGACCGAAGAAGAAGCCGTTTTGATGATCGATCCACGCAACTTAGATACGTTATTACATCCCCAATTTGACGATAAAGCTTTAAAGGAAGCCAAACCAATTGGCAAAGGGCTTGGAGCCTCCCCAGGAGCTGCTTGCGGTAAGATTGTCTTTACGGCTGAAGATGCCGAAAAAGAGGGTATTGGTGGCAAAGGTGAAAAGGTCATTCTCGTAAGACTTGAAACTTCGCCTGAAGATATTACTGGTATGAAAGCGGCCCAAGGTATTTTAACTGTTCGTGGTGGTATGACGAGTCATGCTGCTGTCGTTGCACGGGGTATGGGTTCTTGTTGTGTTTCCGGTTGTGGAGACATTACCATGAACGAAGCCAAAAAGGAATTTACTTTAGCTGGCAAAGTTTATCATGAAGGCGATGTCATCTCGATTGATGGTACGACGGGCAATATCTATGATGGAGCCATTCCAACGGTCGATGCCAAGATTGCCAGTGAATTTGGTCGCGTTATGGCCTGGGCGGATAAATATCGCAAATTGGGCGTTAGAACCAATGCCGATAATCCACGTGATACTAAAAAAGCTATCGAATTGGGAGCTGAAGGTATCGGATTATGTCGGACGGAGCATATGTTCTTTGAAGAGGAAAGAATCCCAGCTATTAGAAAGATGATCTTATCCGATAGTATTGAAGAACGCGAAAAAGCTTTGGATGCTTTAATTCCTTTCCAAAAAGGTGATTTTAAGGCTATGTATAAAGAATTAAAGGGCTTGCCAATGACCGTACGGTATCTCGATCCACCACTTCATGAATTCTTACCTAAAGAGGAAAAAGATATCGAAGCTTTGGCTAAAGATATGGGTATAACGGTTGAGAGATTGCAACAAAAATGTGATGAATTACACGAATTTAATCCAATGATGGGTCATCGTGGTTGTCGTCTTGCCGTAACTTATCCGGAAATTGCCAAGATGCAAACTAGAGCTTTGATGGAAGCTGCCATTGAAGTTAAAGAAGAAGATGGCTATGACATTGTTCCGGAGATTATGATTCCACTAGTTGGCGAAGTTAAAGAATTAAAATTTGTCAAAGATATCGTCGTTGAAACGGCTGAACAAGTTAAAAAGGAAAAGCATTCGGATATGGAATACCATATCGGTACGATGATCGAAATTCCAAGAGCCGCTATTACGGCCGATGCCATTGCCAAAGAAGCGGAATTCTTCTCATTTGGAACTAATGATTTAACCCAAATGACTTTCGGATTCTCGCGCGATGATGCCGGTAAGTTCTTAAAATCTTATTATGAAAATAAAATCTATGAACAAGACCCATTTGCTCGACTTGATCAAACGGGAGTTGGTGAACTCGTTAGAATTGCTGTTCAAAAAGGTAAGGAAACAAGGCCTAATATCAAGTTAGGTATTTGTGGTGAACATGGTGGAGATCCATCGAGTGTTGAGTTCTGCCATAACATTGGTTTAACTTA
>CANQFG010000050.1 GCA_947598395.1 uncultured Bacilli bacterium
TTTTCAAAATACTTAGAAGGTTTTAAATTATCTACTTCTTGAAGTCCAATAGCCATATCCCACTGTAATTGTTTAACGTAACCATGAGATTTTATTTCTTCAGTATATTCTACATTACTAGAATCTAAATCTTTTTCACTCATTTTTAATACCTCCTATCTTACAGCATAATCTACTAAAGTACTAACTTTATCATAGATATTGAAAATTTTTGAATATTCTAACAATTTATCTATATCTTTTTCTTTACTCTTAAAATATTCATGTAGTATATTATTTTGAAGTTCTAAATCAAAATCATTACTTCTTAATATGTCACAAATACATCTCTCAATATTATAAACTTTGACAGGATTGTGAAACATATCTTCAATTTCTATAATACCAATATCATAATATTTATCTGATATATAATGTACTTTATAATTTCCTAATACTCTCTTTTTACTATTAATAGTAATTTCTTTCACTTGTGGTTCTTTATACATGTATCCCAAAATATTTAAAGCTGTTTTGTATGAAAAGATTGCCGACGGATATCTTAATTGAAAAATATATTCATCATCTTCTAATAATTCACTATCCATATAAATGCCATGAGAAACTTTTTTTATAAGTCCACTATCTACATACTTTTTTATTAATGGCTTGCTAATATTTAAATATAAAAAATCTGATGTTAGTATATATCCATGATTACTGTCTAAAAAATTTTTAATTTTAATCTCATTATCCATAGCAATCACCATTTACTTTCATAACAAAATTATAACATTTTATTGCAAATTAGTAAATTCAATTTAATTAAAAAAATTATTATTTTTAAACATTATATTTTCCACACCCATAGGTATTGATTTTAAAACTATCAAGCGTGGTGCTGTCACACCCTTTTTTCTTGTTAGGGCATATCCCTAAAACCCTTAAAATAGTCTCCGACAGTAAAAAAATTTATAGTTGTCTCTAAAAAATAAGCACTAATTTTTAAAAATCAGCACTAAAAGCATATTGTTTTAAATTCTATTTTATATCTTCTCGTATCCTTTAATCATATCACCAATAAAAATATATAAGTGCATAATAGTGTCTTTGATTTCATCTAAAGACACATCATTATGTAATCCATTACATACTCTATCATTTATACTTTCTACCCATGAAGCAGTTTGAATAATATTATCTTCTTTCATTTTACTAATAGATATTTTATCTAAAATTGCATAAATTCTATTTAAATAATGGTCTCCTGTAATGTCAAATCCTTTTCCATTTTTCAATGTTATTTTTTTATCAGTAAAATCTGGATATATTTTATTAAACAAATCATCAGTAAATTCTCTCAATAATTTTCTACATGATGTGGCAGCCTGAGAATAACTCTCTTCATCATTGTCTTTTAATCTTGAATAAATTGATGATAGTTTTTTTACTCCACTTGGTAAATTCTCTGAAAGAAATTTATCAGTTTTAATTCTATAATCTTCAAATATTGACTCTATTTTTTCGCTGAATTTTAATTGAATATTAATATTCAGTGCGTATTTATAATATTCTCCTCTTAAAATTGATAATTTTTTTTGACTCTCTTGTATAATTTTAATAGTATCTCTATTATTTGCTGTAACTGAATTTAATAATCGATTCATTGCCCATTCTGGGTGCTCACCTGCAACTGAAATACCTTCTGTAGTATATGATCCTATTGCCTTTTGTAAAGAATCGCACGTTAATTCTAATTCACCAGCAAGTTCGGTAAAAAGTATCCTATTGCCTTCATTATTTTTTCCTTCTCGCCCATGTTTTGCACCCAGTTCAAAAAGATCATGTGGAATACCATCTTTAGTTCCCTTATAACCTTCCATTTCACAAATCAACCAATCAATTGATTCATAATCATCCATTAACCTTGCTAAACGCAAACATTTTAATGCTACAATTGAAGTCTTTATTGTTGAATCTTCTAACTGATTCAAAATTTCTTCAGATAGTTTTAAAGGTTCTTCCACTTTCGATTGCATATTCCTCACCTCAACTAAAAAAGATATCATAATTTAATGATATCTAACTATTTTTAATTATACCATCATTTTAAATAAATTTAAATATTTATTCACAATTGATTTTGGCTTTAATTGTTATACATTAGTTACACTTTGACCATCGCCACCTCCGGCATTTATGTGATTACTTATAACAATAACATCATCAGTATTTCCAAATGCATTCTTTACTCGCTTTGTTCTTTCACTAGGACTTAACGTTTCATCAGTAGATCTCGTTATATAAACAGGTATTCCCAATCTTTTAAATTCGTCATACATAACTTTACTTATCTCTAAAGTTATGTCTTTTTCCTTTATTCCATTACCTACTGCACCGCTATCGGTCCCTCCATGTCCCGGATCAATTACCACTTTTAAAGACATATTAGTTAGTCACCTCTAATGTATCATATGTTAAATTAATTAAAACGTTAAAAAGAGTTTGCATCATTCACAAACTCTTTTACTTCTTTTTTGTTAAAAAAAATAAGAAAAATATATTTTGTAGAATTAATTTCAAGATATAATTGGTATAAGTTTTAATTATATTGTAGATAGTGTTATATCTCATCCTTGGCTATTGAATCAATTATTAAATCTTTTTATATCCAAACAAAAAAAGTGAATACTTGTTAACCAACTAATATTCTCCTTTATTTTTTCTTTGCTATTTTATAAATTAAATATGATACCCCGCCTAAGAAACCAATACCGAGAAAAATGGAAGTAGTATCAGTGTCATTGTTATCACTTTGATTTTGCGTGCCATTTTCAGAATCTTCTTTTTCAATTTTATCATTTTCATTTTGTAATTTTTTTTTAGTGGTTGATGAAGTACTAGTAGTTTTTTTGATGGTTGTACTCACGGTTTTTTTTGTCGTTTTCTTAGTTGTCTTTTTGCTGGTTTTACCACTATAATTATTTAAGCAACCTCCATGTTTTGAACAACAGCCTCTATGGCAAGAACTACAACTGGGGCTAATTGTACCATCATTGCAAACAATATTTGCATTTACAACAATGGGAGTAAAAATTAACATTACTAAAATTAAACTTAAACATCTCTTCATAAGATTTTACAACCTCTACCATGATTATTGTACCATGAATTTAAAAATTATAATACTATTAGTTAATTATATAAACTAAATATAAAAGATACTTTTTATCAAGTACCTCAAATTTTTGTATTTACTTACCAAAATAGCCGTCATCTAATTTCTATATATATCATCTGTCGCTCTTGAAAATAATTTTATATCAAAGATGTCATAAAAATTATATTCTTTATGGGGATCTTCAATTGTTTTAAACTCTTCTGAGTCTTTAGTATATACATTGATTTCGATTTTACTATCGGGTGGTATATTATTTGATGAACTTTCAACTGCTATATTAGTATTATGATCTGCGGTATCTAATTCCTTTGAATAACTTAATTTTATAATGCTTTATCTCTTCAAACATTTCCATTTTCAACGACTCCATTTGTAAATATAATATCAAATATTTTAAAATCGTCAACTTATATTTATAATTAATGATTTTTAAATATATAAAAAGGCAAGATTTTATTCTTACCTATTTGTGTTTTTTAACGATTATTAAAATAATGCTAACGACAATGATAACAGCAAATACACCACATAGAATTATAACTTTAGGAGTAACAAATTTACTCTTATTATTTGTTTTTTCTTTTAACGATTGCATACTCGTCATAGTTTCTTGTTCGCGAATGACCATAACTTCATAATTATTCGTCGAGCCATCTTCAGCCTTAACCGTGATGACGATCTTATTTTCTCCGACATTTAGAGCATACGTCGTTAAACCGTCTGTTGTAGCTTTTTCATCTTCAGCTTTGCCACTAACAGTGATAGAATCAACATTATTGGCGACATTAACCGTATAGACATTGGTCATTTTATCAAAAGAGATATCGGCCTTATCAAGGGTCAAACTTTTCAAATAATTATTATTTGATAGAGCTTTCGTTGTAGTTGTACTTGTCGTCGTTTTAGTGGTAGTTTTTTTAGTAGTCGTCACCGGAGTCTTCGGAGCATCGTCTAAATAGATATAGCCGATAAAATTACTGACGGTCGTATAGTTCCATTTTTCACAAGTATTACAATATCCTTCATCGAATGCGGCATAATATGAGGCCTTGCCATTTTCATCGAGAAGTGGTTCGCCATTGACATCACTATAAGCGTAGATTTGTCCACCTTCAATGGTCGTCGAAATCGTGTCACAATAACCATATTTGCACTTTTCATGTTGTTCGACGATATAAGCAACATGCCCATAACCCCAAGCTCCGGAAAAGACGGCAATCGAATTCGGTTTATATTCCTTACCAACCGAATAACCGGCCTTTTTAGCCTTGTTATACCAATTAATGGCATTGCCCCAACTAGGTAAGGCAACACCCATACGATCATAAGCCGCCTGCCAAGCACCCCATGTACAGGCTACACTTTTAACTCCTTGGAGATTTTGATACTTGTTATAAGGATTGCTTACGGCCAAAACATGACCGATATTAACACCACTGAAAATGGCCAAAATACTCAAACTAATAACTAACTTCTTAAACATAATAATTCCCTTTTTAATCGCGTTCTTTGCCAAAAAGTTGCAATAATTTAATAAATAAATTGATAAAATCTAAATATAAATTGAAAGCGCCAATGATGGCCATATTATCACTAGTCAAACCATTTTCTTTTAATCTCTTGATATTTTGCATATCGTAGGCCACATATCCAAGAAAGACAATAATGCCAATAATACAAGCTGCCATATCCAACGTATTATTCATGACAAAGATATTGACTATTTCCAAAATGATAATAGCTAATAAGGCCATGAACAAATAGATTCCCCATTTTGATAAATCCATCTTCGTAATTTTGCCAAAGAGGGCAAAGGCACCGAAAATAATGGCCGTTACTAAGAAGATAAACACCAATGAAGACGTTTCAAATAATAGGAAAATACTCGAAAACGTCACCCCAGTTAAAATAGCATATAACGAATATATTATTTTAGCTGTCGTGGGCTTCATCTTATTGATGCGTACTGACAAGACAATACACAAAACAATTTGGGCAATGAAAAGAAATAGATAGCCCATTCCTCCAAAAATTAAATTTAATAATGATTGGCTACTCATGACGACAATGCCACTTCCAAAAGTAAGTAGTAAACCGAAAAATAACCAGCCAAAAACATTAGCATAAAAATCGACTTTCATAATGATTCCTCCTATAATTATTATAGCAAATTTTTATAATTTTTTTCATAAAATTAAAGGCAAAAAAGTGTAATGCATTTCAATTACACTTTCCTTCTCTATTTTGCTAAATATTCACATATTAAATTGCTAATTTCCGTTGGATTTTCAACGGGCAATCCTTCAATTAAGCGCGCTTGTGCATAGAGAACTTTGGCATATTTTTTTAGTTCTTCTTTATCCGTTTTATATAATGTTTCCAATTTTTTAGCTATTTCATGATCTTTATTTATTTCGAGAATCTTATTAGCTTTAATATCATTATCAAATGGCATCGCATTCATAGCCTTTTCCATCTCAACAGATACTTCACCATCACTAGAAAGACATACCGGATGATTCTTTAACTTATCGGTAAATTGTACTTTAGTAACATCAGCGATAGCTTCTTTCATCATCTTAAACATATCTTCGGCTTTTTTATTTTCTTTATTTAAAGCTTCTTTTTCTTCTTCCGTTGAAACATCTAAATTATCGGCACAGACATTCATAAACTCCAATTCATGATATTTATTTAACGTCATAAAGACAAATTCATCGACATAATCCGTACAATAAAGGATTTCATAGCCCTTATCTTTAACCGTTTCAACTTGAGGCAACATATCGATTTTATCGACCGTTTCACCACAGGCATAATAGATTTTCTTTTGGCCATCTTGGATACGACTGACATATTCCTCTAATGTAACCATTGCTTTTTCCTTCGAAGAATAGAACATAATCAAATCTTGAATCTTATCTTTATTCATACCATAGCTTTCATAAATACCATATTTTAAATTATTGGCAAAAGCTTCATAGAATTTTAAGTAATCTTCTCGGCGATCATGCATCATATCCAAAAGTTCTTTTTTGATCTTATTTTCAAGTCCTTGGGCAATCGTCTTTAAAACCCGATTTTGTTGTAAGGTCTCCCGCGAAATATTTAAAGTTAAATCCGGTGAATCGACAACACCTTTGACAAAACTAAAGTAATCGGGTACTAGATCAGCACATTTTTCCATAATCAAGACGCCATTAGAATAAAGTTGTAAACCTTTTTCATAATCCTTAGTATAGAAATTAAATGGCGCATGACTTGGTATATATAATAAAGAATGATATTCGATAGTACCTTCAGCATGCGTATGAATTTTAGCTAATGGTTTTTCATAATCAAAGAATTTATCCGAATAGAACGTATCATAATCTTCATCACTAATGTCATTTTTATTCCGTTTCCATAATGGTACTAAACTATTGATTGTTTCAATTTCATTAACCGTCTCATAAACGGGATTTCCATCATCATCGACCTTATCCGTCTTCTTTGTACTTTCTACTTCCATATTTATTGGATAGGTTATATAGTCACTATATTTTTTAATTAAACTGCGGATATTATACGAATCGAGATAATCACTATAGTTTTCATCTTCCGTATCATCTTTAATATGCAAAATGACATCGGTTCCATATGTATCCTTTTCCGTTGCTTCGACAGTATAGCCATCGATTCCCGAAGAGACCCACTTATAGGCTTCTTCACTGCCATATTTTTTAGAAATAACCGTTACATCGGCGGCAACCATAAAGGCCGAATAGAATCCTACACCAAATTGACCAATGATATCGATATCTTTTTTTGGTTTATTATTCTCTTTAAAATCCAAAGATCCACTCTTAGCAATGGTACCCAAATTATTTTCGAGTTCATCTTTATCCATACCGATACCATTATCCGTAATCGTCAAGGTACGATTCTCTTTATCGATAGCAATATTTATTTCGAGTTTCTTTTTATCGATATCGATATTTTTATCCGTCAAAGACATATAATGTAACTTATCGATAGCATCACTAGCATTACTGATGATCTCACGTAAAAAGATCTCTTTATTAGTATAAATGGAATTAATCATCAAATCCATTAATCGTTTCGACTCCGCTTTAAATTCTTTCTTTTTCATGTAATCAGCTCCTATTAGCACTTTATATATTCAAGTGCTAAATATAATATATACCCATCTATCGAAATAGTCAATGATTTTTATAAAAGTTCTTAATCCTTTTTAGAAATGTCCCATAAAGATTTTTTTTAAAGTTTTTATAACCTCTATCTTCCATCTTTTTAAAGCTACTCCCTACGGATATTTTGACAACCTATTTACTATAAAAGGCAAAATAAAACCTCATAATTCGCGATTTATATTATAATAATGATGAGTAATATAAAAATAATTATCTTTAAAATATGAATATTGATACGTGAAAGGAATAGATAATATGAAAACCGAACTGAGCTATTTATCTCAAGATAAAATAACGAATATTCATGCCGTTATTTATGAACCACAAACCGAAATAAAGGCGATATTGCAAATCGTTCATGGCATGTATGAATACAGCGAGCGTTTTGCCAATCTAGCTCATGAGATGAATAAGCAAGGGATTCTCGTCTGCATCAATGATAATCTGGGACACGGTCTTTCCATTCAAGATGAACAACACCGAGGTTATTTTGCCGATCACGACAGCGTTAATATCTTAGTAGCCGATGCCTATGAACTGACAAAGAAAGTCAAGGAAAAATATCCGGATAAACCTTATTATCTCTTAGGTAATTCTCTGGGTTCCTTTATCGTTGCCAATTACTTGGGAAAAATTGCTGAGCCTCTAAATGGTGCGATCTTAATTGGCACCGGATATGTACCAAGTATTTCTCTTTCCTTAGCCGAATTATTAGCCCAAATAACCCAATTCTATCATCATGGCTGGTTCTATGTAAGTCCCTTTTTGGAAAAAATTACGACGGGCAAATTCCATAAGAGATTCGATGCTAATAACAAGAATAGTTGGCTTTCCAAAGACAAAGAAGTTTGCAACAGTTACCGCAATGATCCTCATAGTCAATTTAAATTTACTTGCAATGGCTACGATACATTATTTAAATTGATGAAACAAAGTTTTCAAAAGAAAAACATCGCCAAATTTAATAAAGATATTCCCATCATGCTCCTATCCGGCAGCGATGATCCCGTTGGCCATTTTGGAAAAGATATCACAATAATCGAAAATCTTTTAAAGAAAGAAAA
>CANQFG010000051.1 GCA_947598395.1 uncultured Bacilli bacterium
TGGTAATTTTTTAAAATTGGCGTTTAAATTGTTAAAAAGTACTAATTTTTCAACAATTAAATACAAATAAAATAAATTTGTCGCAATATTTATGCTTAATGTGATATATTCATATTAGAGAGGAGTGAATTGTGGAATGGTAAAAGAGCAAAATATCGCCGTAAATGTCATTTTATCAATCGTAACCTGTGGTATCTATGGTTTTATTTGGATGGCGTCATTAACTAATGATATCGATACGGTAGCCGAAAATCCCAATCGTCGAAGTGGAGGTATGGTAGTACTATTGGCGATTATCACTTGTGGTTTATATTCCATTTATTGGTGGTATCAAAATGGTAAATTACTTGAAAGTGCCAATCAAAAATCTAATCGTGGTGGAAACTCAAATGCAATACTGTATCTAGTATTGTCCCTTGTTGGCTTTAGTATCGTTAATTACTGTATAGCTCAAGCCGATGTCAATAAGTATGCTACCCCCGCTAATAATTAAGACAAGCATTTGTGGATCATTAAAAGTAAGGAATCAGTTAGTCCCTTACTTTTATTATGTCATCGTAAACTATTGCGGGAAAATAAAAAAAAGACTATACTAAATATAGCTTTTTGGTGGTTATATGAAAAAGATTGATTATAGTTTTATAAGTGTCATCGTAATTCTTACCTTTGTTTATATCCTTAATTATATGCTATTTGGAAGTGGTGTTCCCTGTATCATTCATCGCCTAACTAACCTCTATTGTCCGGGATGTGGTGTTACGCGCATGTTTCTCAGTTTGTTAAAGGGCCAATTTTATCAAGCATTTCGCTATAACGCCTTTGTCTTTATCCTATTAATAGCTAGTATCATTTATCTTTTCAGTGAATGTATATATTATATATGTAAAAAACGTTTTTTTAGTCTATCTAATGGCGTATATATTGCCTTAGTTATCCTATCTCTATCCTTTGGGATCATTCGCAATATTCCCTATTTTTCTTATCTTTTGCCAACGGAAGTAAACTATAAGTTAAAAATAGTAGATAAGTATTGATATCAATATTTTATTATTGCTATAATGAATATGGTGAGTAGAATGGATTATAAATATACATCAAGAAGTGAAATGGATACAATGCAGTTAGCAGAAAATATCGAATCAGAAAAATTTCCTGGTATGATTATCTGTTTAGATGGCGAATTAGGAAGCGGAAAAACTGTCTTTGTCAAAGGTTTTGCTAAATCATTAGGTATTGTAGAAAATATTACTAGTCCAAGTTTTAATATTGTTAAAGAATATGAAAATGGGGAAATGGTCTTAAATCATATGGATGTCTATCGCCTTGAAGATAGTGATGTTACGATTGGTTTTAATGATTACTTTAATGGCGATAATGTAACTATTATTGAATGGGCTGAATTAATTAAGGACAAATTACCGGAAGAACGTTTGGAAATTAAATTTAAGATTGTCGATGAAAATACCCGAATTATTACTTTAAAACCTTATGGTCAAAAATATGAAGATGTCGTAAATTCGGTTATATAAATACCGCAGGGTATTTTTTTTATGGTATAATA
Source organism: uncultured Bacilli bacterium (assembly GCA_947598395.1). Classification (GTDB taxonomy): domain Bacteria; phylum Bacillota_I; class Bacilli_A; order RF39; family UBA660; genus CAG-582. The sequence goes on from CANQFG010000051.1 coordinate 1,562, forward strand.
CGAAGACGAGGAAGTGGAGAAATGTATACTTTATTTATCGATACCCATGGAAGTAAAGTCGTTTTAGCTCTATATAAAGATGGCAAAATATTAGATCATATTGAAGATACTTCACCTTCAAAGCATAGTGAAATAACGATGCCCAATTTAAAAAAAATATTAGATCAAAATGCCATTAATGTTCATGATATAGGGGAAATAATTGTCGTGAATGGACCGGGATCATTTACGGGAGTACGCTTGGGAGTAACGATTGCTAAGACCTTAGCTTATACGCTCGATATTCCTATAAAGACTATTACGACTTTAGAGATGTATGCCGTAAGTGCTAATAAAGATGGTCAAAAATTAGTGGCGATAAAAGATGTTAAAGGATATTTTGCAGGTCTTTATAATGAAGATAATGAACTTGTAAATGATATCTTTTATAAAGATAATATCGATTTTTTAAATTATGTAGCACAAAATAAATATGAAGATATTTTAAATATGGAAGAAAATTATGATTTTAATAAGATATATGAACATATGAAGAAGGTTGAACCGACAATCGCGCATCGCGTTAATCCTTTATATGTCAAAGTAATTGAGGCTCTAAAATGATTCGCGAAGCAACGATTGAAGATTTAGATGCCCTTAATGACTTAGGCCTAATTCTCCGCTCCGATTATGCTCGTATATTCAATATCGAAGAAATTTTAAATCAAGATTATGCCCATATATATGTCTATTGCATCGATGATAAGATTGTGGGATTTCTTCATGTCGAAGAGCACTTTGAAATAATGGACATTATTAATATCGTCGTAAGTCCAGAATATCGGCGAAAGGGGATTGCGACGGCTCTATTTAATTATGCCTTAGGGGATACTGCGGCTTTAAAAGTCATGTTGGAAGTAAAGAATACGAATGATGAAGCACTTAAATTATACCAAAATTGGGGCTTTGTGACGATAAATATCCGCAAGAATTATTATGAATCGGCCGATGCTTTAATTATGGAAAGGAAGATACGATGAAAGATGTCTATATTTTAGGAATTGAATCGAGTTGTGATGAAACGAGTATTTCTATCGTCAAGAATGGTTATCAAGAAATTGCGACGACGGTTCTTACCCAAATGGATACGCATGCCCGATATGGTGGTGTCGTTCCCGAAATTGCCTCGCGGATGCATACGGAGAATATTACGATGGTCTTAGAAGATGTCTTGAATAAAGCTCATATGCGCGTGAGTGACGTCGATGCGATTGCAGTGACTTATGCTCCCGGATTATTGGGAAGTTTGCTGGTTGGCGTCGAATTTGCCAAAGTTTTAGCATTCGTCTATGATAAACCGCTTATTGCTACCCATCATATTGCCGGTCATATCTATGCCAATAATTTAGTTAAAAAGATCACTTTTCCGACGCTGGCTTTAGTCGTGAGTGGCGGACATACGGAATTAGTCGTCATGGAAGATGATTATAAATTTAAGGTTTTAGGTACGACTCTCGATGATGCCATCGGTGAATCATTTGATAAGGTGGCGCGCGTCTTAGATCTTCCTTATCCTGGGGGTCCCAATGTCGAAAAATATGCCTTAAAGGGGCAACCTACCTATGATTTGCCAATTCCGATGAATAATAATGAACTTAATTTTTCCTATAGTGGATTAAAAAGTGCGGTCATCAATTTAGTGCATAATGAACATCAACGGGGAAGAGAAATCCGCAAATACGATTTGGCTTGTAGCTTTCAAACCGTAGCTATCGATGAATTAATTCGCAAGACGAGACTAGCGCTCGATCAGTTGCCCATAAAGAGCTTAATCGTTGCTGGTGGGGTCAGTGCCAATAACTATTTGCGCGAAGAACTGGCCAAACTCTGTCGGGAATTAGATGTCGAATTATCGATTCCACCACTTAAATACTGTACGGATAATGCAACGATGATTGCCTGTGCCGCTTATCCTCAATATTTAAAGGGCGACTTTAGTGGTTTGGATTTAAGTGCAAAGAGTCAGGCCTACTTTTTTGAAAATGCTGAATAAGTTATGGCTTATTCTTTTTATTTTCTCAGAATAATGATATAATAGACAATAGAATAGGAAAGGGTATCAGAATGAAAGCATTAAGTGAACGCGAATTAGAACAATTAAATTTATATTTTGCTGCAACTAATTATCTAGCTGTCGGTCAATTATATCTTTTAGATAATCCCCTTTTAAAGCGTCCACTGGCCTTGGAAGATATTAAACCGCGTCTCGTCGGTCATTGGGGTACGATTCCCGGCCAAAACTTTATTCTGATGCACTTGAATCGCGTTATTACGAAATATAACTTGGAAATGATCTATGTAATTGGACCAGGACATGGGGGTCAAACAGCGGTAACGAATGCCTATCTCGATGGCACTTATACGGAAATATATCCTCAAATCACCCAAGATGAAGAAGGTCTGCGCAAGCTATTTAAGCAATTTTCCTTCCCCGGAGGAATTTCGAGTCATGTCGCCCCCGAAACACCGGGTAGTATTCACGAAGGTGGCGAATTAGGTTATTCGTTAATTCATAGTTATGGAGCAGTTTTAGATAATCCCAATTTGATAGCCGCTTGTATCGTCGGCGATGGCGAAGCGGAAACGGGACCCTTGGCGACTTCGTGGCATATCAATAAATTCATCAATCCCCTTACGGATGGCGTCGTCCTGCCCATCTTGCATTTAAATGGCTATAAAATTTCGAATCCCACGGTCTTATCACGCATGGAACACGATGAAATTGCGGCCTATTTTCAAGGACTAGGCTGGGATGCCTATTTTGTCGAAGACGATGATATTTCGACCATGCAAGAGCTAATGGCGGAAACGCTCGATGAAATAATTGCCAAGATCAAGAACCTTAAAGCGCGAGCTCAAAAGGGTAAGAATTGCTATAATATCCATTGGCCAATGATCGTCTTTAGAACGCCAAAGGGCTGGACGGGACCCAAAAATGTCGAAGGGAGCTTTAAAGCGCATCAAGTTCCTTTACCCATCGATGAGACCTGCAGCCAAAATGTTAAAATCTTAGAAAATTGGTTAAAGTCATATCATCCCGAGCAAATATTTACCGATGAGGGACGTATTCGCGATGCCATTATTTCCTTTTTGCCAAAGGGCGAACATCGCATGAGTGCCAGTCCGCATACTAATGGGGGATTAATCTTAAAGGAATTGAAGACGCCCAATATAAAAAATTATATGTTAGATTGCCATCATGGCGATATTATTGCCAAGGATATGATGGAGTTGGGCAAATATTTGCGCGATGTCATTCTCCTAAATGAAGAAAATCATAATTTTCGCGTCTTTAGTCCCGATGAAGCCTTATCTAATCGGCTAAATTATATGTTTGATGCCACTAAACGGCAATGGGTCATGCCTATCGGTCCAAATGATGAATTAGTAGGTCCATATGGTCGCGTCCTCGATTCGTATCTTTCCGAGCACTTTGCCGAAGGGGCATTGGAGGGCTATTTACTAACGGGCCGTCATGGTTTAATTCATTCCTATGAAGCTTTTATTCGGGTCGTCGATTCGATGATTGGGCTTCATGCCAAATGGTTAAAGATGACAAAGTCTTTGCCTTGGCGCCGCGATATTGCCTCTTTAAATATCATCGAGACGAGTCATGTTTGGCAACAAGACCATAATGGCTATACGCATCAAGAGCCAGGGTTTATCAATCATATTTTAAATAAAAAGCGCGATATTACGAATGTCTATTTACCATATGATGCCAATTCTTTAATCTATATCGTCGATAAATGTCTAAAGAGCAAGAATCAAGTCAATACCATAGTGGCTTCGAAGCATGAGCGCCCACAATGGTTAAATTATACGGAAATGATTGACCACTGTGAAAAGGGCATCGGCATCTTCTCGTTTGCCAGCGATAACGATCCGGAAATAATCCTCGCCTGTGCTGGGGATACGCCGACCTTAGAAGTATTGGCGGCAACTTCCCTTATGCGTAAGATGTCCAACATCAGAGTTCGCGTCGTCAATGTCGTCGAATTATTAAAGCTCGAAACTTTAGAGGATGCGGCATTCGATACTCTTTTTCCACCATCGCTTCCCGTCATCTTCGTCTTCCATGGCTATCCGAGTGTCATAAAGGCGCTAATATATAATCGCGCCGCACGTTTTGATATATATGGTTACCAAGAAGAGGGAGCCATTACGACGCCATTTGATATGCGCGTCTTGAATAGTATCGACCGTTATCATATCGTCATCAATGCCTTAAAAAAACTTGGCAATCGCGAACCAAGTTTAATAGAATATTGTCAAAATCAATTATTAGAACATCATCGCCTCATTCGCGAAACGGGCAAGGATTTAACTGAAGTTACTACCTGGAAATGGCATGATTAATCAGCGTATTTGCGGACAGTCGCCAATCGGTGGCATATAAAAGCAATGCGATTTATACCGTCCCGATAGGGGTTGATTATACCATGTCGAACCACAATTTTTGTTCGCCCCGGGCGCATAGAACCACAAGGCATGCGTTGCCGGATAGAAGTATTCGCCCTTTAGGCATCTTTTGGCCAAATTCTTTTCACTCGTCGTCGCAGCCGACTGAAAGAGGGAACTATCGATGCCCGTAAAGCCGCCTGGATTTTGATAGACGACTTGTTGAATCGTCCGTATACTTTTGAAGACATCACAATTGGCGATGGCACGATTGACGATGACATTTCCGACCATGAGCATTCCCATATTGCCATCACCCAACGCTTCAGCTCGCATGAGCCTTGCCATTAGATCGAGTTCTTTGGTCGTATAATTTATAAGCATAAAAAAATCACCTACCATATTATATGATGGTAAGTGTTTTTTATTTGCTTAGACCACTCTTAGTCTCTTCTTCAGCGACAACTTCATTATCCGAATAATATTCTTTTTCCTCTTCGGGAACAATTTTTACGGATTCGGTTAGCAATTCGCCAAATTCATCGAAGTAATCAATATAGCATCCTTCCGTATTCTCCATATAGCGCATGACGTGTTCCAAATATTTGGGATCGCCCGCTTTGACGACATGGGTATACTTCGTGAAGGATAAATCTTGTTGATTGCTCAAGATATCCTCGATCGTCTTGCCTTGACCTTTAGCTGCCGATGTCAATATTTTTCGCATATTGCCAATTCCCATATTATAACATTGTATAGTTGCGCCAATATGGAATTTCATATACTCAGCGGATTTCCTTATGAGGATAATGCCAATGGAAATATTGGTCTTGGGGTTTTCCAAATCTCTTCTCGTAATATAAGTAACTTCATTCGTCGAAATAGCATTATTATTATTCGTCAAAATGAATGTCTCATCTTTCCCAGTTTCAAAATTATGAACTGTAAGTGGTTCGTTAGCCCAGACGGAAAAAGTAATTTGCATCAAATTTTTCTCTCGTCCGCCACTTTCTTGGGTCAATATCGCTTCGGGAATATTGGGCGATATACCCCATTTTTTACTGGCTTCATTAATCAAATCATGATAGTTTTCTTTGACATATTGCAATTTCGTTGCTTCGGCATCGGGCGTATAATTTAAGAAGGCAACAACTGGCTCCGCTTCTTTTTCAATCGTTATCTCTTGAGCAACGGGTTCCGGATATATATAATTATTGCCTTCAGCTGGTTCAATTTCGTCATTTATCGGTGCTTTTACTTGTTCTAAATATTCTTGATATTCGGCTTCAGCTTGCGGATCAGTTTGATCATTTACATTGATAAACGTATTCAAACTTTCCATATCATTATCTACTTTAATATTAAAATTTTTATAATATAAATCTGACATATCTTCGGCAGCATTATCCTCTTCATTGGAATAATTAGCCGTTTCCTTATTATTACTCAATTGCTCATCGACGGGGTTTAATATCGAAGCCATACCATAGGACATCATGGCAATGACAAAAGAACTCGCTTTAATTTTCTTTTTAGAGAAGAATCCCTTCTTTACCTTTTTATTCTTTATCTCTTGCCGCTTAGCTTTCGCGATAAGCCTCTTTATTTTAGGAAATAGATGCGGTAGCTTTTTTAGTAGGCCATACTTATTCATCTTGTCGATGTCTTTGATGATGACATGTACTTCGCCATTTTGAATTTCTATTTGATCGGTACTGACGCGGAGATGATCATAGGTTTTAGTATCGATAGCTTTAAGTAAATCTAAAGCCTCATCATCCATATATATCGTATCGATATCGCGATCGTGATTTTTGATTTCTACACTTAATCCGTCATCGTAATAAAACGTATATTCTGTCTTCATAACTGCATAACCTCCCTAATCTTATTAAAAGTATCTTCATCGATATCCATAAATTCAATTTCCTCATCGTGCATCGTATACTTACTTATATAGATCGAATCTTCATCTGAATAAGCTACATAATTTTCGTTTTCATAGTTTATACTATCGATATAATCATAATTTTTTCCATCGATTATAATATTAAATAAGCCCATATGCGCAACACCCACGAAGATTATATCATAATTTCTTGAAAATGCAAAAAAATAGTGCTAAAATATGGTTGTTGGTGCCATATTAGGGGATTAGTTAAATGGTATAATAGGAGTCTCCAAAACTTTTGTTGGGAGTTCGATTCTCTCATCCCCTGCCATTTGAAAATAACACGAACTTTTACTACTTTGTA
>CANQFG010000052.1 GCA_947598395.1 uncultured Bacilli bacterium
TTCTTCCAATTTTCATAATAATATGTTAGTGTATTATTAGTGAAAGGAAGTGATTTATTGAAAATTAAACTTATTGGAAGTACAAGAAATAAGCATATTATAAAAGAAGTAGTAAAAACGTTTGATCGTCCTATAGATATTGAAGAAATATCTATTAAAGATTCTCGAAAGAATAATATAGAGTGTACACCAGCCCTAATTATTGAAGATGTCGTCATCAATAATTGGCAAGATTTAACCCCTATGGAATTAAAAAACATTATTTATCAATTTATTGAAGGATAAAAAAATAGAGTTGAAATAATTTGAATCAACTCTATTTTTTCTTTTTATCTTTCTTTTCATTGAGTTCTTTTTGATCACGATAAGCTACGATATTGATAATAATTATGGGAATGAATATTGCCAAAGCGGCGATATTATCGAGGAGGGATTTATTTAAATTAATTGCTAGTATTAGCATTTCACCCCAACATAGCATGCTTATAAAATGGGTCATGAGATTCTTATATACGAGTGCTGTAATTGTCAATATGGCAATGAGGGAAAGAAGCAATAATATCAAAGCCCACCATGTCGATGAATATAAATTTTCCAGTAATTTTTCTACTCCTAAACTGACGATTACTTGGGAATCAGCATATGTTAAAGCATCGGAATAGACGAATGAAATAGTTGCTACGATTCCTAAAATAGATTCTAATATGGCAATTACTAATAACCAATAACTGCGTTCTTTCATAAATTCTTTCATATAACCACCTTCTATAATTAGATTATAACATAGATTATGGTATAATAAAACCGGTGTTAGTTATGAAAAAATTAGTTATAATTATGATCTTTTCTATTCTTTTAATAACGGGATGTACTAAGAAGATAAAATTTTCCGAAGAGGAACTACATAATCGACAAGCAATTATCAATTTAATAGGCGTTACTAGTGAGCAAACAATCGTTTTAAAAGAGCAAAATAAACGTAAAGAAGATCTATATTATGTCTATCAAATAGATGGACGTACTTATACGGAATATCTGTATACTTTCCATAATAGTAAGTCTTCCTATGAAGATGCTATTAAACAATATAGTAGCAATACCTATTATAATTTTTATGCCTATGATAATGCTTATGTAACGAAGATAACTTTGGAAAAAAATATTAAAGTCGATAATGAGGACATAAAGGGAACGATTTTAAAGAAATATAAAGATCAAAAATATCAGATTATCGAATAAAAAACTTCGCGAATGAAGTTTTTTTAGTTATACCATACTTCGTCAACTTTTAAACTGGTCGATACTGGTAGAGGACTTGGAAGTGGGAAATTAACGAGTAGGGGAATTTTAAAAGCCGTTCCAAAGACTAAACCCATGCCGGGGCGTAAGGTCTTGATCTTTTCGAGTGTCTCTTCCGTTACATTTGATGATATACCCTTGACGATATTTAAATCTTCGGGATAGAATAAGCGGAAGACGATGAAGTTCGAGCATTGGGAAAGGGCCGTTTTGGAAAGTTCGCTAGGACGTTGGGTAATAAACCCTAAAATAGTACCATATTTTCGACCTTCTTTAGTAATTCGATCGAATATATTATAGCCAATAACGGCAATATCATTATCATTTTGAACATAGCGGTGGGCTTCTTCCAAAACGATATGAATAGAGAAACTGCCGCGATTTTCAAGACCCGTAGTATAGACGAAGAAGAGTTTTGAAAAGATTTTTGTTAGACATTTGGCAAATTTATCATCGATATACGATAAATTGATATCTACTAATTGAACGGGATCGCCATTGGGACCAGTTCGAAAGAACTCATCGATATATTCGCCCTTAGATTTATACTCATCGAATTGAAAGAAGTTAACTTGGTCGCTGTTGATGATCGATTGGAGACGTGACTTTAATATGTTGTTGCGTTCGAAGACGGCTTCCGAAGTAAATGAACCTTCATTGATTAAGGCAAATTCTAAGGCATAATATAGATCATTTAATGTATAGGCTACATCGCCGGATACTTGCATCTCTTTGATATCGACTTTGACGAAAGTTTGCAAAAAATCGACGACTAATTTCATGGCATTAATCTTACCTTGTTCATCGATATGGAGACATTGCCGCAAAGTCCGATCATAACCCGGTTGGTGAATGATACTATCGAGATTTAGAGCTTCCGTATTATAAGACGATAGGACGGAGATAATTTGATCACGAATTTGATTTGGCGATTTACCACTGGATAACATATCGAGAATATTTTTGGCAATGATGTCGTTTTTATAATCCAAGGCCTTGGGATCTTCGGATTTAAATATTCTTACTAATTCGAGCGCTTTGGATAAGACGGGCAATTGGGAAGGATTATCTGCACCTAATAAAATCGCTAGATCGTCGACTTCCAAAAAGTAAGCGGGAATCGTTAAAAGGGAAGCATTGCCAAATTCCAATTGGGTCGTATACTTTTTAAAGTGGAGATCCGGGAATTTATCCATTTCATCAAAGGTATTATAATATTCGCCATAGGCATCGAAGAGACACATATGGGCGTTTTTAGGCGTTTGAGCTGCCGAAGTGAAGAAGACATTTTGGATTAAGCGGGCAAGACCACAACTCTTACCGGAACCCGTATTGCCGATAATCGAAAAGTGATTGGCAAAGAAGCCATTTAAACTCGATGTTATGACATAATCTTTATAGATGGGACTCGTTCCAAATAATAAATTCGACTTATTCATATAATCTTGACTGCCCAAGATCATCTCGAGTTCGCTCTTATAGATGATGCGGGCAATCGTATTGACATTGGGTTTTTTCATAACGCCATTGGAGAATATATTGTTGATAATTTCGCCAATGAGTAAAATACTTATCTGTTTGGCATCGATGGCGACTATTTCACCGACGATTTTATGATTATCTTCGGGGAAGACGACATGATAACCGATGTAATTAGTATCGACGGTCCCATTCAAATTTTCGACGAAGATCTTACTATTATCGAATCCAATTATTTTGCCAAACATAAATATCACCTTTTATTCTATATAATAAGAATAACAAATTTTTTTAATTTTTACTAGTCAAATAATGGTAATTTTCTTTGGATGAAGTAAAAATATTTCTAACTATTCAAGGATTTGTTGAAAATGCATTAATTTTCAAATAATTTTCATCTCTTTTTATCACTTATGTGATAGAATAATACTCGTTATAGGGAAGTGCAGTATGAAAGAATCATTAAAAAACAACTATATTAAAAATTATCTATTATTTGTCATAAATTTATTTGCTATTGAAATAATCTTTAAATTGGTTAGTGGTGAGAATCTTTTTGTGTGGTCGACACTTCGAATTTTTATTGGCGTCAATATCATAAGTTTTATTTTGACGGGTATTATCTCGTTTATGAATCATTTATGGCAAAGTATTATCCGTGGTATCGTCATCTTTATAGCTGGGGTCTATGCCTGTGCACAAGCGGGATTTTATAATTTCTTAGGTGTCTATATGTCCTTTCAAACATCGAGTCAATTGGGTGCCGTCGTCGATTATATTAAGGATTTTATTCGTAGCTTTAGTTGGACGTATTTCTTGACCTTGATGCCCTTTATCATTCTTTTAATATGGCAAATATTTTTTGATAAAAAGGAATATCCACATTTAAGTAAATTAAAGACGAGTGGCATCAGTATTTTGGCAACCTTATTTTTTAGTTTTCTCTATTATATTTCTATCGAATTATCGTTCTTTCAAGCACCATTTCAAATTATCAATAATCATGAATTATTTTTGACGGTCTCTAATCCCAGCATGAGTATTGCCGAATTTGGAACGACGAGTTTTGCCTTTTTAGATCTTCGGGCCATGTTGTTTCCCGTCAATATCGTGACGAATATGCAAAATGACTATTTGGGTCAAAATGATGATGATCCCGAAAGCAGTCTATATAAGCGCGATATCGATGATACGGCTTTAAGGGAAATATTGGAAGGTGAAAAGAATTCCGTATATAAAAATATTTTGGCCTATTTTTTGAATCGCGATATTACGGATAAGAATGCCTATACGGGTATGTTTAAGGATAAGAATTTAATCGTCATCATGATGGAAAGTGTCAACGATATCATACTCGATTCGGAATATTATCCCAATTTTGCCCGTATTTTAGAACATAGTTGGTATTGGAAAAATAATTATTCACCACGCAATTCCTGTGCAACGATGAATAATGAATTCAGTGGTATGACGAGTCTTTATTCGATCTATAATACCTGTACGGCGAGCAAATATAAGAGCAATACCTATTATGAAAGTATCTTTAATCTCTTTAATGATCAAGACTACGTAACTTTTAGTGCTCATGATTATACGGAAGCCTATTATCCACGCAAGACCATTCACAAGAATATGGGTAGTAAGGAATACTTTGGCGTTCAAAAACTCGGAATACCATATTCCAATGAATATATCAATTGGGCCAATGATGATGACTTTATGAAGGCAATTTTAAATATTATCGATGATAAGACGGCGGATGATAAGCCCTTTATGACGTGGTTGACGACCGTTTCATCGCATCAACCTTATGGCGTATCATCGATTCAAGGTGATAAATACTATGATATGACGCAAGAGAGCAATTATCCTAAAGATGTCCGTCATTTTATGTCCAAGTTAAAGATCCTCGATAATGGCTTAGGTATCTTACTCGATGGCTTGGAAGAAAAAGGAATTTTGGATGATACCGTCATCGTCTTATATGGCGACCATTATCCCTATGGCATATCGACAACTAATTTGAATAAAGTATTGGATTATGATACCAAAGAAGATTTAAATGCCGAACGCGTACCATTTGTCATCTATAATTCAAAATTAGAAGCTAAGACTTTTGACGATTATACTTACTATGTCAATCTTTTACCGACAATTGCCAATCTCTTTGATTTAGAATATGATCCCCGTTTCTATCTTGGAACGGATCTCTTAAGCGATGATTATACCTCATTAGTAGTCTTTGCCGATGGCTCATGGAAAAATGAATTTGCCTTTTATGATGCCTCTTCTTCGAAGATTAAATACTATACGGATTTTCGGTATACGGCTCAAGAGATTAAAGATATTAATGCCGATATCTTAGCTAAGACTAATCAAAGTAGTTTAGTAATAAAAAATAATTATTTCAATTATTTGGAGAATAAATTACAAGATTATAATGAAGATAATAATTGCTATTGTCCATTAGAAGATTAAGGAGAAAAAATATTCAAAGAATTAGACAATATTTTTTCTTTTATTTTTCATATTAGTAGTCTATAATATAAATATAGAGGAGGTAGTGGTTATCAAAAACTTAGGAATAAAAATTAAAAATTATATTAGAAATAATAAGAAATCATTGCTTTATATGCTTGGAGGCTTGCTTTTAGGCATCCTTATCATGGGAATCTTTTGGCCGGAGCGCATCGCGAAACTGAAAGATGGAACGGAGCCTATTGTCAAAGTCGATGGGAAGGTTATTACCGCTGATGATCTATATGGCGAATTAAAAAATAGTTCGGGATTATCGTCATTGTTAAGTCTCATCGATCATGAGATATTAGATGATATGTATGATGTCGAAGAGGAAGCTAATGAATATGCTAAAAGTCAATCCGAATATTATTATTCGATATATGAATCATATTATGGCTATACGAAAGAGCAATTTTTAGAGGCCTATGGCTATGCCAATGAAGATTTATTTTTCGAATTCTTAAAGAATGAATATCTCGAAAAGAAATATTATGAAGAATATCTCGAGAAGAAATTGACGGATGAGGAAATTCAAAAGTTTTACGATAAGAAGGTCTTTGGACCAAAAAGAGTTTATATATTCTCATCGACGGATGAAAAAAATGATTTGGAGAGTGTCCGTGATAGTTTAAAAAAAGGTGCAAGTTATGATGATATTTTAAAGAAATATTCGAAAATTACTAGCAATGATTTGGGAATGCTTACATATGATGTCATATCGGAATATTCCGATGCTTTTAAAGAAGCTCTTTATACTTTGCAAAAGGGCGAATATACAAAAGTTTTAAACGATGATTCTTATGGTTCATTTGTCCTTTATGTAACGGAGACACAAGATAAGCCTTCATATGATGAGGCGTTGGAAAATGTCAAAAAGTTGATGACGGAAGAATTGGATGCTAGTGATGAAAAATTACATTATCAAGCTTTTATCGAATTGCGCGATGAAAAGGGTATTAAATTTTCCGATACAGGTTTAGAAAAAGAATATAATGATTATAAAAAACAATATAAATAAGTGATGTTAAAAAATGTAAGATTTTGCCTTACATGAGGTATTCATCACTTTTTTCTTTCGTGTAAATAGGGATTTTGTTATAATGAAATTAGAAAAGTAAAGAGGCGAATTTATGAATTATACTGAAGAAGTAAATAAAATGTGTTATGTTCGTGGGGAAGCTAATCATGGACCATCACCTATTCCCGAAGAAGGAAAGTGGGTTAGTGCCAAAGAGATCAAGGATATAAGTGGTCTTACCCATGGCGTTGGATGGTGTGCTCCCCAACAAGGGGCTTGTAAGCTAACTTTGAATATCAAAGAGGGAATTATCGAAGAAGCCTTAGTTGAGATGGTTGGCTGCTCGGGGGCCACTCATTCGGCCGCGATGGCAGGAGAAATTTTAGTGGGAAAGACTATCTTAGAGGCCTTGAATACCGATTTAGTATGCGATGCGATCAATACGGCCATGCGCGAATTATTTTTGCAAATTGTCTATGGCCGCAGTCAATCTGCTTTTTCGAGTAATGGTTTGGCCGTTGGATCGGCTTTAGAAGATTTAGGTAAGAATATGCGCAGTCAGGTCGGAACTATTTATTCGACTAGAGAAAAGGGCGTACGATATTTAGAACTTACCGAAGGTTATGTCTTAGAGGTTGGCCTCGATGAAACGGATGCCATCATTGGTTATAAATATGTCAATATGGGCAAGATGATGAATGGAATAAAACAGGGCATGGATCCCTTAAAAGCTATTGAAGAGGCTACGGGAATATATGGACGCTTTAATGAAGCCGTTAAAGTAATCGATCCACGGGAGGAATAAGTATGGCATTATTTGAAAATTATGATATACGAATTGCAAAGATAAATAAGGTTTTAAACGAATATGGCATTAAAGATTTAGAAGCTGCTAAAGATATGACCTTAAAATATGGCATTGATCCCGTAAAAGAGGTAAGAGATATTCAACCCATTTGCTTTGATGATGCCGTATGGGCCTATACGGCAGGGTGTGCCATTGCTCTAAGTAAAAAGGACACTGATCCATCGGTGGCGGCTCGCGATATTGGCATTGGCCTCGATGCTTTTACTGTTCCAGGTTCGGTTGCTGAAACGCGCCATGTCGGATTGGGACATGGAAACTTGGCAAGCATGCTCTTAAGTGAAGATACGGAATGTTTTGCTTTTCTTGCCGGTCATGAATCTTTTGCCGCAGCTGAGGGTGCGATTGGCATTGCCTTATCGGCTAATAAGGCTCGTAAAAAGCCCTTGCGCGTTATTTTAAATGGTTTAGGTAAAGATGCAGCATTAATTATTTCGCGGGTCAATGGATTTACCTATGTCGAGACGAAATTCAATTATGAAACTGACGAATTGACTATCGTTTCGGAGAAACGTTATAGTGAAGGCGAACGCGGAGATATTAAATGCTATGGAGCCTTTGATGTACGCGAGGGAGTAGCCATCATGGAACATGAAAATGTCGATATTTCGATAACGGGAAATTCGACTAATCCTACGCGTTTTCAACATCCAGTAGCCGGAATTTATAAAAAGAAGCGCCTTGAAGAAGGCAAAAAATATTTTTCCGTAGCTTCGGGCGGCGGAACGGGAAGAACATTGCACCCAGATAATATGGCTGCTGGTCCATCGAGTTATGGCTTTACCGATACCATGGGCCGCATGCATAGCGATGCCCAATTTGCGGGATCTTCCTCTGTACCAGCGCATGTCGAAATGATGGGTTACATTGGTATGGGCAATAACCCCATGGTAGGGGCAACTGTCAAAATGGCCGTTCGCGTTTGTGAGTGCTTAAACAAGAGTGAATAACTCTTTTTTTATTGGAGTTAAATAATTTTTCATGTTGAAAAAAATGCAACTGGGGGGGG
>CANQFG010000053.1 GCA_947598395.1 uncultured Bacilli bacterium
AATGATTATTTGACTATGAAGTCGCATATATTTAACTATCTTATCGTCTTCCATGAAAACCATCCCTTATGTCCATTATAGCATATTATAATCAAGGCTTTAATTAAATTTTACGAGGCGATGCGCAAAGCGATAGCCTTTAACACAGAGAAAACGCCCAACAGGAGTGGGAAAACTGACCCATGTTGCCAAAGAGGCATAGCGGATCTTTCGATATAATTGAGGATTTTCTTCCTTGATACTGCGCCAAAGTTCTAAATATTGGGCTTCGGATTCCTTCGTCTCTCCCAAACGGCTAAAGACGACGCCAATCGTCATCAAAAAGACACATTCGCGTTTCATTACTTTACGCAATTTAGGATTTTCGATTTGCTCTAAATCATAGGCATTGCAGGCCAATTTGGTAACTAATACTTGATGGGAACTGCGTTTGATCAACTGCGTTTCATTGACCGATTGATCGGCCCGTCCAATATAATATTGATAAAAATCGACATCGAGGTAATATATCGTCTTCGTATTTTTAAGTGGCAAATAGATAAATAAATTGTCCTCATAAAAAGTATGTTTAGGTAACTTGATCTTCGTCTTATCTAAAACCTCTTTTTTATACATCATCGAATGCAAGGATAGATATTGCGTTGGCTTAAAATGATGAATGTCATCCCAGGTACAAATACTTCCCGTTTTAAAGACATTGGCAAATGATATTCGTTGATTCTTGCGCCCATCGGTATAAGTATAGACATAGTTGGTGACGATCAAATCAGCATCCGTTGAGCGTACGGCTTTTAATACTTCCTTATAGGCCTTCTTATCGACCCAATCGTCGGAGTCAACGACTTTAAAATATTTGCCCAAAGCATGCTTTAATCCGACATTTATACCCTCGCCATGGCCCCCATTTTTTTGATGAATGGCCTTGACAATCGTCGGATAATCCTGTGCATATTGATCCGCAATTTTCCCCGTTTTATCGGTCGAACCATCATCGATAATAATTATTTCAACATCTTCTTTACCTAGCAATAACGAATCGATACACTTTTTCATGTATGCTTCGGAGTTATAACATGGTACGACAAATGATATATATTTCATACTACACCTACTGTTCTTCATCATTATATCATTTTTTATAGAGGTTTCAAAGAAAATAAAAAAAGCTAGCGACTAGCTATATATTTTACTTTTGATGATTTAGTAATTATTTACTAGGGAAAAGTTGATGGTTATTCTTTCCGCACCCGCATTTTGAACGAGGACTTCAACTCGATGGACATCATGGGCATCGATGGCATTAGAGGATAAAGATAAGGGCGTAACTTCGACTTTTGGAATATCATCATATGTAATGCGATAATGCGTTTCATAATTATTATTGCTGATTACATAAAAGGTAATCGTCCGACTTTCATAGGGTTTTAAAGATAAGCTACCATCTTGTAAGTCATCGGATTTTAATATATTATCGATATTCATGACATCGACTTGGGCAATCATATTTCGCGAACTGGGAACATAATATGAGAATGTAAGCGAAATCAGACCCATGACGATCGTCAACATGCCAATTATACTAAAATACATATTTTTTGGTTGCTTTAAAAACGTAAATATCTTCATAACGAGTATCACCTTACTAAGATGATTATAGCATTTTTTTAAATATTATGCTCAATTATTTTTCTTATAGTAAGAAAGTCCTAGTACTTTGGGTCCCATGATACTACCTAACGTCTTGTTCATCTCGACGATGCTCACCTTCGTATCATGATAATTTTGAAGCGTCGCAGCAAATTCCACGGCTTCATCTTCGATATGGCTATGAACGACATATAAATTGCGCGCATGTTCATCGACGTTATTCCTTAAATATTCTTGAGCGGCAGAAAAAGTTTTAACATCTTTTTCATCTCTCAAGACGCCATCGGGATCCATGCGATAGATGGGCATCGTATTGCATAATTTATGAAGTTTAAAATGAATGGGTGAGATAAATTTACGTTCCCGCATTTGTTCGATATTGGGCCAATAAAAGATCGTCTTATATCGATTAATATTTTCGTTTATATAGACCATCAACTCCTTTAAGCTATACCCTTCTTCGGCCATCTTACTCAAATCCTTGACGAGCAAACCCATACCTACTGAGATATTATTCGTAGTGACATATTCGATATTTAATGCTGGATAAGCATCTTTGGCAAGAGTAACGGCATCGGAATAAGCCCGCACTGTCGATGAGGCAACATAATACGATGGAGCCAAACACAATACGTCTTCGCCCTTCATAGCAGCCTCTTTGATGGTATTTAAAATATCCTCTTTAGTTAAGGGAACTATATTGGCTTTGATTCCCAAGCTTAAGCGCCGATAAAAATCATCATTGGAATAATAGGCCAAATCGCGATAAACCGTTTCCTCTTCACCGGCAAAATTAAAAGATACAGGTAATACGGAAACATTATCGGGAAACATATTTTGATAAAATCCACAATAACTATCGGTAATAATCCTAACCATAAACTTCGTTCCTTTCTTTTAACTTTGCTTATTATATCAAATAAAAAGTCTTTTTCAAAGATTTATTAAAATTATTTTACGTGTTATAATATTCACGGCTTAATATCGAAAGGAGTAGCATAATGGATAAATACTTATTAATCATCTTATTATTTTTTAGTTATAGTTTTATCGGTTGGTGTTGTGAAGTTATCCTCGGCTTAATACGCGAACATAAATTTGTCAATCGCGGCTTTTTAATTGGTCCCGTATGTCCCATTTATGGCATCGGTGGTTTATTAGTCATCTTTTTACTTAAAGGTTATGCCCATGATCGCCTCATCTTCTTTATTATGGCAATTATCATCTGTGCTTCTTTGGAATATTTTACCTCTTATATTATGGAAAAGATTTTCAAAAATCGCTGGTGGGATTATTCCGATTTTAAATATAATATCAATGGCCGCATCTGTTTGGAATTCGCCATTCCCTTTGGCGTCATAGCCTATGTCATGTATTTCATCTTAAATCCCATCCTCTTTAATCTCTATAACAAAATACCGATTGACTTACAACAATTACTTTGCATCTTTTTAATTTCCGTCTTTATCTTAGATCTAATTTTATCCTTTAATATCATATTGAGTTTACGAAAGATATCAAGTTATATGCGTGGTGATTCTACTGAAGTCATTACCAAAAAGGTACGCGAAATTTTAAGTAAACAAAATTATCTCCATCGGCGCCTCATCGAATCATTTCCCAAGATGCAAATATTTAACAAAATTACCGAAATTAAGATGCATATACGCTTGGATAGAGAACGATTAAAATTTGAAAAGCAAAGAATAAAGAGAAGACAACGGGCTGGTAAAAAAGGGCTCTAGTCTTCTCTTTTATATTTAACATATTACATATTTTAAGTATATCTACAAAGGTTCTATATTACATGTTTAATATTATATTTTTAACACTATATTTTAGTAGTATGTTTTTAATACGTATTTAGCATTTATATCATTTAAACTATTTATATCATTTGTATTATATCGTTTTTAACATTTAGTATCGGTACATTCTTCATTCGTATTTAAGCGATCAAAGGCCTCTTTAAATATTTCCAACGATTCATTTTGCATCTCATCAGTTAGTTCCATATAGGCATCATCTTGCTTTTTCGAAATTCCATCGACGAGGGTCAAAGGTTGACCTTCTTTAATAACGACAATATTAGGAGCATATATGCGCTTGCTAGGTACTTTAACTTTCTTCGTCTTCTTCTTAACCGTATATGTTAATGGCGTATAATCATCCAATACGGCATCGAGGCGATCTAATAGATCATTATACCCTGTCGATCCTTCGACGGTTTTAACGGCAACATTTTTATCATTTAATTCATATTTATCGCGAATTTGATAGACATTAACATAATAGATCGTCTTTATACCCATCTCTTCACTAGCTTTGATAATACTTGGCAAAACACTGCGGCACCAAGGACACGTTGGAAAGCCAAAATAGACAATGAATGATTGCTTGCTATCGATATAACTTACGATATCTTCAGCACTTTTATAGACAAAAGGATTGTTTTCACTGATACTCAATTCTCGAATCGTTTTACCATTTAAATCTTTGTTATTTAAACTCTCATATTCCTCCTTAAATATTTGGGCATCGGTCTTTTGAGGTTCCGGCATTTCACTTTCCGTATATAGTTCACTAAATATATAGATTATTCCAATAGTTAATACTAAAAATAGACATATTACAAATATAATTGCTCTCTTCTTCTTGTTCATTTAATAGCCTCATTTCTACCAATTAATTATATCAAACTTATTTTTAAAAATAAATACAAAATGATTTGAGTTATATAGTTAGATGTAGTATAATTTTAAAATAGAAAAAGGTGTTGTAATGAAAAAACTATGGAAAAAATTCAATAAAACTAAACTGAGTATTCGACTAGTATATTTGTTTGTCTTATTAATTTTTACGAGTTGTTATATTGCCATCTTTCGTTCCCTATTGCTCTTAAATAATATCGAGACAGAATTAAGAATTATAGCTATATGTGTATTAGGAATAATTCTTTTGTTATATATGTTTTTTGATCTATTGTTGTTATTATCGAAGAAGCATAAAAGTGTTATCATCAGTTCGTTCTTTGTCATGATTTTGGCAAGTATTTGCCTTATTGGTTCACTGGCTATAAATCGCGTCTATCGCTTACTCGATGGGATTAGCAAGGATACGATTATCTATACGACTAATTTGATTATGATGAAGGATACGACTTTCGATAATTCGAGTGATTTTATCGTAGGAATGATCAATAATGAGACGGATGTCGAAGGCAATGTCCTAGCTTATGAACTTATAAAAAAAGAAAATTTAAAAGTTACTGTTCAAAAATTTGATACGTATTTTGAAATGCTCGAAAAATTATATGATGGATCTCTAAATGGGCTCTTTATTACGAGTAATTATGTCGTAACTTATGAAGGCTATGAAGCATATGAAAATATTGGCGAAGATGTCAAAGTGGCTTATGAATATTCTAAAGAGATGAAAAACCAAGATTATATCGAATCATCGGGCAGTGTCGAAGAGCCATTTACTGTTCTCTTAATGGGTGTCGATTCGACGAGTGACCGGTTAAATGCCAATGCAGCGTTTAATGGCGATACTTTGATGATTATCTCGTTTAATCCGCATACTTTAAATGCGACGGTATTCTCGATTCCGCGGGATACCTATGTTCCGATTGCCTGCTTGAAAAATGGTGAATCAAGTAAGATCAATTCATCGGCGGCTTATGGTACCCAATGCGTTATCAATACGGTACAAAATCTCGTCGATGTCAAAATTGATTATTACGTAAAAATTAATTTCAAGGGAGTCGTCGATTTGGTCGAAGCTCTAGGTGGGGTCGATGTCGATGTTCCCGAAAATATTGATTTCTGTGAACAAAATTCCAAACGTTCTTTTAAAAAGGAAGATTTGCAATGTATTAAGGGTGGCTTTCAACACATGAATGGCGAACAGGCATTGGCCTTTGCTCGCCATCGGAAGACTTTGCCAGCTGGCGATTTCCAAAGAGTTCAACACCAACAATTAGTCGTCGAAGGCATCGCGAATGCGGCCAAGAAATTATCGAAAATCAATGACTTTTATGCCGTATTAGATGCGATATCGTTAAATATGGATACGAATATGTCGACCAATGAAATGTTAAATCTCTATAATGTCGGCAAGAGTATGATCTTCAATAATTCTAATGATGGCAATTTAATCAATATCCAAAAGACTTACTTGACGGGATATGATTTGACGATGTATGTCAATAATCTACGTTCGCGCGTTTATACTTTCCAATATTATGAGCAAAGTCTCGAAGAGATTAAAGATGCCTTAAAGATAACCCTCGAAAAGAAAAGTCCAACGATAATCAAGACTTTCAATTTTTCCGTCAATGATGAATATAAAGTTCCCGTCATTGGCAAAAAATATTATACCGTTCAACGCAATGAGACGATTCCAAGCTTTGTCGATAAGAATTTATCATATGTCAAAGAATGGTGTAAGGCACGCAATATTGAGGTTCAAGTTACCTATATTGGACCAGGTTCTAGTGGCTATGATCAAGCATTATTAAATGATACCGTTATTAGTCAAAGCGTCAAACGAGGTAAGTTAGTAAAGGATACGTCGAGCATCAACGTAAGCGTCATTAAGCAGCCTAATACGACGACGGAACCGACGACCACGACAAAGACGACGACGGCAACAACTTCTGGAACGACGAGTACAACGACGGAAACAACTAGTGAACCAACGACCGAAGAAGTTACGACAACAGACCCCTTAGAGCCATTACTTCCAAGTGAAGATGAAACAGTAAATTAAGATATTTCGATTATAAATTGACAGGTAAAAATTGTAAAACAAGAAATTATAATATGCGAAATTATAAAATTATGAGACGATATTAGCTTCATATGTTAGCTTCAAATATAAAAAATATGAAATAAGATGATGTTACTTCGATATTACTTCAAATATGAAATTAGATAAAAAATAAGCCACATTTTTAGGATGTGGTTTTATTCATGATGAAGTTTTATATTGTCAATTATTCGCTTTTAGTGAGGCGATATTCGGCCTTTTCATACCATATAACGATGGAGTTTTCCTCAATATTTCGAAGGTATAATTTTTCCGATCGATCTTTTAAGATAAATTCTCCCGTCGTTCGATTAAAGTCATAGTTGTCATTGAGTACATCTTCGCCAGCGATAATAAGTTTAATGGTATCTTTGTCGACATTAAGTTCGATGTTTTCTTGCGTATTTACCCATTTTATATTGCGGATATCGTTAATATTAAAATATTGGCGGGCACTTTCATTGTCGATTATCAAATAAAGCATATACAAAATTACTAAAAATATGATAATCGATATCGTAATGAGAATAATATTTAATCGCTTATTTTCCATAATTTCACCTACTATATAGTGGAAAATCATAAGAACCTATTTTCCATCTTCCTGAATCATATATCAAGGTTAGTTTTGCCTCTTTATAGACGGGCGCACTATAACCTTGATCTTTATAATTTGATAGGTAATAACGGATTGTTCCTTCAATATTCGTAGTACCATAGTTTTCCGCATTGATCGATGCCGTTATGATTTCGACATTATCAATGATATTTTCAAGGCGATATAATTGGCCATCTTTCTCCGTAAATACTTTATGGTTATCATATTGACTGCGCTTAAACATTATCTCATAGTTCATAGCAAAGACACGATTTTTAAATTCAGAATATTTATACATTTGGCCATAAGATTTACCATTTATCGTTATCTTATCAATTTCATTGGGCTTGGCATTATTTATTATGGACGTAATATTAAAGAGGGAATCATCGCTGATGTTCATAAACTTATTCATAAATTCATAGGCTTCCGTTATGATCGTAAGGGATTCCTCTTTGGTTAAAGTGGCCTTTTCAAACAACGGATTTGCTAATATTCCATCGGGATTAATATTATAATATGGCGAATTGGTTATGGGTTTGGTCGTCGTGGTCGTCGATGTAGTCGTCTTCGAAGTCGTCGTTTTGGGATTAATAGTTGAAGTTTTTCCCTGCGTTATTTCAAGATTGGGAAGCGGTTCAATGGGATGCGAAAAAGAAACAATAAGGAAAATACTCGTTACGATTAAGGCAATAACTAAAAGTGTTGTAATAACGATCAAAATTTTATTACTTTTGCTTAATTTAAACTCTTCGTCTTCCATAGGATTCACCTATTATTTATTTTAGCAAGAATTATTTTTTTTCACAACTCTAATTAAAAAGAAAAGGACTAACTTTTCAATTAATAATACAGGATATTTATTTTTTTATCCATAAGTACATACCGGTTATCTTTTCGGGTTTATATTTAAAACCACATTTTTGATAAAATTGCTCATTGCCAGC
>CANQFG010000054.1 GCA_947598395.1 uncultured Bacilli bacterium
CTCCGTCTTTAGTTTGAATTTCTTTTCTGTTGATAGTTAGTTTATAAGGTGCTGGGCAATCTAATTTTCCTCGGAACCGATAATTCTTGCAAACAGCATTTCCTCCGCTCGAAAAGTATAAATAGTATTATTTTATCCATGTTTTCGAAAAATAAAATTTTTAATTAATCAATTTCATTTCCTTTTGGTATATTTTCTTTTACCCTCGGTGCTAGTTGCTTTTTTGGGTTGTTTTGTTTTGATACCATTTTTCTCGTTGAGGATATTTATTGATTCTTCGATTGATTTCTTCGGTAACAGAATATACCGTAAAACGGATAATTGTGTTTTATCATAATTAACCAATCTAGGTTTAATTGTCGTGACGAGATAGTACAACAATGCATAATGTATGCGGGATGATTTGTTTAATATACTATACTGCTGGAAATCATATAAGTTTAAAGCGATTTGTGCAAATAAATTCAACATAATTTCTGCGAAATATTCCAGGAATTCAGGAGTAATTTCCACGTCAATTATATCATCGCCGATTTCATTCAGTATACCATTTCTAGTTTCGGTAATGATTTGATTAAAATAGACAATGAAATTTGTGATATATTTATCTTTCGCTTGCAACATCCCGAGATTGGAAAATAAATTGTTTAGCGGGGAATTATCCATCTGAATATCTTTTATCGAATTTCCCTTAAAAGTAAATCGAATATCTTGTGATAGTGACATATCTGCATTTACGGATAATTCCAAGTACAACATTTCCCATTGTTTAATAAACCATTTCTTATAAGCGATTTTGTCGCCGATGTTATGAACCAAATCATCAATATTGTTTATATCATATTTCTCGATGGCTGTATTATTCCGTAAATCGGAAAGTGCTTTATAATAAATATTTTTGTTATTCTCGAATGATGAAATTCCATTCTTTTTAATTGCATTTTTCACCGACAAGATAATATTGTTGAAGAATGTATCGCCAAACGGAATTATTTCTTGATTCATTCGGAAAACATTAGTTTCTAAATCACTCTTCGCGAAAACGGAATCAAATTTGTTAATTTTAAATTCCTTGTGCGAATATAAATTCCGCAAAGTTAATATATCAGAAAGAATTTCTTTATAATTTTCACATTCCATTATGTGATCAATATAATCGTTCATCAATATTCGTAAAGACATAATTACCGTTAAATTATATGATAATTCATAACCAGATAGTGCAAGAATATTTGAGCACATAGAATGAAATTCCATCGAAAATGAATTATTTGTTTTGTGTTGCGGTTTAAATGATGCAGCAGATAATGCACCGTTGACTGATGTAATATCATTGAACGGAGATTGATAATTATTTAATTTATCAAATAATTCTTTAACAATAATTCCGCAATCCGGAATATCTTGTGAAAACTGGCTATTTTCGTAACCATTAATAATTTCGTTTATGGTATTATTTTCGATAGATCTAGTGAGAAAATTCGCTAAATTCATTAAATATCGAAAAAAAAATATTTTGTTTGGGAAATATGGTGAGGTAAAAATAAAATTGAAAATTATTTTATATAAGATATTCTATTTATCGAATCTTCTCTAATTTCTTTCAAATCATATCTGGTAAATGATTCTATTTCTCGAAGTATAATATCATTTAAAACTTTACAAAACATCAAAGCTATAGAATCATTTAAATTAATATTATATTTAGATAAAATATATTCTCGTAAATAATTATATATATTTTTATATTCTTCATTCGAGAATTTTAATTTATTAATTATGAATAGTGTAGTATCTTCTGTATATGAATTAATAAATATACAATCGTCGGAACCATATATCTGTTTAAATAAATCTAAGTTTATCTTTAATTTAGTTAAGTATATTATTTTAATTATATCTTCGAGAATTTTAATATATTTTCCAGATATTATAGAATTATAATATGCACGATAGAATATTGTTTTAATTGTATCGATATGTATTCCTTCGCCGGTTATATCTTCGGCCGAAATATCGAATACGAAATCATTAATCGATTCCAAATCTTTATCGATCAAATATTCTAAATTGTTATAATTATATTTTTCGAATAATTTCAGTATATTAAATTTAATAGTTTTACGAATTTCATTTACCGAACGAGGAATCGAGTCCGAGGAAATTATCGGGATATTTACTTTAAACATTGATTATTTTATAAAAATCATTTAGATAAACGAAAATTTTATATAAACGAGAAATTATCGGAAATAGAACTGTTATAACTAGTATGATGTGCAAAACGGCCATATGCATTTAAAATATATGTTTCGAGAATGTGTAATGCAACCATAGCTTTAATTTTATTTTCATCAATGGATTTTTCAATGCATTTTATATATAACAAGAATGTAACTTTGCTATTTACAGCCGCAGGATAAATATCTGCTATACCAAATCGTTTTCCGGAATCATCTGTTTTACGATTTTCTATTTTATCAATTAATTTATTCGAAGAATCTGGATAGACATTAATAAATATATTTCCGTCGTCTTTATTAAACCATTTACGAAAATTCTCATTATCAAAACCATAATTATATCCATAACCAATTCCATTTTCATTATATGTATATGTTGGAGTATTTCCTTGCATGATTTTATTCGGTTGAGCGAAATTTATTTTTGACAATATTTCATCAATATTTTTCTGTAATCCTATAATTTCTTTGAATCTATCATCATCTTCGATAAATATAGCATCGTCCTTAAGAAATTCTTTAATATTATTTATCCCGAACAACATAATATAAATAATTTTATCGATATCTACTGGTTCATCGGATGATTGGAAATAATTATATAATTCTCGGTCCGATTTTAATTCTGTTGGAAATAAATGGTTGTTGGTAGGTATATGTAAATATTTTCGTAATTCATTTAATGGATTCTTCGATATTTTGTATATTTCATTTAAAATTCTATTTCTTTTAGTTTCTGTCATCGGTGTACAAATATATTCTCCCGATATAAATGGTTTACATTTACAAGATTCTTTAATAGATATCGTAGAGCCAAATTCTGTTATAGAACCTAATCCTCCTGTTAATTTCTTTGCTTTAAATTTATTTCGGATAAACAATAATAGTCCGGTAAATATTAGTATAACTATTATTGTTATAATAATTATTATACACGATTTCATTTTCGGAAGATAAAATTTGGATTTGATTTAATCTGTTTTGTAAATTTAACATAATCATATAAATTATTTTTCCCGTCGAAATGTCGGAAAGTCCAATTAAGCACGAAGATATTATTTCGAAAAGCGATATGTTTAATACAGTCATCGCTATGACTAATAGATTGAACGAAATATTATACTGTTTAGCGATTATTAATTATTACGATGATATATATTTAAATTCTAATATTTCTTTATATACTATGTTCAAGATGGATTACGATTTACAATTAATTGATGTAAATACTTTAACCGAAGACAACTATTTAGATTTTCTAGATTCTATTAACCGAATTATAGAAATCGGAAATAATTATTTAGCGAAAATTAAAAAGATGGAAGCAAAAATAGCCGAGGATCCTAATAATGATCAAACTTATCCTCCGTTAATCAGTTATATCCAAAAATCAATAGATATTGATTATTAATTTTCCGTTTAACTTATTTTTGACGAAAAATAAAATAATATAATTAGTACCGGAATATAAAATTAGTTTTCGTACAGAATTACTTTAGATGCACCATCGCCGTACGGAGGTAATTCGCCGAAGAAATATGCTGAAACATATCCATCACCACACGGTTCCGGTCGATTTGTAATTGTTGCATCAGCGAGTTCTTTCTTTACATCTTCGAAATTGATTTTCTTGAGTGGATCGGAATATTCATCATTTCGTATAGAATATCTCGATGCACCGGAAAATTTCCCGTTTGCAAATAATATATGTGAAACGAGATTATAATGTTTTTGCAATACTCCCGATGTAGCAGATAAATGTGAAGCGGCATAAGTAAGTTCAGCTTGTGTTTGCGCAACTGCTTCGCATAAACCAAATAAATTGACCATTGTTTCAATATTTGTTGAACGGCATAATCCAGGATCGATTTCTGGATCATAAATTAAGTTTTCCAAAGCCATAATTCCGTCAGAAACTTCATTTGCTTCGATGAGAAAATGTCCTGGATTACTCATATTTTCCGATACAAAACAGTTAATCAAATATTCTCCGTGAATTACTGTTGAACGGATTTTATTTCCAAACTCTTCCGATAAGGAAAATATTTCGTTTATTGTAATATCCGGTTTGAAATAAATATGCATTTTAACTTCAGAACTGTTTAAAATATATCCACCGATAAACATAATTTCCGGATAATTTTTCATTAAACTATTAATTACATCAACTGGATGGATATTATAAGCTGCTATACTTGTAATATTCCAAGTCATTTGAATATAGTATTCCGAGAATGATAAATTATCATAATCCATATCGGGAAATTCATCTCTAATTATCGAATCAATCCCGTTTGTAATATTTATCGAAGAATTGACTAATATATCCGAGAGATAAAATGTTTCTAGCGATTTTGCATAGTTTTCCGTATTTTCTTTGCTATCATCATATAATCCGATAGTTACAATATTATTTTTGAAACTTGCACCGCCAATCAATTCTTCAAATCTAGCGGAACCATTAGTCCTAACAATTCTGTTTAACGAAACCCCACCAGCATGACCGTGAATTGCATGCAAAACTGCTTGTGTAAGCGGTTCAGAAATTGCAACTGCAGCTTTTGCTCCTGCTGGTTCTCCTCCGTTACACAACATTCGCCTAAAGTTTTCTATTATTTTACGATATATTCCATCGGTTAATTCGTATTGACGGAAAATACTGCGGAAATAATATATATGATAATACAAATTGATTAACGAAATATCTGGATCGGAAAATATGCTATTAATACTACTCCCATTGCCATATTCTTCGTAAACCAATGGTTTCGCTTTACTAATTCCCTGGGGTAAGAATATATTTTTAATTTCCATAATTAGTTTATCGATTATTTCGTCGGGAGTTATTCCTGGTTTACAGTTCATTTTGATAAACATATTCCAATCTACACCGGAAGTCCAGTTATCGGAAATTATATTTGATGCAATTTCGTGTGTATGGATCGCATAACGATTTTTCCATTCAGCGATTTTTCCTGCAACGAATTTTAATTCCGTGTCATGAGAATACTTTTTATCGGATAAATCGATTTTCGGTAAAGATAGTTTACAATGTAATCGTGGATCGGTACCATTTGCACCGTATTGTAAAGCAATTAATCTCCGTCCATCGGTAATTTCACCGGCAAATCCAACCATCGCGGAACCAAAGAACATACAAAATCTTTTCTGCATATATCCCTGTGTACCGACAGAAACACCTTTATCATATAATGCTTTACGTTCTGCAACTGCATTATATAATTGTTCAACAGCACCTGGATCTTCCATATATCCCGCATCGATATATCCATAAGCACGGGGATCTACCGAATAACGAGGATATGCACAAGTAGTTCTTGATCCTTCAGCGAGAATATTGCTTAATCTTCCACCGCTATCCGTCATAACTTGTCCAGCGGAGACTACCATAGTATATAATTCTTCAAGCCTATTTGCATAAGAAGATAATTCCGTTTTACTTATATCTTCCTTTAACTTTGTTTTTAGCGGAACTTGTATTTTCTGGATAGCAATTATTTGCTTAACTTCCTTATCCGGGTCATTTGATTTTTCATTTCTAATCAATTCTTCCATTAAATCGGACTTTGCTTTAATAATTTCACTCCGTAAAGCAGAATCTGTTACACGGATAGTAAATCCTAAAGTAATCCCGTCATTCTTATTTAAATCGTAAGCAGTTTGAGATACTTTATCAATTACATCGCAAATATATTTTGTACCGTAAAACGAACCAATGTATTTATAAAATTCCTTATCGTTGAAATTAGATTTCTCGCCAATCTTACCATTCTTAATTATTAATTTATCGGAAGAATAATTTAAATCTTTAGGCAATATTTCTTCGATTGCAGTAAATGCATTTACTGCAGGATAAACTGCTTTCCAATTTTGTATTAGAGAGGTTTTACCATTTTTAATCCTAGGTACACCTTCTGCGGAATCTTTCGTATAAAATATTGCCGGAAAACCATCTTTATATGCAATACATTGTTTATAAAGGCTGTGCAACAATAATTGTTCAATGGCATAATTGTTTGACGAAGAAACAAATATCTGTGCTTCATCACCATCAAAATCTGCCATTTTCATTTCGCAAATAGCTAACGGGATAGTAATAATAGAGTTTTTATCCCTCTTGATTTGCAAAGATGACCAAGATTCTTCACGAACTGATGGATAACGAGATTGCATAACAAAATCTCCGTCAATCAATGACATTTCAACTTTATCTCCCGGTGCAAGTAATGCTGCTTCCGAGACTGCATTTTTACTTTCTATTTTCCTAATTGTATTCATTCTGTTATGCATAATTTTCACGACATGCGGGATTTCCACGTTATTGTAATTTCCCGGATTACCCATTGCTGCAACAATTGCTTTCATTGTTTTCAAATTTTCCGCATAAACGGGATATGTTTTAGAAAGTTTATTTGCAATAAATTCCGGTACCATACAGGAAATTACACTCGCATCTGGTGCACCTCCGAGAACAGTTCTCGCTGAACAATCATGCCGTGAATCGATAATTCCTTTAGAAAACAATTTTTTCCCTTTTCCTTTTAATCTTCCGAGCAAAGAATTGGCTGGATCAATATGTTTTCTATCGCGCTTATTAATTAATTGCAAAGATGCTTCTTTAACCGATTCTGTTGTTGGATCGGTAATTAAATAATAATATGCATTTAATTGATCGTAATAGTGATTAAATTTCGTACCGAGATCTCCTACAGGAATTTTTAAATAATTGTTTGTCGGAAATGCTTTTATAACTTTACTTAATTCCGGAACAATTTCTTCGATTATGGATTTATAATATGATCCTAGTACAGAAGTCGTTGAATCAAATAATTTTAAGCGGAGTTTATTTGGAACTATAGGAATATATATAGTAAAGAAATTTTTCGGGTGCCAATCTTCATTATAGCCAACTAAATCAATTTCGGTAAATAAATTCAAAAGTGTAGCAATTGCTAATGGATTTATTTGTACATCTTTAGTTAACATGAATTTAACGAGTGGTTCCGAACCCGAAATTTCTATTAGAGTAATTCTTTTTCCGCAATGTGGACAAATCATTATTGGATTTCTCGCTAAAATTTTATCTATCTCATCACGGATGGTTCTTAAACGCATATATGGCGGGAATTCCATAATTTTCTTTTTGGTTTCTTCCGGTAAAACAACATGCGCGCAAACCGGACAAATAACTCTTAACAATTGTTTTATGTGACCAATGCAAACTGCACGAGGAATTGGTATTGGAAGAGTAATTAAACCCATATGCCCGTCACAGCGTGTTTTCATGCACACGGAACATTTTGTATCAACTGCACCAAATACTGCACTATCTAAACAATGACTTTTAGAAACTAAATCTTTTTCGGAAAATCGCACTTCGGAAATTGCTGCCAATTCATAATCTGAGATTAACCGGATATTATAAGCACCTGGTTTTATTATGTTTTTCACAGTGTTTTCGACGAATTTTTCCATTGTATTGAAGTAAAAATAAAATTTATTTGGTTTTACTATTTTCGTTGAACTATTATTTTTTTCTCCGGTTTTATGGTCAACGGAAATGATTTACAACATGATTTACAACATGATTTACAACACAAATTACAACACAAATTACAACACAAATTACAACACAAATTACAACACAAATTACAACACAAATTACA
>CANQFG010000055.1 GCA_947598395.1 uncultured Bacilli bacterium
CTCCGTCTTTAGTTTGAATTTCTTTTCTGTTGATAGTTAGTTTATAAGGTGCTGGGCAATCTAATTTTCCTCGGAACTGATAATCTTATAAACAGCATTTCCTTTTGGTATATTTTCTTTTACCCTCGGTGCTAGTTGCTTTTTTGGGTTGTTTTGTTTTGATACCATTTTTCTCGTTGAGGATATTTATTGATTCTTCGATTGATTTCTTCGGTAACAGAATATACCGTAAAACGGATAATTGTGTTTTATCATAATTAACCAATCTAGGTTTAATTGTCGTGACGAGATAGTACAACAATGCATAATGTATGCGGGATGATTTGTTTAATATACTATACTGCTGGAAATCATATAAGTTTAAAGCGATTTGTGCAAATAAATTCAACATAATTTCTGCGAAATATTCCAGGAATTCAGGAGTAATTTCCACGTCAATTATATCATCGCCGATTTCATTCAGTATACCATTTCTAGTTTCGGTAATGATTTGATTAAAATAGACAATGAAATTTGTGATATATTTATCTTTCGCTTGCAACATCCCGAGATTGGAAAATAAATTGTTTAGCGGGGAATTATCCATCTGAATATCTTTTATCGAATTTCCCTTAAAAGTAAATCGAATATCTTGTGATAGTGACATATCTGCATTTACGGATAATTCCAAGTACAACATTTCCCATTGTTTAATAAACCATTTCTTATAAGCGATTTTGTCGCCGATGTTATGAACCAAATCATCAATATTGTTTATATCATATTTCTCGATGGCTGTATTATTCCGTAAATCGGAAAGTGCTTTATAATAAATATTTTTGTTATTCTCGAATGATGAAATTCCATTCTTTTTAATTGCATTTTTCACCGACAAGATAATATTGTTGAAGAATGTATCGCCAAACGGAATTATTTCTTGATTCATTCGGAAAACATTAGTTTCTAAATCACTCTTCGCGAAAACGGAATCAAATTTGTTAATTTTAAATTCCTTGTGCGAATATAAATTCCGCAAAGTTAATATATCAGAAAGAATTTCTTTATAATTTTCACATTCCATTATGTGATCAATATAATCGTTCATCAATATTCGTAAAGACATAATTACCGTTAAATTATATGATAATTCATAACCAGATAGTGCAAGAATATTTGAGCACATAGAATGAAATTCCATCGAAAATGAATTATTTGTTTTGTGTTGCGGTTTAAATGATGCAGCAGATAATGCACCGTTGACTGATGTAATATCATTGAACGGAGATTGATAATTATTTAATTTATCAAATAATTCTTTAACAATAATTCCGCAATCCGGAATATCTTGTGAAAACTGGCTATTTTCGTAACCATTAATAATTTCGTTTATGGTATTATTTTCGATAGATCTAGTGAGAAAATTCGCTAAATTCATTAAATATCGAAAAAAAAATATTTTGTTTGGGAAATATGGTGAGGTAAAAATAAAATTGAAAATTATTTTATATAAGATATTCTATTTATCGAATCTTCTCTAATTTCTTTCAAATCATATCTGGTAAATGATTCTATTTCTCGAAGTATAATATCATTTAAAACTTTACAAAACATCAAAGCTATAGAATCATTTAAATTAATATTATATTTAGATAAAATATATTCTCGTAAATAATTATATATATTTTTATATTCTTCATTCGAGAATTTTAATTTATTAATTATGAATAGTGTAGTATCTTCTGTATATGAATTAATAAATATACAATCGTCGGAACCATATATCTGTTTAAATAAATCTAAGTTTATCTTTAATTTAGTTAAGTATATTATTTTAATTATATCTTCGAGAATTTTAATATATTTTCCAGATATTATAGAATTATAATATGCACGATAGAATATTGTTTTAATTGTATCGATATGTATTCCTTCGCCGGTTATATCTTCGGCCGAAATATCGAATACGAAATCATTAATCGATTCCAAATCTTTATCGATCAAATATTCTAAATTGTTATAATTATATTTTTCGAATAATTTCAGTATATTAAATTTAATAGTTTTACGAATTTCATTTACCGAACGAGGAATCGAGTCCGAGGAAATTATCGGGATATTTACTTTAAACATTGATTATTTTATAAAAATCATTTAGATAAACGAAAATTTTATATAAACGAGAAATTATCGGAAATAGAACTGTTATAACTAGTATGATGTGCAAAACGGCCATATGCATTTAAAATATATGTTTCGAGAATGTGTAATGCAACCATAGCTTTAATTTTATTTTCATCAATGGATTTTTCAATGCATTTTATATATAACAAGAATGTAACTTTGCTATTTACAGCCGCAGGATAAATATCTGCTATACCAAATCGTTTTCCGGAATCATCTGTTTTACGATTTTCTATTTTATCAATTAATTTATTCGAAGAATCTGGATAGACATTAATAAATATATTTCCGTCGTCTTTATTAAACCATTTACGAAAATTCTCATTATCAAAACCATAATTATATCCATAACCAATTCCATTTTCATTATATGTATATGTTGGAGTATTTCCTTGCATGATTTTATTCGGTTGAGCGAAATTTATTTTTGACAATATTTCATCAATATTTTTCTGTAATCCTATAATTTCTTTGAATCTATCATCATCTTCGATAAATATAGCATCGTCCTTAAGAAATTCTTTAATATTATTTATCCCGAACAACATAATATAAATAATTTTATCGATATCTACTGGTTCATCGGATGATTGGAAATAATTATATAATTCTCGGTCCGATTTTAATTCTGTTGGAAATAAATGGTTGTTGGTAGGTATATGTAAATATTTTCGTAATTCATTTAATGGATTCTTCGATATTTTGTATATTTCATTTAAAATTCTATTTCTTTTAGTTTCTGTCATCGGTGTACAAATATATTCTCCCGATATAAATGGTTTACATTTACAAGATTCTTTAATAGATATCGTAGAGCCAAATTCTGTTATAGAACCTAATCCTCCTGTTAATTTCTTTGCTTTAAATTTATTTCGGATAAACAATAATAGTCCGGTAAATATTAGTATAACTATTATTGTTATAATAATTATTATACACGATTTCATTTTCGGAAGATAAAATTTGGATTTGATTTAATCTGTTTTGTAAATTTAACATAATCATATAAATTATTTTTCCCGTCGAAATGTCGGAAAGTCCAATTAAGCACGAAGATATTATTTCGAAAAGCGATATGTTTAATACAGTCATCGCTATGACTAATAGATTGAACGAAATATTATACTGTTTAGCGATTATTAATTATTACGATGATATATATTTAAATTCTAATATTTCTTTATATACTATGTTCAAGATGGATTACGATTTACAATTAATTGATGTAAATACTTTAACCGAAGACAACTATTTAGATTTTCTAGATTCTATTAACCGAATTATAGAAATCGGAAATAATTATTTAGCGAAAATTAAAAAGATGGAAGCAAAAATAGCCGAGGATCCTAATAATGATCAAACTTATCCTCCGTTAATCAGTTATATCCAAAAATCAATAGATATTGATTATTAATTTTCCGTTTAACTTATTTTTGACGAAAAATAAAATAATATAATTAGTACCGGAATATAAAATTAGTTTTCGTACAGAATTACTTTAGATGCACCATCGCCGTACGGAGGTAATTCGCCGAAGAAATATGCTGAAACATATCCATCACCACACGGTTCCGGTCGATTTGTAATTGTTGCATCAGCGAGTTCTTTCTTTACATCTTCGAAATTGATTTTCTTGAGTGGATCGGAATATTCATCATTTCGTATAGAATATCTCGATGCACCGGAAAATTTCCCGTTTGCAAATAATATATGTGAAACGAGATTATAATGTTTTTGCAATACTCCCGATGTAGCAGATAAATGTGAAGCGGCATAAGTAAGTTCAGCTTGTGTTTGCGCAACTGCTTCGCATAAACCAAATAAATTGACCATTGTTTCAATATTTGTTGAACGGCATAATCCAGGATCGATTTCTGGATCATAAATTAAGTTTTCCAAAGCCATAATTCCGTCAGAAACTTCATTTGCTTCGATGAGAAAATGTCCTGGATTACTCATATTTTCCGATACAAAACAGTTAATCAAATATTCTCCGTGAATTACTGTTGAACGGATTTTATTTCCAAACTCTTCCGATAAGGAAAATATTTCGTTTATTGTAATATCCGGTTTGAAATAAATATGCATTTTAACTTCAGAACTGTTTAAAATATATCCACCGATAAACATAATTTCCGGATAATTTTTCATTAAACTATTAATTACATCAACTGGATGGATATTATAAGCTGCTATACTTGTAATATTCCAAGTCATTTGAATATAGTATTCCGAGAATGATAAATTATCATAATCCATATCGGGAAATTCATCTCTAATTATCGAATCAATCCCGTTTGTAATATTTATCGAAGAATTGACTAATATATCCGAGAGATAAAATGTTTCTAGCGATTTTGCATAGTTTTCCGTATTTTCTTTGCTATCATCATATAATCCGATAGTTACAATATTATTTTTGAAACTTGCACCGCCAATCAATTCTTCAAATCTAGCGGAACCATTAGTCCTAACAATTCTGTTTAACGAAACCCCACCAGCATGACCGTGAATTGCATGCAAAACTGCTTGTGTAAGCGGTTCAGAAATTGCAACTGCAGCTTTTGCTCCTGCTGGTTCTCCTCCGTTACACAACATTCGCCTAAAGTTTTCTATTATTTTACGATATATTCCATCGGTTAATTCGTATTGACGGAAAATACTGCGGAAATAATATATATGATAATACAAATTGATTAACGAAATATCTGGATCGGAAAATATGCTATTAATACTACTCCCATTGCCATATTCTTCGTAAACCAATGGTTTCGCTTTACTAATTCCCTGGGGTAAGAATATATTTTTAATTTCCATAATTAGTTTATCGATTATTTCGTCGGGAGTTATTCCTGGTTTACAGTTCATTTTGATAAACATATTCCAATCTACACCGGAAGTCCAGTTATCGGAAATTATATTTGATGCAATTTCGTGTGTATGGATCGCATAACGATTTTTCCATTCAGCGATTTTTCCTGCAACGAATTTTAATTCCGTGTCATGAGAATACTTTTTATCGGATAAATCGATTTTCGGTAAAGATAGTTTACAATGTAATCGTGGATCGGTACCATTTGCACCGTATTGTAAAGCAATTAATCTCCGTCCATCGGTAATTTCACCGGCAAATCCAACCATCGCGGAACCAAAGAACATACAAAATCTTTTCTGCATATATCCCTGTGTACCGACAGAAACACCTTTATCATATAATGCTTTACGTTCTGCAACTGCATTATATAATTGTTCAACAGCACCTGGATCTTCCATATATCCCGCATCGATATATCCATAAGCACGGGGATCTACCGAATAACGAGGATATGCACAAGTAGTTCTTGATCCTTCAGCGAGAATATTGCTTAATCTTCCACCGCTATCCGTCATAACTTGTCCAGCGGAGACTACCATAGTATATAATTCTTCAAGCCTATTTGCATAAGAAGATAATTCCGTTTTACTTATATCTTCCTTTAACTTTGTTTTTAGCGGAACTTGTATTTTCTGGATAGCAATTATTTGCTTAACTTCCTTATCCGGGTCATTTGATTTTTCATTTCTAATCAATTCTTCCATTAAATCGGACTTTGCTTTAATAATTTCACTCCGTAAAGCAGAATCTGTTACACGGATAGTAAATCCTAAAGTAATCCCGTCATTCTTATTTAAATCGTAAGCAGTTTGAGATACTTTATCAATTACATCGCAAATATATTTTGTACCGTAAAACGAACCAATGTATTTATAAAATTCCTTATCGTTGAAATTAGATTTCTCGCCAATCTTACCATTCTTAATTATTAATTTATCGGAAGAATAATTTAAATCTTTAGGCAATATTTCTTCGATTGCAGTAAATGCATTTACTGCAGGATAAACTGCTTTCCAATTTTGTATTAGAGAGGTTTTACCATTTTTAATCCTAGGTACACCTTCTGCGGAATCTTTCGTATAAAATATTGCCGGAAAACCATCTTTATATGCAATACATTGTTTATAAAGGCTGTGCAACAATAATTGTTCAATGGCATAATTGTTTGACGAAGAAACAAATATCTGTGCTTCATCACCATCAAAATCTGCCATTTTCATTTCGCAAATAGCTAACGGGATAGTAATAATAGAGTTTTTATCCCTCTTGATTTGCAAAGATGACCAAGATTCTTCACGAACTGATGGATAACGAGATTGCATAACAAAATCTCCGTCAATCAATGACATTTCAACTTTATCTCCCGGTGCAAGTAATGCTGCTTCCGAGACTGCATTTTTACTTTCTATTTTCCTAATTGTATTCATTCTGTTATGCATAATTTTCACGACATGCGGGATTTCCACGTTATTGTAATTTCCCGGATTACCCATTGCTGCAACAATTGCTTTCATTGTTTTCAAATTTTCCGCATAAACGGGATATGTTTTAGAAAGTTTATTTGCAATAAATTCCGGTACCATACAGGAAATTACACTCGCATCTGGTGCACCTCCGAGAACAGTTCTCGCTGAACAATCATGCCGTGAATCGATAATTCCTTTAGAAAACAATTTTTTCCCTTTTCCTTTTAATCTTCCGAGCAAAGAATTGGCTGGATCAATATGTTTTCTATCGCGCTTATTAATTAATTGCAAAGATGCTTCTTTAACCGATTCTGTTGTTGGATCGGTAATTAAATAATAATATGCATTTAATTGATCGTAATAGTGATTAAATTTCGTACCGAGATCTCCTACAGGAATTTTTAAATAATTGTTTGTCGGAAATGCTTTTATAACTTTACTTAATTCCGGAACAATTTCTTCGATTATGGATTTATAATATGATCCTAGTACAGAAGTCGTTGAATCAAATAATTTTAAGCGGAGTTTATTTGGAACTATAGGAATATATATAGTAAAGAAATTTTTCGGGTGCCAATCTTCATTATAGCCAACTAAATCAATTTCGGTAAATAAATTCAAAAGTGTAGCAATTGCTAATGGATTTATTTGTACATCTTTAGTTAACATGAATTTAACGAGTGGTTCCGAACCCGAAATTTCTATTAGAGTAATTCTTTTTCCGCAATGTGGACAAATCATTATTGGATTTCTCGCTAAAATTTTATCTATCTCATCACGGATGGTTCTTAAACGCATATATGGCGGGAATTCCATAATTTTCTTTTTGGTTTCTTCCGGTAAAACAACATGCGCGCAAACCGGACAAATAACTCTTAACAATTGTTTTATGTGACCAATGCAAACTGCACGAGGAATTGGTATTGGAAGAGTAATTAAACCCATATGCCCGTCACAGCGTGTTTTCATGCACACGGAACATTTTGTATCAACTGCACCAAATACTGCACTATCTAAACAATGACTTTTAGAAACTAAATCTTTTTCGGAAAATCGCACTTCGGAAATTGCTGCCAATTCATAATCTGAGATTAACCGGATATTATAAGCACCTGGTTTTATTATGTTTTTCACAGTGTTTTCGACGAATTTTTCCATTGTATTGAAGTAAAAATAAAATTTATTTGGTTTTACTATTTTCGTTGAACTATTATTTTTTTCTCCGGTTTTATGGTCAACGGAAATGATTTACAACATGATTTACAACATGATTTACAACACAAATTACAACACAAATTACAACACAAATTACAACACAAATTACAACACAAATTACAACACAAATTACAACACAA
>CANQFG010000056.1 GCA_947598395.1 uncultured Bacilli bacterium
GCTTCTTGGGCATCTACATTAATGGAGCACGTAAACGTTAATTGTTTTTCCTCTTCACCAACATAAGATTTAATCATGGTTACTGTAACAGTTTTTGAATCACTTTCTTGATTAGGCTTTATAATAGTTCCCGTTATATTATCATTTTCAATTTTGATATGGTCATCATTTGGCTCCGTTGTTCGAGAACATTCAATACCAGTAATTTTAGCCGCATATTGACTTTCATTTTTAATTTTGTAATGTAAAATTGAAGTTTCGCCAATATTCTTCATTACTTGTGTCGTAAAAATTATCTTTTTATCATCTTCAGTAGTTGAAGCGGATGGAATTGAACTTTCAGTAGTAGGTCCACCTTTTTTCTCGGCACTTACATCAGTAAAAACAACATTATTCTCAAAATCTTCTCTATCTGGAGTAATTTTGATAGTACCATTAATAACAAGAACCGTACTAACAGCTGCGAAACCAACAGCTAATAAAAGTATCGCCACTATAATCCCCATTTTCATTGAAGTTTTCTTTTTATTCTTATTTTTCATTTTCCACACCTTCCTATGTTTACATTTATAATCTCTTATACCTACTTTCCCTTTTTTGCAAAAAGAAAACGGTTTCGCACCGTTCCAATCATTTTTGTTAGGTATTATTCAGTTGTTGTTGCTTCTTGGGCTTCGGCTTGAATAGTACAAGTAAATGTAATCGTTTTTGTAGTACTTTCTTCGGCACCAACATAAGATTTAATCATTTCAACAGTAACTTTCTTTTCTTCAGTTACTTCTTTAGGTTGAAGAATTATATCATTTAATTTATCAGCTATAATTTGAATATGGTCATCATCTGCTTCTGATTCTTTGATTTGCTCACAAGTAATTCCAGTAATTTTAGCCGCATATTGACTTTTATTTTCAATTGTATAAGTCAATATAGATTTTTCCCCTATGTCTTTCATAGTTTGAGTTGTAAATGTAATTTTCTTACTTCCATTTTCAATATTGGCACTTGGAATATTGCTTTCGTCGTTAGGTCCACCTTCTTTTGAAACTTTGGCTGTTTTAAAAACAACATTTTTCTCAAAATCTGCTTCATCCGGCTTAATTTTGATAGTACCATTAATAACAAGAACCGTACTAACAGCTGCGAAACCAACAGCTAATAAAAGTATCGCCACTATAATCCCCATTTTCATTGAAGTTTTCTTTTTATTCTTATTTTTCATTTTCCTCACCTTCCTATGTTTACTTTATAATCTCTTATATATCCCTCTCCTTTTTGCAAAAAGAAAACGGTCCGCGCCGTTCCAATCATTTTTGTTAGGTATTATTCAGTTGTTGCTTCTTCGGCTGTTGCATTTATTGTGCAAGTAAACGAGATTTGTTTATCGTCACCAACATAAGATTTAACCATAGTTACTGTAACTTTATGTTCACTAGATTCGGATTTAGGTTGCAGAACAATATTATTAAATTCATCTTTTTCAATCTTGATATGATCATCATCTGGTTTTGCTGTTTGAGAACATTCAATGCTAGTAATTTTAGCCGCATATTGACTATCGTTTTTAATCTTATATTTCAATAGAGACGTTTCGCCGATGTCTTTCATTACTTGAGTAGTAAAAGTTATTGTTTTATTATTATCAGTTGTTGTCGCCGTTGCATATGTTCCATCCTCTTGATGTCCATCAACACCTTGTGCTGGAGTTGCACTTACATCTGTAAAAACAACATTTTTATCAAAATCTGCTTGGTCCGGAGTAATTTTGATAGTACCATTAATAACAAGAACAGTACTAACAGCTGCGAAACCAACAGCTAATAAAAGTATCGCCACTATAATCCCCATTTTCATTGAAGTTTTCTTTTTATTCTTATTTTTCATTTTCCACACCTTCCTATGATTACATTATAATCTCTTATATCTACTCTCCCTTTTTGCAAAAAGAAAACGGTCCACGCCGTTCCAATCATTTTTGTTAGGTATTATTCAGTTGCTTCTTCTGCTGTTGCATTTATTGTGCAAGTAAACGAGATTTGTTTATCTTCACCAACATAAGATTTAATCATTTCAACAGTAACAGTATGTTCAGTAGATTCTTTACCTGGTTGAAGTGTTTCGGAGACAGTATCAGTCGTAATAGAAATATGTTCATCAGATGGTTTTTCAGTTCGAGTACATTCAATTCCCGTTATTTTAGCCGCATATTGGCTATCGTTTTTAATTTTATACTTTAAAATAGCTTGTTCTCCGATGTCCTTCATAGTTTGAGTTGTAAATGTTATAGTCTTACTAGTTTCTGGATCAATAGATGCTGATGGATTATCTTCGTCTTCACTTCCACCTTCTTTTGTAGCAGTCGCCGAAGAAAAGATTACATTTTCATCAAAATCTGCTTCATCTGGAGTAATTTTGATAGTACCATTAATAACAAGAACCGTACTAACAGCTGCGAAACCAACAGCTAATAAAAGTATCGCCACTATAATCCCCATTTTCATTGAAGTTTTCTTTTTATTCTTATTTTTCATTTTCCACACCTTCCTATGTTTACTTTATAATCTCTTATAGATCTACTCTCCTTTTTGGCAAAAAAACGGGTCCGCACCGTTCCAATCATTTTTGTTAGGTATTAGTCAGTTGTTGCTTCTTGGGCGTCAACATTTATGGTACATGTAAACGAGATTTGTTTATTTTCATCCCCAACATAAGATTTAACCATGGTTACAGTAACCATATCTTCTTCAGATTCATCACCATTAGCATGTAGAACTTGGCCTTTTTGCCCATTAGCTGCAACAATTGTAACATGATCATCTGTACCTCCTGATGGCGTACAAGTTAAATCACCGAGTTTAGCATCATATTGACTATCATTTTGTATTTTATATTTTAATATTGATGTTTCGCCAATATCTTTCATAACTTGAGTGGTGAATGTTATTGATTTTCCATCTGTGTTTATTGAAGCAGTTGCAAATGTACCTTCAGTTTGATGTGCACTTTCTTCTTTTGCAGGAGATACACTTACGTAACTAAAAACTACGTTATCATCAAAATCTGCTTGGTCAGGAGTAATTTTGATAGTACCATTAATAACAAGAACCGTACTAACAGCTGCGAAACCAACAGCTAATAAAAGTATCGCCACTATAATCCCCATTTTCATTGAAGTTTTCTTTTTATTCTTATTTTTCATTTTCCACACCTTCCTATGTTTACTAAAAAAAGCAACTCACTTAAAGTGAATCGCTTAATTTAATGGTTTCATCGTTGGAAAAAGGATAACATCTCTAATGGATTCGGATTCGGTAAATAGCATAATCATGCGATCGATTCCATAACCTATTCCCCCAGCTGGTGGCATACCATATTCCAAAGCTTCGATAAAGTCATAATCGATATCGTTAGCTTCTTCATTACCCATTTCTTTTTCCTTTAATTGTTCTTCAAATCTTTCTAATTGATCGATTGGATCATTGAGTTCCGTATAGGCATTGGCACATTCGTGACCCGAAATAAATAATTCAAAACGATCGACAAAACGAGGATCATCGGGATTTTTCTTCGTCAATGGTGAAATCTCAATTGGATGACCATAGAGGAATGTCGGTTGAATTAAAGTTTCTTCAACATAACGTTCAAAGAATAAATTAATTATATGACCAACTGTATGTTCATGCGGAGCAACTTCGATATCGTGTTCTTTAGCTAACGCTAGTGCTTCATCGACAGTCATTTCCTTTTTAAAATCAATTCCCGTTACCTCTTTAATAGCATCGACCATCGAAATTCGCTTCCATTTACCGGATAAATCAATTTCATGTCCCAAATAATTAAATGTCGTCTTGCCACAGACATCATGGGCAATCGTTTGATACATCTTTTCGGTTAAATCCATCATTCCTTCCAAATTAGAATAAGCTTGATAAATTTCCATCATGGTAAATTCGGGATTATGTTGGGGATCCATACCTTCATTTCTAAATGTTCGCCCAATTTCATAAACGGATTCCATGCCGCCAACTAATAATCGCTTTAAATTAAGTTCAAGGGCAATGCGTAGATACATATCCAAATCTTGGGTATTATGGTGTGTTATAAAAGGACGCGCTGATGCTCCCGTCAAAAGGGTCGTCAAAATCGGCGTTTCCACTTCGACAAAACCTTGCTTATCCAAAAAATTTTGGATACAACGAATAATCTTTGGTCGCATAAAAGCAACTCTTCTAGCATCATCATTCATCATCAAATCGACGTATCTCCTGCGATATCTTTCTTCAATATCCGTAAGGCCATGAAACTTTTCGGGAAGGGGACGCAAAGACTTAACTAAATGCGTATATTCCAAACACTTAATCGTCAATTCCCCCGTTTGGGTCTTCATGATTTTACCCGATACACCGACAATATCTCCGATATCAGCTGTCTTAAAGAGATTATAAGTATCTTCGCCGACATCATTTATCGATATATATACTTGAATGCGCCCCGTCTTATCTTTAAGCGAAAAGAAAGAAGCTTTACCCATTTTGCGGATAAACATAATTCGTCCTGCAACAGTAGCTTGATCATTCATATTTTCAAGTTCATCATGGGTAATATTGGCATATTTTTCTTGTAACTCTTGAGCTAAAGCCGTCCGTTTAAAGACATGTCCAAAGGGATCAATACCCATTTCTTTGATCTTATTAGCCTTTTCTCTTCTCACAATTTCTTGATCAGTTAGCTTTCTTTCCATATAAATTCCTCTTTCTTTTGC
Source organism: uncultured Bacilli bacterium (assembly GCA_947598395.1). Lineage (GTDB taxonomy): Bacteria > Bacillota_I > Bacilli_A > RF39 > UBA660 > CAG-582. Next base: position 4,760 of record CANQFG010000056.1, read on the forward strand.
TATACTTTACTATAATTTTTAAGCAATATCTAGTCTTTTTACTACTTTATTAAAGACTATCATATTTTTATAATTATTAAAAGATTATCCCTTTAATATTTTTAATTGTTCTTCTTCATAAGCTAATGTAGCCCGTTCTTTAGCAACTAAATCTTTAGGGGCTTTATTGACATAGTTTTCATTAGCTAAAAGATTTTTACGACGCGATATCGATGCTTCTAAGTTGAGTATTTGTTTATTTAGAGCTTCTTTTTCTTCTTCTGTCATGACCTTTTCATAATAAATAGTTGCTTCATAAGAGCCATATTTGACATTATAACTATTGATATCTAATGGTTTTGAAATACGGGAATCTTGTAATTTTAACATCTTGATAATAATATCGTCATCGGTATTTAGCAATACTTGAGCCGAAGATGGAATATTGTTTTCATTTTTGATATTTCTGAATGCTGATATGAAGGCAATCTTGTCATTTACTTTCATCGTCTCTTCTTCGAATAACAATAACTTATCATATTGTGGATAAGTCGTTAACATGATCGATTCGGCTTCCAAAATGGGCATTTTAGTATATATTTCCTCGGTTACAAAAGGCATAAAGGGATGCAACATTTTTAATATTCCCAATAAAATGGTATATAAGACGGATTTAGTCGTATTCGATTCGGCATTAAATTTCGAAAATTCGATATAGTTACTACAGAAATCTTCCCAAATAAAGGTATATAATTCCGATCCGGCAAGATTAAATTCATATTTATCCATATGTTTAGTCATGCTTTTAACTAATTTTTGATATTTAGTTAATATCCACTTATCTTCATCGGTCAAATTAGTAAATTCAAGGTTGGATAAATTCTCGATATTCAAAAGAACAAAACGGGAAGCATTCCAAATCTTGTTGATATAATTCCATGTACTCGATACTTTATCGACATCAAAACGTAGATCCGTTCCCAAAGCAACATCGGTAGCTAAATAATATCTTAAAGCATCGACGCCATATTCATCGATCATATCCATCGGATCGATGCCATTGCCCAAGGACTTGCTCATCTTGCGTCCTTCTTTATCGCGGATTAAACCATGGATAATGCAATATTTAAAGGGCGCAACACCGGTAATGTGTTCGGATTGGAAGATCATTCGGGCAACCCAGAAGAAGATGATATCATAAGCGGTTACTAAGACATCATTGGGAAAATACCGCTTAAAGTCTTCGGTTTTATCGGGCCAGCCAAGTGTTGAAAAAGGCCATAGAGCTGAGGAAAACCAGGTATCTAAGACGTCTTCATCTTGAACCCAGCCATCGCCCTTAGGAGCAGAGGTTCCAACATAGACTTCATCCCCTTTATACCAAGCCGGAATGCGATGACCCCACCATAATTGGCGGGAAATACACCAGTCATAGGAAATTTCCATCCAGTGTTTTAAAATTTTTTCAAAGCGGGCCGGAATAAAGTTGACTTTAGAGGTCTTATCTTGTTGCATCTTTAAAACTTTTTTGGCTAAATCACCCATCTTGACAAACCATTGTTTAGATAAATATGGTTCGACCATGACGCCTGTCCGTTCCGAATGGCCAACGGAATGAGTTATCGGTTCGATGCGAATCAATAAATCATCTTTTTCTAAATCTTTGACCAAAGCTTCGCGACATTCTTCGCGCGTCATCCCTTCATATTGTAAAGCCTTATCATTCATCGTCGCATCGGGATTCATGACAACGATCATTTCGAGATTATGGCGCTTACCTACTTCATAGTCATTGGGATCATGGGCTGGCGTAATTTTAACGACACCCGTTCCAAATTCTGGATCGGCATGTTCATCGGCGACAATGGGAATTAACTTATTGACGACCGGCAAAATGACGTTTTTGCCAATCAAGTCTTTATAACGCTTATCTTCCGGATTGACGGCAACTGCTGTATCGCCAAATAAGGTTTCTGGTCGCGTCGTTGCAACATCCAAATAATCGTTGGTGCCTTCAATATAGTACTTTAAATGATAAAAAGCCCCCTTGACATCTTTATAGATAACCTCTTCATTGGATAATGCCGTCTTCGCTTCGGGATCCCAGTTGATGATCTTCTCACCCCGATAGATAAGGCCTTCATTATAATAATCGACGAATACTTGCGTAACGGCCTTATTCAATCCTTCATCTAAGGTAAAACGTTCCTTATCATAATCGACCGCGATGCCCATTTTAGCCCATTGATCGCGGATATTACCACCATATTCATGCGTCCAATCCCAACAAGCTTGCAAAAAGTTATCGCGACCATATTCATATTTATCGATACCTTGACTCTTTAATTTCTTGACGACTTTGGCTTCCGTGGCAATCGCTGCATGATCCATACCTGGTAACCATAGGCAATCAAATCCTTGCATCTTTTTATACCGAATTATGATATCTTGCAAGGTGACATTCATCGCATGACCTAAATGTAATTTACCCGTAACATTAGGTGGTGGAATGACGATGGAAAATGGTTTCTTATCTTTATCGCCACTTTTAAAATAGCCCTTGCTCTTCCAATTTTCATACTTGCCAGCTTCAACTTTTTGATGATCGTACTTCGTATCTAACATAATTATTCCTCCTCGTATAAGCAAAAATACCACCTAATCACAAAGGACGTGATTACGTGGTACCACCTTATTTTTTACTCAAAAATCGTAACGTGACTTAAACGTCTAATCTTACTATATTCCGATTAGCAACTCCCAAGCGACCTTCAAATAATTCATTTAAGAAAAACTTGCAGCAATTGTCTTTCCTCTCTTATAAAATCCTTATTTTACTCCTCTTGTTCTTCGTTTTTCGATA
>CANQFG010000057.1 GCA_947598395.1 uncultured Bacilli bacterium
ATCCATATATGTCTACCTCTCTATATTCTTCTACCAAATTATAACAAAGAAAAAAATGTTTGTAAACAGAAATTAAATATTAAAAAAATAAAAAATAGTTATTGACTTTAAAAATAATTTTGATATACTAAAAGTACTTAGTAAGGTAATTTGGTTAAGCACTGGTATTATAAAATAATTTCTTTTCCAAACGAGAAATTTATTGCATAATATCTTTCATGTAATAATTAGTTCTATATTTACTGGTCGATAAGGCTACTGAATATAGAGTGAGACTAATATTACAAGACTTGCTTAACCATCTATGGAAATGGTTATTCATTAAGCGGTATGCATATTACTAACTGTTTCTTGATTCGTTACCTAGATATCGAAAGAGATCTTATTCTGTTACTAAGTGTGTACGTACATAGAGAAAGAAAACTCGTTAAAACAGATAAGCAATTAATTGATGTGATCTGACATTCACTTATATTAATTGATCTAAAACTAGGAAGTATATAGTTGTCAGCTATATGCTTTTTTTATGCTCGAAATTGCATATTTAGAGGTAATATTTTATTCTTGAATTTTATTACAAAATATTGCATAAGCTTTTTAAATTTGTTATACTTTCTATAAGAGTAAAGAGGAATTGATATGGATAAGGTATTGAAAAAACTGTTTATCGTTGTTCCCTTATTATTTTTTTGTGCAATTGACGTCTTTGCGGAAGAAACGACAACTGTCGATCAAAATTGCAATTATAATTCGCAAGCTTATTTAAATAAAGTTGCCGGTAGTGTTACTACTTCATATGCCTTTAAAGAAGAAGCCGATGGCAGTGTCTCGTTTGATATTTCAATATATAATATAACGGATGAGATATACGTTACTATAAAGGAAAAAGATAATACTTCTTCACAGCCAACGACAATACTTTATTCAATGACTAATAATGGAACCTATACTTTTAACGTTAAAGATACGACACATATTATAACTTATGAAATAGTCGTAAGGACGAATCGCTTTGGTTGTACTAATGATTTGCGAAAATTACAAATTGTTAAACCGAAGAAGAACGATATAAGTGATATGCGTGTATGCAAATATGAAGAAGTAAAAGACTATTATTACTGTCAACCATGGATTACGAATGAATTTTCGATTGGCGATAATGAGATTATCGATAAAGTTATGCGGGAACGCGAAAAGAGGATGTCGACGACGACAACGAAATGTTTAACTTGTGAAATCGAAGAGGAAAATGCTCGGGTAAAAAAACAAACGAATCGCATTAAGACATTTGCCATTATCGGTTTATCGCTTGGAATTGCCTTGGATTTAGGCATTATGATTATGTTGATTATTCGTTTGAGGAGGTCAAGCTTATGAGTAAGATAAATATTAAAAATATGTTTAAAAGAGAATATCGACCCATCATATTATGTGGAATAGTATTAATTATTTTGACGGGAGCTTTAATAGCTGTTATCTTCTATGATAAAGAAGCTAATATGGAAGTACCACCGACGCCAGAATATAAAAAGATCGAAGTGGGAATGGTCGACTTTGAAGATATAGGTACTAATCCCAGCAGTTTAAAGACGAATGCCAAAAAGGAATTATCCGTCGATTACGATGTCATAACGGATTATTATAAAGAAGGTATTATGCTTGCCAATCCCCAAGTAGAATATCTAAATGATCTATTCGTCATCCATAGCAGTTTATATACACAAGGAGCTTTTGTATCGACGGCAACTAAGGATGGCAAACTAAATTGGATTTATAAATTAGAAGAAAAAGATTATACGGACTTTACTATCAATAAAGTCATCTATGCTGATAATAAATATTATGTCTTTGCCGATGCTAAACATAAAGATGAACCGGAGACGGTAGCCTTTATATTAGATGAAAAGGGCAAAAAGACTGATTTTAAAGTATTGGTTACGAAAGCTAAGGTAAAATTGGAGACGGTTATCCAAATCGATGATGGCTTTGCTGCGATATATGATGGATCAGCTAGTATTCAAATATTTTACTTTGATAAAGATGCAAACTATACGGAAAAGAAGTATTTCCTCTACGAATCCGATTCAAATGTCTTCTATTCAAATACAATTGAGATATTATCGGCAAGTTATAAAGACCGAACGATAACTTTGATCTTTGAACATAGTGCCAGTACGCCGGCCAATAAGACTTATGTCTTGACGGTTAATGTCGATAATCAAAAAGATACCATTACTGTATTAAAGGCTATTGAAGATATTCGGGCTGAAGATTCTTTGGAAGTTATATCGGATCAAAATGGCCATTATGCCTTACTTGGAAGTGGCATATATAATTTAAATTATGCCAATAAAATAGAAAATAAATTCGATTATTCGAAAATGGAATTAGAGAATAAAGAAGATTATGATGATGGAACCGTAAAAGATTATGAAGGTAATTTACTTTCCGATATGGAAAATTATTATGATCTACAATATATAACCTTTGCCGGTGACGATAATATCTTAGTCAAGTCAGCTTCTTTATATAATAATATCTATGATATCTTTGATAGTAATTTAAATATTAAGAAACGCTTTATGATAAACCGCAATACATATACTTATGATGAAGATTTTTTACTGGCGATATATTATATCGATGATATTATCTATGAAATCTATTCTCATGGAATAGCGACACCATCAATTATGATTAGTAAGATAGGATAAAGGAGGTACATATGATGAGAAAGAAATCCACATTTTATATTATTACATTTCTTATGATAATGCTTCTTATATCTGTGCCTCAATTTATGGTCTTAGCGGCTACATCTGGGGAACAAGGAAATCCACCTTTTAGCCAAGCAGATGATAGCGATGCTGCCAGTGATGCCAATAATGGTACTGGTGGTGCCAAGGGTAAAGATTTTATTGAAGATAATCCTGATGCTTATGCTGGTGTCCGCTGGGGTAAAACGCGAAATTATGGTGGCGTTAGAATTACCTTCGTCGATAATAACGGCAATGCCGTAAGTGGAAGTTATGACTTTTTGACGCGCGGTAGTGGATCTGCCGGAAGAAATGCCTATTATAATGGTGGATCGGGCAATAAATCGCGGTTTACGGGTAGTTATAATAAGACCAAATATGATGTTATGAATTTGCCTAAGATGAGTGCCTTAGTTGCCGCTTTTAATCAACAACCGGGAACATATACGACATCGGGCTTGCCTCAATCGGGTGATACTGGTGGTAATATCAGTGATGGTTTTAAACCCGAACAAAAATGGTTTAAGAGCTTGACTGATGATAATCCTTCGGTTCCCCTCGAAGCTATAACGGCCAATGTCAACGGATTAATCTATGCTATTTCGCAATTTTATCCTCTCAATGCCGAACAATTAATCTTACGTTTAAATCAAGGCTGTATAAATAATGAAGAGATATTCATAATTATGGAACCATTGGTTCATTATTTCAATAATAGTGGAGGCAAAGTTGAATATTTCTTTGGTACTTATTTTGACTTTGCCAATTGTTATAATATGCTTCCTCCTAATTTCTTGAGAAATCAATCGGGTCAAAGTAGTTCACTTAAATTGATGTGGTATGATGAAAATATCAAGGCCTCATCTTGGAATGGTTTCTCCGTTTTGGATTCATCGTATCGAGTAACGAGTGTTGCCCAAGTTTTGAGTAACGACCACGTCGGTTGGAATGTTGCCCTCGACTGGGCCAATAATCGCGAGAGTTATTGCCATTCATGTCTTTGGGTTAATAACAAATTTGTCTATGATGATAAGACTTATCCTGGCGATTTGCAAATTCCTGCGGGATTTAAGAACATTGGCGAGTTTGCCTTTACGGATCCTGAAGAAGGTGGAGCCGGATGCTGTGATTCTTTGGAACCTTATCTCGATGAGATGCCGGAAGAATTTAAAAAAGCCCATGAAGCTCTTTGTGCTCCAAAATGTTCTATCCTCGAAGATGGACGATATACATGTCTTGATGGTAAAGAGTGTACGGCTGATGAATATGAGGCTCAGTGTAGTCCTCAAGATTGCTGCGTTCTGGCACCGATAACGCCGGGGCATGTCGAAAAAGATATAAGTAATTGTTGTAATGATAATACTCATTCATGGATTAAAGAATATGAATTAAATGATCTATTCTGTTATAGTGACGAATTAAAAGTCGATCATTACTTTAAAAAATGTAATATAAATTATTATCTCGAAGATGATGCTCAATTAAATGACTATTGTGAAATGTATTGTACAGAACGTTTAACTCTCGATGTTCCAGGAGCTATCACGGCTACATCAGGTCGGTACTTTACTTTAAATACTAACCCTGTTGGAACCTCATCGCCATATATCGATGGTTATCGCAGATGCCGAATTCTTGTCGATTATGAAAAATGGGAAAAAGATTATGGCGTTCAAGTTGATAATCAAGTATTAGAGTACAATTTATATCAAGAAAATCGTGCTAAAGAGCTCATGTACGAAGATGCAATAGCTCATAGTAGTAATGAGTCAAAAGATATTACCGTTACTTGTGAAGCGGTACAACAAACTGCGGAATGTTCGTATCCTGTATATAATAATGGAGATAATATTAATCCTACTTATAAAAAAGATACTATTACATCAAAGTCTGCTGGTAAACAAACAAGAACATTTACCATTTCATATACTAAATATCCTTTCCCAAGAGCTTATTATCGTAAATGGTATACAGTTGAGGTCAATGAGGATTTGCGGAAGTTATATGAGCAATATCGAATAGATCCAACTAGAGAAAATCATGAAACAAGTCATGATACCGATTGGTCGGCTTGGGAGATAACCCCACAAATTCAAAAAGTTGAAGAATATATGAGTTCTCTTAATGATCAAGAAATTGCAGGTACAGAAGAAACTTCTTCAAATTGTAATGCAAAAGCCATTTCTAAGTGGTCATGTTCTCGAAATACGATTGAAGCCGAATCTCGAGAAGAAAATGTTGTATTAAGAGAGCAACAATTTCATGATGCTGCTGAACAAGCTAATAACTTATATAATGCTGCTGCTGATGAAGCATTTAAATTAGAGGAAGATATCGATAAGTGTGACTTCTATTTTGAAACAGGTACTAAGGGTCAATATGCTGGTGTTGCCTTACCAGGATCTGATCCAAAGGAAAATTATGATATGGAACCATCGATGTCATTCTACTATACTCAAATATATCTCGATGATATAGGTGATGTTGCTAAGGATACGAGCTATGTAGGCTTTACTCCAGCTTTTGATCCTGATGCATGTCGTTATACGATCTTTACGACACCTGATGAAGAAATAATGGCTCCAAGTTATTCTCAAATATATAAAGAGGGTAAAGAAACCGTTCATGACTTTAAGAATTCAAAGCTTGAATGGGAAAAGACCGAAAAAGCTTATGAAAAATACTTAGATGACCCATATGAAGCCGATAAGATGTTTACTCATGATGCTAAATATCGGGCTGAATGTTATTGGAACGAAGATGATAATCAAATCAATACGTTAGTTCCAAGTGGATCAGCTTCCGCTGGTGGCGAATTCAACTATTCATCACATAATCGTGAATATCGCGTATATTTGACAACTTTTGATGGAACGTATGAGACGTATTTTGATATTCAAGGTTTAGGTAGTGAAGGACGTTTCGATAAATACTTCCGCGAGGGTACGACTTGTTCTGGTCAATCTGCTGATACGGGTGGTTCGGAATTATTGACTTGTACCTTGCATATTCAATATGAAATCGTCTTAACTGGTTATTGTAATGGCGTAGCTACTGATCCTGAAGACTGTGATCCATATAAAGAAGGTTATAATCTATTTAACTTTAAAACCGTTGATCCAGAAAACTTATTCCCATCGGGTACTGTCGATGCCGAAACGGGTAAATCATATGCCTATAACTGGGTAAATACTCCTGAAGGTCAAGATACCATGGCTAAGATTCAAAGTGCTGGTGCAAGCGATAAAACATATGCGCCAGAGAACTTAACTTATGCGTTTAAGTTGACATCAAGTGATATGGCCCATATTAAAGAATATAACTATGAACGCGAATTAGAAGGTGGATATTCGGATTTCGAACTTACTTGTAGTTGTCCATCTAAAGATGCTGGTAGCTTCTCAGGAGCATGTACTAAATGTAAGAGTACGTTCTTGAAGAATTTAGCCGATGGCAAAGTCCGCTATGACGATAAAGATCACGAAGTATCTGGTTGGACAAATCCTCAAAAGAGCATTGAAGCCGTTAGAAATGGAAATAATTGGTAGGTGATAATTAATGAAAGAGAGCTTATGGGGCTATTGGATAGTCATATTAGGTATATCTATTATGTCCGTCATGATGGTTCTACAAAACTATACGACAACTAGTGAACAAGATTACTTCTTGATGAAAGAAGTAATGGAAGCATCGATGTATGAAGCTGTTGATTATGGTTATTACCGTGATACCGGGAAATTGCGAATGAATACGGAAAAATTTGCCGAAAATTATATTCGGCGCTTTTCCCAAATGGTCAATATCAATAAGACATATGAAGTTAAAGTATATCAAGTATACGAACAACCTCCAGCTGCCAGTGTAGAAATAGTAAGTAATTCTGGAAGAACAAACTTTGGTAAAGATGCTACGGCCTTTAATGAAACGGCTAATGTCTATAATCGAATGACCGGTATTCTATATACGAATACAACTTATGCACCGAGATCATAAACTAAGGATGATACAATAAAGGCTCTCCCTCAAAGGGGGCTCTTTATTTAGACTTTAGATTCTAGGTAATCTAGTGAGGAGTTTTTATAAGAAAACAAGAAAATTTAGTGGGGAGATAACTAAAAAAGTTATCTCTTTTTTGAGTGTGCCGTGCATGGCATATATCTAGTTGGTGAAAGTCCAATACACGCGTAGGTATCGACGAAGTGTTAGAAAAGCACAAAGCATTAACAGTGATGTTAGGGCTAAAGGAAGTGTGGAACAAAATCGAGGGCTACCGAACAGAAACTTACTATAAGGCTATATAAACGGATGAGGTTGCTCAACAAACTAAAGTCCAAAAGATACCCGTAACTTTATATAGTAAAGTAAGTAGCTAATCGAGGAAAGATATATGTCTTACCGCGGGAGGTCT
>CANQFG010000058.1 GCA_947598395.1 uncultured Bacilli bacterium
TTTCGGCATCATGATGAAGATATCGCTTTATATAAATATCGCGAAAATTGTTATAAAATGTATTTGCTCCTCAAATAATTATGTTATATAATAAGGTATAGGATAGAGGTGGCTTGATGCGATTCTTGCGTTATTATATTTTTTTAATCGGGGTTTTTCTTTTTGGGGTTTTAAGGGTTAATGCGGCAAGTATTACGCCGCGCATAAATATGGATCAAACGATTCAAGATGGCTATTTGACGATCGTCTTGGGCTTTAAAGATCAAGAGGTCATTAGCATCAATCATGATATGCAATATGATACGGATAAACTTAAGTTGATCGATATTACGGGCTTAGAGGAATTTCAAATTGAAGAAAAACCGATAAGTTCGGAAAAGAGTACCCAAACGGTAAGTATCTCCGTAACTAATTCGACTTCCTACTATGATACCAATTATGCGGTTATTACCTTTGAAGTGACGGATGACTTTGAACCCGAAGATACGGCTAGGATATTCTTTAAAAACTATGTCGCGACGAGTTCCGATGGCATAAATTTTTATAATCAAGGGAAGATCATGACCCTCATTCGCGATAATGCCAATACGATGGAGTATTTACTCGAAGATATTACCAATATGACGGGCTTTGATCTCTGGCTCGATAAGAATATCTTTAAATTGATCATCTGCTTTATTATCTTTATCGTCGCCATCATCGTCATCGTTAATTTTCCTTCCAAAAAGACTTTTTCGGAAACGCGCGATGATAAGATGCGCAAGCAAATAAAAGAGGAAAACTATAAAAATAATGAATATATTGCGCCCGTAACGATCAATAAAGAATATTTGGAAAAATTTGATAAAGAAAGCCCTAAAGAGGAAAAAGTCATCGATATCTTTGAACATAATGCGACTTTGGGACAAATGGAAGCCACTCAAGAGATTCCGAAATTAAAAAAAGATATTCCCAAATTAAAAGAAGAAAAAAAAGAGGAAAAGGCTACATCTATGAAGGAAAATGGGGAAGATCTTGCAATCTTTCAACCGATGTTTGAAGAGGAAAATAAAGATAATACGGATGATAAATACGATACTTTATAATTGACAAAAGCTATTATTTTGCATATAATTTAAGACATAAAGCAGAAGAAAAAGACGTCATATATTTAGGCTTTGTAGAGAATCTGTGGTTGGTGCAAACAGAGAAAGATAAATATTTGAAGATCACTTTGGATGTGTTTAGGCGATGAGTCTAAGACGGATCTCTCCCGTTATGAGATAAAGTGCATGTATAAGTTCATGAATTAAGGTGGTACCACGGAAGATATTTCGCCCTTTAAGTCATGAACTTTTTTTCGTTATGACGAAATGATGTCTTATCTTTGTTAAGATGCTAAATTTGAAAGGAAGGAAATTATGAAAAATTTTAAAGAATTGGATAAACGTCCTGCTCATGAGGTCGAAGCGACGATCTTAAAAGAATGGAAGAAGATGGATATCCTAAATAAGACGATTGAAAACCGCGATAAGGAAAATAATTGGGTCTTCTATGATGGACCAGCGACGGCCAATGGCATGCCGGGACTTCATCATATGGTGGCCAAATTCTTAAAGGATACATTCTGTAAATATCAAACGATGCAAGGCCATCGCGTTTTGCGCAAGATTGGTTGGGATACTCATGGTTTACCCGTCGAAGTAGCCGTCGAAAAGAAGCTCGGCTTTACGGGGAAAAGCGATATCGAAAAGTATGGCATCAAGGAGTTCAATGAACTATGTCGGCAAACGGTTTGGGATAATGAAGTATCCTTCCGTCGTCTTACCGATGAGATGGGCCAATTTATCGATCTCGATAACCGTTATATAACGTATGATAATGATTATATCGAAACCGAGTGGTGGATCTTAAAGAAATTCTTCGATGAGGGCTTGTTTTATGAAGGGGTTAAGATTATGCCTTGGTGTCCGCGCTGTGGAACGGGACTTGCCTCCCACGAAGTCGCCCAAGGATATAAGGAAATCGATGCCAATACCGTCATCGTTCCCTTTAAACGCAAGGATATGGATGCCTACTTCTTGGTCTGGACGACGACGCCATGGACGTTGATTTCCAATGTCGCCCTTTGCGTCAATCCGAATGAAGAATACGTCTTAGTTTCCTCAAAAGGTTATAAATTTATCGTGGCTAAGCCATTAGCTAATGCGGTCTTAGGCGATGAATATGAAGTCATTGAAACGATGAAGGGTGCTGATCTTGAATATGTCGAATATGAACAATTGATTCCGAGCCTACAAGTAAGTGGGCATGCGTTTTTTGTCACCTGTGATGATTATGTTACGATGTCCGATGGTACCGGTATCGTCCATATTGCACCGGCCTTTGGTGAGGACGATGCCAAGGTTGGCAAGAAGTATAAACTTCCATATTTGAATCCGGTCGGCGAAGATGCCACTTATACCGATGGCTTATGGAAGGGCATGAATATCTTCGAAGCCGATTTGGAAGTCATCAAATGGCTCAAGGAAAACGACAAATTGTTTAAAAAGCAAAAGATCAAACACGATTATCCACATTGTTGGCGTTGTGATTCGCCACTTGTCTATTATTCGCGTCCAAGTTATTACCTCGAGGTAACGAAGATTAAAGATAAGATCATCGAGGAGAACAAGCATGTCAATTGGTATCCAAGCTATGTCGGTGAAAAGCGCTTTGGCAACTGGCTTGAAAATATGAATGACTGGGCCATCAGCCGCAATCGTTATTGGGGAACGCCACTACCATTATGGCGCTGCGAATGTGGACACATGGAGATGATCGGCTCTCGGGAAGAACTTGCCAAACGGGCAACTAGTGAAATCGATCCGGCAACTATCGATTTACATCGCCCATATGTCGACGATATTACGATGATCTGCCCAAAATGTAAAAAGGAAATGCATCGCGTTTCCGAAGTAATCGACTGTTGGTTTGATTCCGGAGCTATGCCTTTTGCCCAATATCATTATCCCTTTGAAAATCAAGAATTATGGGAATCCCAATATCCCGCTGATTTCATTGCCGAAGGCATCGATCAAACGCGCGGTTGGTTCTATTCCCTCATCGTCTTGGGCGTCTTTGTAACGGGTAAGAGTCCATATAAAAACGTCTTGGTCAATGAATTATTGCTCGATAAATATGGCAAGAAAATGCATAAATCGAAGGGCAATGCCGTCGAACCATTTACCCTCATGGAAAAATATGGTGCCGATACCATTCGCTTCTATTTGCCATATGTCTCCCCAACTTGGACCCCATTAAAATTCGACGAAGATGGCTTAAAGGAAGTCCACTCGAAATTCTTTAATCCGTTAAAGAATACGTATTCCTTCTTCCAAATGTATGCCAATACGGATGGCATCGATATCGATGAGTGCGATGTTCCAATCGATAAGCGCGAGGAAATCGATAAATGGTTACTATCAAAATATAACAAATTGTTAAAGGTTTGTACCCAAGCATATGATAACTACGATTTAAATGAAGTAGTCAAGAACTTGACGACATTTGTCTCGGAAGATTTATCCAATTGGTATATAAGACGGAACCGCAATCGCTTCTGGAAGAGCGAACTCGATAACTCGAAAAAGGCCGTCTACAAGACCACTTATGAGGTATTAGTTGGCCTAATGAAATTATGTGCGCCAATTATTCCCTTTACGACCGAAGAAATCTATAGAGATCTTACGGGCGAAGAATCCGTTCATTTGGCCGATTTCCCACACTATGATGAATCTTTGATCGACGAGGAAATCGAAGTTAAGATGGATCTCGTTCGCGATTTAATTAGCACGGGTCGCTTTGTTCGCGAAGAGGCTAAGATCAAGGTCCGTCAACCATTAAGTGAATGTCTAATCGATGGCAAATATAAGGATATTTTAGGTGATTTAACGAGCCTTATCAATGAAGAATTAAATGTCAAAAAGGTTACTTTTGTCGAAGATCTATCCCAATATATGAATTTCCTAATCAAACCAAATTTCAAGGTCTGTGGTGCTATGTTTGGCAGCAAGATGAAGGATTATCAAAATGTCTTGGCCGACTTACAAGGCGAAGATTTGGAATTACTGCTCAAAGAGGAGACGATAACGGTCGACTTCGGTGGCGAAAGATTAGATATAACTCCGGATATGGTCGATATTCGCATCGAATCTAAACCGGGCTTTAATGTCGGCATGGAAAACAATAAATTTATCATCTTAAATACCGAATTGACGCGCGATCTTATTTTAGAAGGTCTAGCTCGCGAATTTGTCTCAAAAGTTCAAAATTTACGGAAAGCCCAAGAATTCGATATCGTCGATCGCATTACCTTAAATTATGATGGCGATGATGAGATCAAAGAAGCTCTTGCCATGTTTAAAGATTATATTATGGATGAAACTTTAGCAACTGAATTTAATAATACTAAAGGTGATGAAATAATCGATATCAATGGTCATGAAGTAAGTATAACGATTATAAAAAGGTCATAGGTTAAAAGCTTATGACTTTTGTTATGTTTACAAAGTTTAGGATAATTAGTAAAATAGATTTAAGAAGTAGGAGTTTTCATGTATAAGATTTTTATTGATACGAATATTTTTTTAGATTTCTATCGCTTTAATAATCGCGAAAAATTGAGTAATCTCCAATCGGAGATGGGAAAATATCAAAAGCACTTTATAAGTACCGAACAATCACAAGATGAATTTATGCGGAATCGCGAACGAACGATTAATGACTTTATCAAAACTTTAAAGGAACAAATTAACCCACTATATGATAGTAATTTTTTAGTTGGCATGACGGGTTATGAGAGGTATTTAAAGAGCATAAAAAGTGCCAATAAAGAGATCGATAAGATGATGCATTTGTGTCAATCTTTATTAGATGATACGAGCAAGGATTTGGTATATAATCTCTATTCCTCTTTTAATAAAGAAGTATATAGACGTACGGATGATATCATCAATCGTGCTATAAGACGCAAATATATCGGCAATCCCCCAACGAGCAATAAGACGACTTGTGGCGATGAAATTATTTGGGAAACACTTTTAGAATATTGCCAAAGTGATTGTATATTCGTAACGCGCGATCAAACTTTTATCGATAATGCTAACTTCTTAAAGATGGAATATGCCAATAAATGTGGCAAAAAAATGACTTTTGTCACTTCGATATCCGAAGCTATACGAATTTTAGGTGCCGAACCTTCTTCTAATTTGGAAAGTCTTGAAAATATGATAATTATCGAAAAAACAGATATCGATTTAAAGAGAAATATTATTTGGTTTCAAATTATCTATCGCGCTTTAGAAGAATTAGGTGGCAAATCCTCTTTAGAAGATCTATATACCAAAATTGAGGATATGTTGGGCAAAGAAGTTCTATATAAACATTTTGATCATATGCGTTTTCATGCACGAGTACGTGGTTCTTTAGAACGCTTTTGCAGTTCTTCACCAGCTTATATAAATCAATTGGATCTCTTTGAAAAAATCGATGATGATTGTTGGGCCATCAAGACCAAATAAGATGAATTATATTTTAGTTTTTTAATAGTTATGATATAATGAAATAAGAATAGAGGCGGTACCCATATGGAAAATGATGCTTTAACACAAAAATTGTATCAAGAAAATATCAATTGGGTATATTCTATTATCAAAGAATTAGATGCCAAGGGAATTGAACGTAAGGAAAAGTTTATCGCTGATCCCTATATATTTAATAATATCGTCGTCTTGGGGTATTATTTTATGAACCTCTATTTTATCAGTAATATCAATTCTTATAATGAAACGGATGCTAATTTAGTTTTAACGGCCATTATTACTGGAGCTAGTAGTTATGATCAAATTAAGTTATCGGAGATTTATAAGAGAAATATCGATTTGAATAAATTAGTTGAGCAATATAATTCGGTGGTCAGAAAGACGAAGACATATTCGCCAAATGATGGTCTCAAAGCGCGAGTTATCGCTGTCGATGAAGTCTATCGAAGAATATATAGTCGCTTTAATAAACGGCATTTCAATGTCTTTGTCAAAGTATTCATGGCATCATTTAATGACTATGAAGCTCGAGTAAAAAAAGTTATCGATAAATGTTTAAAGGAAGGATAGGAACGTCTTATGGTTAATGAACTTAAAATGAATCAAGTTTATAGTGCTATTCGCGAAAATGGCCTTCATGCCTTCGATGATGAAGCTTTAGCTAAATTGTTATCGATATTTAATGTCAATGAATTGGACATCTTTGAACGGGATGCCTATGATAAACTAGGTGGAACTAAAGGCTATGATCGAATTAGAAGAATAAGACCATTAGTTGAATTCTATACCAAAAAAGAAATATATGATTTTAAAAATAGCAATCTATTTTCGAGATATATGGAAGCTTTACAAAATAAGACATATAAAGAATTATTTCAAAATTTAAGTGTTACAGATTTAGCTAAAATAAAAAAATATGTCTATCTCGTTCCTCATGTTGATAATACTTCTATTGAAGCATCAAAAAAAATAATTAAACTTATTACAAGAGAAATAAGTCGCAAAGAAGCTAACAAAGATTTAAAATTTTCATAGTTATTAAGGCACGCAAGTATCTTTTTTCATGCCTAAAAAAATGCAACTGGGGGGGGGTGCAATACAATAGAGAAAATGGAAAATAGGAGCAGAGATCGACATGAAAAA
>CANQFG010000059.1 GCA_947598395.1 uncultured Bacilli bacterium
AAGTCACAGTCCATCTCTTGGACATCCGTCTTCGTATGCGGTACACTTTGGGCTCCATCGACGACGACAAAGATGTTATGTTGATGCGCATATTCACAGATCTCTTTTATTGGTCGTTCATCGCCAACGACATTCGTTATCGCTGCTAAACTGATAACTTTCGTATGAGGCGTAATACTTTTTTTGACATTGGCAAGGGTTACATGTAAGTTTTGATCTAATTCGATATAATTTACTTTGATGCCAGTGGTATTAGCTAAATTAAACCATGGTAAGACATTGCTCGCATGTTCACTTAAAGTAATTAAAACTTCATCATTTGGTTCCATAATATTTTTAAAAAAGCCATTGACAATGAGATTTAAAGATTCCGTTGCTCCCAAAGTAAAGACAATCTCTTCCCGTTTAGCATTGATAAACTTGGCAACTTTTTTCCTTGCATTTTCATAAGCAATATCGACTTTATAACTAATTTCATAATCCCCACGATGGGCATTAGCTGAATACTTAGTATAATATTCGGTTATACTATCGATAACTTTTTGCGGTTTAAAGGTCGTTGCTCCATTATCTAAATAGATGATATCTTGCTTTAACATTGGAAAATCACTACGATTCATATTTCACCTCCATCATTTTATTTGTCTTTTTTTTTACTTTTTATAATATTTCTTCATCATTATTTTTTTCATTATTAGATATTTTAAAATAAGTATAACTATGAGCAATTAAAGCCGTAGCTTTTTCTTTGGATATTCCCTTGGCCATTAAATAGAAAAGTTCATCATCGCGAATATTCGATATCGTCGTATTATGCAAAGCATTTACTTCCAAAGCCTTGATATGAAGCATTGGTCGCACATAGGCTAGTCCTCCTAAAGTTAAAATCTTTATATCTTCTTTTAAATAATTATTTGCACTTTTTTGTTTGACTATACCATCGACACTTATCATATTTTTCGTGCGACATACACCTTTAATATGGAAATCGATTTCATTATCATTACCATTAATATACGCCATAATATTTAAATTATTTTCCCGATTATTATCAAAGGCATGATAGAAGGCAACTTTGCTGTGGTTTTCTAAAGACATCGTAATGTCTAAGTTACAACTTTTTAAATCTTGGCTAAAGAAGGAAAGCTCGGCATTATCTCGCAAAGCAATATTTAATTTGAGATTATGTCGACATTGTAAGTTAATTTGGGCATGTCCTTCGACTTCAAGCAATACTTCCCCATTTTCATCACTTAAGTCCCATATTTCCCCATCCACTAATATTTTATTCATCATTTTGTTTCTCACTTACTTCATTATACCTAAATCCATGTTCAAGAATTTCTTCGGCTAAGTGATAATCGCCCGTCTTGGCAATTTGGCCATCTTTTAAGACACATACCCGCTTAGGCATGATATATTTAAAAATGGCCGAATGGTGGGTAACGATGAGCAAAGACGCATGTTTTTCATGAATATAGGTATTTAAACCTTCAGCTAGTTCTTTTAAGGCATCGACATCGAGGCCACTATCGAGTTCATCGAGTAAGATGAGATTGGGTTCTAAGATAAATAAATGAAGCATCTCATTTTTCTTTTTTTCGCCACCACTCATACCTTCATTGATTCCCCGATGAATAAAGGAAGTGGGAATATTTTGTTCTTTACAAATTTTCGTAATCTTTTTATTGAATTCAAAGAAATTCATCGGCTCATTAGTTCGCGCTTCTAAGGCGGCGCGCAACATCTCGGCATTGCTTACGCCTTCGATTTCTAAGGGATTCTGATTAAGTAAAAAGAGGCCCTTTCGACTGCGATCTTCGATACTCATCGCCAATAAATCTTCGCCATTATAAGTAACACTTCCACTTTGAATGGTATAGGTTGGATCGCCCATTAATACTTTACAAATCGTGCTTTTTCCCGTTCCATTAGGTCCCATTAAGGCAACGATTTCACCATCTTCGATAGTCATGGAAAAATTTTTTAAAATAACTTTATCTAATACTTGTACTGTTAAATTTTCAATTTTTAACATAGGTATCACCACAACCTAAATTATAAGTTATTATGCTTAAAAATGCAATAATGTGCCTTTCTTTAGGATAGCAAGTATAAAAGAATATTTAGTCACATACAAAAAAACGCATTAATGCGTTTAATTGGATGGAGCGAGAACGAGACGCGAACCATTGCCGTCGTTCACACCACCAAAGCTCCTACCTGAGTAGAACAGGCCTGCAAGGACGCCGTCCTTGTAATAGCCGCCTCGAACGAACCAGGGATACGAGGACACAACGAAGCGCGAATAGTCACCATACCAACTATTTATATAACCCCTAAATGGCCCCATCTCTCCGATCGCATCACCAAGGATCATATACTGATAGGTAGTTTCTTCGCTTGAAGCATTATAGGAGTCATAATATTTACTATTATATTTATTCTCTAATGTTGTCTCATCAAATTTACTATCTCCATAAGTTCCTAATCGATAAGCTGCCATATATTCAAAGGCCCCACCACTCATATCATATATCCCTGTAATATTTCCGGTGGTACTTGCTCGATAGCCATTTTCTGTATTCCATGCTGTATTATATTCTCCACTATCTCCATTTTCTTTAATTTTATCTGGCAATGCTGCATAACCGGTCTTATATGCACTATTGTTATTTATAGTCACTTCTTTATTTATTCCAAATATCGAATGACTTAAATAGGCAACTGCTCCCCACTCAGTATTCTTCATCATGTGAGATTCTAAATCGGGTTCGTAATTAATTGCTGCTTCAAACACATTTTTTACTGTATTGCTTCGCCATGAAACAACATTTGGTTTTATTATTATATGATCAGATACAGCATTATCTTGTTCTGCGTCCGATTTACTTTGTGCTCCTTTATAGCCTGTTTCAAATTTGCCTACCCAAAAGCCATTTCCTCCAAAAGCTAAGAAAGCTGGATGCGTCATATATTCGCCATTAGAACAATTACCAATATCTCCACTTTCTTTTGGCGTTTCACATGAGACGCCATTTTCTTCAGTAGTATCTTCTGTATCAAATTCAATGTCGATGGTATGTAATCCTACATTTTCATTTGTTGTTTCAACATTCCACAACCGATATTTATATTTGGGTATCCATACAAACATCGATTCGATTTCTGACATGTCTATCTGTTCTCCATCATTTGGAGTATCTTCACCATCATTTAAGATGATTGCATTAGCCCATCTCTTTTCACAATAGTTATACCAATCAGAATTGTCTTTACTTACTTTTGTTATTACACCTTCATCACTAATAGTGACTGGTATTAATTTCTTTCCTTCATCTAGCGTTGGTAATGGAATATTCTCACAACTATTTTCGGATAGTAAAACTTCCGGATTATCTTCTCTTTCCGTTGCTGTTGCTGTTATCGTACAAGTAAATTCTTCTGATATAGCTTCAACACTGGCTTTTTTTAATTCAACTGTTATTGTTCCTGTCTCACGACTTTGTGCTCGAATTATTTCTACAGGCATTTCACTTTTTATCGTGACATATTCATCAAACTTCTCTTGATTTGTCGGTACACATTCAATCTCTACTGTTGCATCATATTGTCGTGAATTATTGGTTACTTCAAAATCAAGTATTGATTTATCACCTATTGCTTTAAGTTCACTAGTTTCATAAGTGATTTTCTTTCTCGTCTCTTCATCAATTACTTCTCTACTTTTATCTTTACCATCAATTATAGCTTTAGAAAAATAAATATCATAATCATCTTTATTAAAACCATACTTTATTGTTCCATTTATGGTTAAGGTTGCCGTTACTAATGCAAAACCTATACTCATTAATATTAATGCTATTATTATTCCTCTTTTTTTCATGTCGATCTCTTCTCCTATTTTCCATTTTCTCTATTGTATTGCACCCCCCCCAGTTGCATTTTTTTCAACATCAAAAAAAACATCTGCATTAAATTAACAGATGTCTTTTATTACATATCTTCATGATTATTATTTTCAAGTTTTACTAATACTTCACGAGGTTTTGAACCATTAGCTGGGCCAATGATACCTCGTTCCTCAAGTAAATCAACTATTCTTGCGGCACGATTATATCCAAGACGGAATCTTCGTTGCAATAAAGAAGCACTAATTTTTCCCGTTTCAATAGCAAAGTCAACTATTTCATTATATAGGGGATCATCGTATTCTTCTTTACCATCACGATCGACGGGATCATGACTATCGCCACTTTCCATTTTCGTTATTGATTCATCATATTGAGCAACTTGTTGATTACATACATAACTTATAACTCTTTCGATTTCCGCATCGCTTATGAAATTACCTTGAATACGCGTTGGAACATTTTCACCCATCGGTTTATAGAGCATATCACCTTTACCTAAAAGTTTTTCGGCACCAACCATATCGAGAATAGTTCGGGAATCGATGCTCGAGGCAACTGCAAAGGAAATACGCGATGGAATATTAGCTTTTACAACACCCGTAATGACATCAGTCGATGGCCTTTGCGTTGCGACAATCAAATGAATACCAGCAGCCCGAGCCATTTGGGTAATTCGCATAATTGAATCTTCAACTTCTTTACTGGCAACTAACATCAAATCAGCTAACTCATCGATGATAACTACGATATAAGGCATTAAATGCAAGGTATTATCTTCGGGATTTCGTTTAATTAATCCGGCCATTTTATCATTATAACCCGTAATATTTTTGACTTTTTCATCGGCAAAGATATCATAACGTTTTTCCATCTCGCGGACAATATTTTGTAAGGCAATACTTGCTTTTTTAGGATCCGTTACGACGGGGGTAAGTAGATGAGGAACGCCATTATAATTTGAAAGTTCTACCTTTTTAGGATCGACGAGAACGAGTTTTACTTCATCGGGACGTTTAGTAATTAAAATACTATTGATAAAGGAATTTATACAGACTGATTTACCGGAACCAGTCGAACCAGCAACTAATAAATGCGGTGTTTTCGATAAGTCGGCAACGATATTATTGCCCATGATATCTTTTCCCAAAGAGACGGGGATATTCATGCTCGCCATCTCTTTTTGTTTGGTCTCCAAGACTTCGCGAACGGCTACACCTACCGCTTGAGCATTAGGAATCTCGATACCAACGGTCGTCTTACCGGGAATCGGTGCCTCAATCCGCACATCTTTGGCAGCTAATGATAAGGCAATCTCTTTGGATAAACCCGTTATTTTACTTACCTTCGTACCATTCTTTATCGCCACTTCAAATTGGGTAACACTTGGTCCCTCATGTGCAGCTACCACTTTGCCGACAATTTGAAAATCGGCTAAGACATTTTGTAAGGCAATGGTCGTATGTTTGATAAAATCATCACTATTTTGTTTTTTATTCTTCTTCAAAGGATCTAAAACTTCATCCAATTTGGGCAAGCGATAATTGGAATTAATATTGATTAAAGGAACACTGGCAACGGGACTTTCCACTGGTACAGGCGTTGGTGCCTCCTCTTCATCATTCATGTGATACTTCTTTAACTCTTCGGCCGATCTTATGACGATTTTATCATCGTCCTCATCTTCATCATCGGTATCGATATCTTCCTCATCTTCCGAAACCTCTTTATGTTCGCGTCTTCTATGGGGAATATTTTTAAATAAACTGCTAACTTTATCTAAAACATCACTAAATGAAATATTAAGTAGTAAGATTAAGCCAAACATTATTACCACAGCTAAAATAATATAGGCCCCTGTTTTATCGAGTAACGATACAAAAAGAAAGCTACCCATGAGGCCAATGAGGCCCCCACCCGTTTGATTTATGCCGATATAATTCTCGCCAATGACTGTCAAATAGGTCTCCATCGAAGCATTTAACACATGACTAAGTTCGCGACTATTTTGTAAATAATTCATATGTGCTAAACTCAAACCCGCAATTAAAAGGAGATAAAAGCCCAGTAAGCGACTTGTAAAGAATTTTGGTAAAGCCCTTTTAATCAACATATAGCCACCTAATATCAAAACTAAGACGATAAAGAGGTTGTAATATGCCCCGAATAAAAAGATGGCAAAATCACGAATAATATTTCCAACCGGTCCAAATTTACCAAGACCAATAACTCCAACTAATATGAATATTAAGCCCGTTATTTCGACGGAAAACTTTAAACTTTTATCATCAGATGACTTCTTTTTCTTGCGCTTTGCCATAATACCACCTTAATTTTATTATACTCTAATATTCAAATAATAGTAAATAGAATTAGACATAAACACTGTCAATTGGCGAGTATTAAAGATAAAAAAATAAGCATTTTTAAACGCCTATTTTAAAAATTATTGCAACTTATTTTGAATATATTCCAATACTTCGGCAACTGTCTTAGAAAAATCTTCATAATTGACCATAAACCACTTGATATCCATTTGATTATTAAACCACGTATATTGTTTTTTGGCATAATTACGCGAATTTTGTTTAATATTATCGACGACACTTCGCAAAGAAGCATTACCATTAAAGAAGGGATAGAATTCTTTATAACCGATTCCCGTCATTAAAGCTTT
>CANQFG010000060.1 GCA_947598395.1 uncultured Bacilli bacterium
CCAATTAAAGACATGGAAATATTGAGCTTTAAAGCTTCGATAATATCATTACGGGCCGATGGTATAATGAGCCTTAAGACAATATCCTTGTCCTTAGCATTAAAGACTTTAAATAATTTTATCATATCGGGATCCGTTGCCACCATACCATTATGAATGGTAATAATGGTTACAATTAGATTGATGAGCAAGGCCATAAAGATAATGGATTTGGTATTGGCTCCCATCCAAATAATAATTAAGGGACCTAAAGCTACTTTAGGCATACTATTAATCAAGGTAATAAAGGGATCCAATATTTTTTTGAGTCGTGGATTTAAATAGAAGAGTAAGGCAATTATAAAGCCACAAATACTACTTAGTAAAAAAGCTACGATAACTTCAAAACTCGTCGCATAGATATGGATAAATAAATTATTTTCGCGATATAGACTAATAAGCGTATTCATGATCTTTGAAGGCGAAGAAAAGATAAAGGTATCGATTATCCTTAAGCGAGCTAATAATTCCCAAGCTCCCAAAAAGACTATGAGTAATGAAACTTGTGTTAAAAAAATTAATACTTTTTCGCGCTTTAAGCGCTTTAGATAGTTCTTTTGTTCAAGAGACATGATCGATACTCTCCCATATTTCATTATATAATTTATGAAATTCTTCCTTACTTCGTCGCATACTAGGAATTAATTCCCGATCAAAGTTGACATCAAATATATCCTTTATTTTTCCCGGACGTTGGGTTAAGACGATTATGCGATCGCTCATGGAAGAAGCTTCGCCAATATCATGACTTATTAAAACGGTCGTAATATTTAACTCTTTAATAATTTTATAGACATCGTCACTTATCTTTAACCGAGCATCGATATCCAATTTAGAAAAAGGTTCATCGAGTAAGAGAATATTCGGCTTTATCGCCAACGTACGTATAAGGGCTAGTCGTTGTCGCATGCCACCACTTAAACTGCGGGGATATTCATTTTTAAATTCATATAAGCCATATCTTTTTAATAAGGAATCGACATAACACTTATTTTCATCCGTTAAAAGATGTTTTAATTTTAAACCAATTAGGGCATTATCATAGACGGTAAGCCAAGGAAGAAGGGCATCATTTTGCATCATATAGCCGACGCGTAAATCATAACTTTCTTGTATTTTTCCCGTTGTGGCCGTTTCCAATTTTGTCAAAATATTTAAAAGTGTCGATTTACCACAGCCCGATGAGCCGACAATGCCCAATATTTCTCCTTCATAGACATCGAAATTTATATCGCATAAGGCAAGTACTTCTTTCGTTGGTGTATGGTAAACTTTTGATAAATTTTTGATATTAATTAATTTCATAGATCATGTCTTCAAAATTGACATATTTATCTAGTTCATTGCTATCTATCATTATATTTTCTAAGTTTTCAAATGTTGATTTCGTTATTTCTGGTGTCGTTAACCATGAATCAAATTTGCGGTAATTATCGAGCATGATTACTAAATCTTCAATACTAGTATCGGGAAATTCTTCCTTGATAAGGGCGGCAACTTCTTCATTAGTATGAGTTGCGACAAATTCTAATCCTTTTTTTATACCATCATAAAATTTTTGAATAGTCTCTTTATTATTTTCGATAAAGCTCTTTTTGGCATTAAATGCCGTATAAGGTACTTCACCTGAATAAGTTCCGATACTCGTTGCAATAAAGCCATAACCATTTTTTACTAAAGCTGTGGCATTAGGTTCCCATAGGGTAAAGATACGACTTCACTAATAGAGATATTTTTACTAATTGAGGTAGAATAGTTACTTTTTTATCGTCTATTTATCTCGTAAAATACTTTTTTAGATAAAATGTAAAAAGCCAAATAATGAAAAATCTTAACGGATATTATAGCAGACATTAAATTATTTAATTCGCGATAAGTATTAAAAAAAAGCTCTCACATAAAATTAAGTGAGGTGTTACATTGACTAATTTTGAATCTTTATATCATGTTTTAGCTTTAAAAGTTAATCGCGATTTATATGAAGCTAAAGTAATTAATTATGCCTATTATAAGCGATGTGAATATCTTTTGCATCATCATTGAGGTAATTAAATGGATTTATATCAAATTAGAAAATATTTAAATCAAGGTCAGAGTATTTATGATTTACCTTTAAAGGTAACTTTTTATGCTCGTGTTTCTACCGATCACTTTGAACAACTCAATTCCCTTAGTAATCAAGCCGAATATTTTAAAGAGCTGATTATGGGAAATAAAAATTGGGAATATGTTCCCGGTTATATCGATGAGGGGATAACGGGAACGAGTGCCTTAAAACGCGAAAATTTTATGGCCATGATCGATGATGCCGATCGTCATCTATTTGACTTGATCATCACGAAAGAGATATCGCGGTTTTCGCGCAATACGCTCGATAGCATTCAATATACGCGCAATTTATTAGAAAAGGGCGTCGCCATCTTCTTTGTGAACGATAATATCAATACGGCGCTTCCCGACAGCGAACTACGACTTACTATTATGGCTTCTTTAGCCCAAGATGAAATACGCAAATTATCAGAACGCGTTAAATTTGGCATGAAACGGGCAATTAAAAATGGCCATATTCTAGGAAATGATATGCTCTATGGCTATAAAAAAATTCCGGGAACCAATACATTAAAGATCATCCCCGAAGAGGCGCGAATTGTCGAACGCATCTTTTATGAATATGCAGTCTTAAAGCAGTCATTAAGGCACATCGCTCAAAAGTTAAATGCGGACCATATTAGGACTGCACAAAATCGTACGTGGCAGGCAACTACTATTTCGCGGATGATATCAAATATTAAATATAAGGGTTATTATTGTGGCAAAAAAACGGAAATAGTTGATTATATGACTAAGAAAATGCAAAAATTGCCTATAAGTGAATGGGTTCTCTATGCGGATAATGAGCATATTCCACCCATCATCGATGAAGATCTTTGGGATAAAGCTAATGCCCGTTTAATAGAGGGCCAAAAGCCAAAAAGTTTACCGAAAAAAGTAGGCCCATATCCCCTCAGTAATAAGCTCATCTGTCAAGAGGATAAGGCTCTTTTTCATCGCCGTCAGCAACGCCGAAATAAGCGCGATGTTACATGGGTATGTTCCAATGTCTTAAATAATGGGCGCCAGGGTAATCATTGCTCGAATATTCGCGAATCGGAAATAATGGCCATTGTTGAAGATATCTTAAAAGAATTACATTTTGATTTAAAGAAAGTCGTTAAAATTCTTAAATCGAAGTATGATCGCATTATCGAAGAGGCCGATGATGAAATGGCGATTAATATCCAAAGAGAAATAACTAAAATTGCATTAAAAAAGGAAAAAATCCTCGAATTAAATATCGAAGGTCATCTGGACAATAATGAATTTGCCAAGTTAAATCAACAATATAATAAAGAATTAGAACATCTAAATCAGCAAGTATTAAAAGATAGACATCCGCATCCCATTTCCGAAAGGCAAATAGAGAAATATGTTAATTATCCATATCTTGAAAATTTAATTTTAAATAATTTATTAGATCATATCGAAGTTTGCCAAAAGGATATGGAAATCTCTTTAACAATATTCTTTAATTTGAATTTAATGCCCTTAAATAAACATTATACTTTTAAACGGGGTTATGATACGAAGGCAACAAAGCGGTATCAAGTTAATTATTTCGTCTTAGTCCAAGGCAATTAAAAATTAATGCCCAAAATAGGCTTTTTTCATATACTATACTGAGGTGGAACATATGGAAAATGATTACGAATTTGGTAATCAATATTATAATTATTATTATCCATTGGGTGTAAAAGCTATTGATTATGAAATAATAGCTCCCGAACAAAGTCAAGATCAGCAACCGGGCATGGAGTATTTGATGGATCCGCGTCCCGTCTTTGATAATCCCCATTATTTGGGAAGCGGAAAACTTAATGGTAAAGTGGCCATTATTACGGGTGGCGATAGTGGACTTGGAAGAGCTGCGGCCGTTGCCTTTGTCAAAGAGGGCGCTAAAGTAGTCATTCCTTACTATAATGAACATCGCGATGCTTTAGAAACGAAAGAGTATTTGGAAAAATTAGGAGGCGAGTGCCTTTTATTATCGGGAGATATTGCCGATAAAGAGTTTTGCCAAAATATCGTCGATACGACTTTAAAAGTCTTTGGCAAAATCGATATCCTCGTCAATAATGCTGGGGTTCAATATCAACAAGATACCCTCGATTGTATAAGCGATGAACAATTTGATAAGACCATGAAAGTCAATGTCTATGGCATGTTTTATCTTACAAAGGCTGTTCTCCCACATTTAAAAGCAGGTAGTTCAATCATCAATTTAAGTTCCGTTACGACCTTTTATGGAGAAGCGCAACTGATCGATTATGTTACTTCAAAGGGAGCAATTATTGGCTTCACAAGAGCATTAGCCAGAAATTTGGCTTTAAAAAATATTCGCGTTAATGCCATTGCTCCCGGATTCTTTTGGACGCCTTTACAACCGGCTTGTTGGGTTAAAGAAAAAATTCCTTCGTTAGGCGCTGATGCTGCCATGGCGCGCTGTGCTATGCCATATGAGTTAGCTCCAACCTTTGTCTTTTTAGCTTCCGATGATTCTAGTTATGTAACGGGTCAAGTAATCCATAATAATGGTGGTCAAGTAATGGGATAGTATAAGAACATCGAAAAAAATCGGTGTTCTTTCCCTTTATTTGAAATATATATATTTTTTTCTATCGTAATTTTTTAGGAAAAATGTCAAAAAATTACGCTGCGGCGTAACTTTTTGACAAAAAAGAAAAATGCTACTATAATGTATATAGAGAGGAACATTTAATATGGTAATTCGTGAAAGATATTTAAAGTTAATACGACCATTTTATGATCAAGAATTAATTAAAGTTTTAGTTGGAATTAGACGTTCTGGTAAATCGGTTATCTTAAATCAAATTATAAATGAATTAAGAGAAAAGAAAATTGATGATAAACATATTATTTATATCAATTTTGAAGATTATGATTATGAAGAATTTACAGAAGCTAAAAAATTACATGATTATGTCAAGGAAAAAATTATCGATCAAGAAAAATATTATTTATTCTTTGATGAGATACAAAATGTTGAATCATGGGAAAAAGTCATAAATTCTTTAAGAGCTACAAAAAATACTTCTATATTCATAACGGGTTCCAACAGTGATTTACTTTCAAGTGATTTGGCAACCCATATAGCTGGAAGATATGTAAGTTTTAAAATAACGCCCTTTGTCTTTAGTGAAGTTTGTGAACTTTTAAATATTAAAGATAAAGGAAAAATCGAAGATGCCTTTATGGATTATGTCAGATGGGGTGGAATGCCGCAAAGATTTATGCAAACGAATGATATATCTAAAAAGACATATTTAAATGATATATATGATTCTATTATTGTAAAAGATATCATAAAGCGATTTAATATTAAGGATATCGATTTATTAAATAGAATTGTAACATATCTTCTTACTAATCCAGCTCAAACATTTTCACCTGAAAGCTTAAAAAAATATTTTGAAAGTGTATCGCGAAGTGTATCACTTGAAACTTTATATAATTACTTGGATTATATTCTAAGGGCCAATTTGATATCGAAAGCTGAAAGATATGATATTAGAGGAAAAAGAATTCTAACGGGTAAGTATAAATATTATCTAACGGATTTAGGATTTACTAATATCTTGAGCGAGGGAAGAAAAGAACAAATTGGGGCATATTTGGAAAATATTGTTTATAATGAATTGATTGCCCGAGGATATAATGTAAATATTGGAAATGTCGAAAATGGTGAAATTGATTTTATTGCCACGAGATTTGATGAAAAAATATATATTCAAGTAACTTATTTATTAGCTGATGAAAATGTAATAAAGAGGGAATTTGAAGCCTATAAAAAAATTGAAGATAATTATCCTAAATATGTTTTATCAATGGATAAATTTGATTTTTCAAACAATGGAATAATTCATAAAAATATTATAGATTGGTTATTGGAAAAATAGTTAAAAAGTGCTGAGATCTCGGCGCTTTTTTGGTGCAACTGGGGGGGG
>CANQFG010000061.1 GCA_947598395.1 uncultured Bacilli bacterium
ACTTCTGTAAAAACAACATTTTCATTAAAATCTTCTTCATCCGGCTTAATTTTGATAGTACCATT
The DNA here is from genome assembly GCA_947598395.1 of uncultured Bacilli bacterium. Lineage (GTDB taxonomy): Bacteria > Bacillota_I > Bacilli_A > RF39 > UBA660 > CAG-582. Next base: position 66 of record CANQFG010000061.1, read on the forward strand.
AATAACAAGAACCGTACTAACAGCTGCGAAACCAACAGCTAATAAAAGTATCGCCACTATAATCCCCATTTTCATTGAAGTTTTCTTTTTATTCTTATTTTTCATTTTCCACACCTTCCTATGTTTACTTTATAATCTCTTATATCTACTCTCCCTTTTTTCAAAAAGAAAAGGACTAGTCTAGTCCAAAAAATCCACGAATAAATTTTTTTACCTTTTCAAAGAAAGATAACTTCTCTTCCTTTTTTTCTAAATAGATATTTTCGCGATAATATTCATTGCCATCAAGGCTGACAACGACATAACCCATGCGATCGAGGGCATCATTAGTTTTAACGACTTCAATCTTTACTTTGGGAATTTCAGAATCGTTTAATAGCATGGAAAAATCATTTTCGACATACATATTTTCACTTCGCAAGAAAGTCTTTTTTTCAATGAGATTTACTAATTTATATTTTTTAAAATATTCTTCATATAAGCTCTCATGAATATTGAAATCATCGCGTTCATTTAATGTGACAACCGTTAGATTTTTATTATCCTTTGTAGCCGATGTAACTAAAGTTCGATAAGCCTTTTCCGTATAACCCGTCTTACCTCCGGTCGTATACTTATATTGTTTTAAAAGTTTATTTTTATTATACCAATCATATGTTTTAAAATTCGTCTTAACGATATGATGATAAGTTTTGGTTATCGTTTGAAATTCCTTATTTTGCATAGCATAACTCATCAATTTGCCCATATCCTTAGCTGTCGACATATTGCCTTCACCATTTTCATTTTCCAGTCCACTGGCATTAATAAAATGTGTATTTGACATTCCTATCGAAGAAGCCAACTGATTCATCAAAAGGGCAAAACCATCTTCTGATCCTCCAACATAGACAGAAAGAGCAATAGCTGCATCATTGCCACTGCGGAGCAATAAGCCATAAAGAAGATCGCGAACACTCATCTTTTCGCCAATTTCGATATAGATTCCCGAACCAAAACTCTTTAAAATACTCTGATCGATAGTTACGATATCATCTAAATTAGCATTGTTTATAACGACCATGGCCGTCATTATTTTTGTCGTCGAGGCGATTAATCGCGCTTGATTTTCATTTGAACCATATAATACGCGATTGGTATCCATATCCATGACGACTATCGAGGCTTTGACGGGCCAAGGGATTAATAAGATTAACATAATTATAAATTTCTTCATACTAAATTATAGATATAAAAAGTATAATTATGTCAAAAAAACTTTAACGGAGTAGCCATTAAAGTTTTCCTTTATGATTTTTAGATGTACTATAGGCATCCTTATATATACCTTTAAATATTACCTTAGCTCGTTCATAATTCTTTAATTGTTTAGCCATCACATTATCCGGATTTTTGCGCAAAATCTCCGAACTGACGGAAGAGGCAATACCTAGTAATTCCGTACATACTAACAAATATAAGTACACCTCTTCGGTTAAGGCACTGCGACGAGGAACTTGATTGAAGTTTAATAAATATTTCTTTAATCCTTGAATATTTTGACCAATATTTAAAAATTTGTTATTTAAAATATAGCATTTTCCCCGTTTACTAATTATTCCTTCAGCTATATAGGCATCTCTCGTAATAGCAAATACGCGATCATACCAGATTAAAATCTCAGAATAATGGTCTTTTAAATAACGGTTCATCTTTGGTTTATCGATGATATTTTTATTGGCCGCCTGACTAAGTATTTCGTATAGCTCAAGCTCTATTTGATTATTAAAATTTGTGGCAATAAGTTTAATTGTATAATTGTCATCATCGGCCATGAGCTTTACCTTGCCTTCATAGAGCCATTTTAAGACGATGGCATGTACTAAATCATCTTTATTCTTAATTAAATTAAAATAATTGGCGACAAAATAGATCTTAAATAGATCTTTATTTTCGGGAATTTGATCATAATAAGGGACATTGCTGATCGATGGCAATTCGACATTCTTGCGCATTTTAAATTGGCGATAATCGTCGTTCTTCTTGTGAAGGACTAATACGTGATGGATAATAATACTTATTATAATAATTAAGATGCTAGCTAAAATAAAGAAGATTATTTCATCCTTGACGAAATTAAGCATCTTATATAAGACATTATTTTCATGTAAGGCCGCATTATAGGCACTTTTAAAATTCTTATCGATATGATATGAACTCTTATATTGCAAATCGTTAAAGATCGTCATCAGGCGAATATCAGCATTTTTTTTGATATTATTGGCCGTCAATATAATCTTACCATCTTGAAAATTTAAGTTTATATTATCGCCAATTCCATATAATGCCGTATTATTTTCATCAAATTCTTTAAAACTACTAATCGTCAATACTAAATTATTGACCATATAATCGCGCTTATTACCTAAGAAAAGCCAATTTAAACCTTGAGCATCTTCATAATTGACGACGACATTGGTAATTTTATAATACACCATAAATGGTTCATCTTGAGAGGCATTGCATAGGCGAACATGAAAGACATTATCATCTTTTAAGGAGGCATATTCCCGTTTATTAAGGCCTTGTAAACCACCGTGATACGAATAGGCACCATCGCGATCTTCAATGGTAAAATCAGTTATTTCATTATCATTAATTAACAAAATATCCTTTTCATGACAATTATCCTCTTGATTAGTAAACAGATATTCTTCACTGACTTCTGCGACCCCATTTTCATCAATTTGCATATTTATCGTTAAATTAGACGCCGTATTATCCGCCAAGACATTTAAACTACATAGAAAATATATCGAAAATATTAGAACTAACTTCTTCATCTTATTTACCTCTCGTAAACAATAAATTGATTATCAATTCTACTTTATCATAATTCCAAAAAATAATTAAGAGACTTAGAGCTAAAAAGGGGCCAAAAGGCAAAATATTCGTCTTCTTTTTTAGGGAAGAATATACGGCATAGGGAAAAGCTAAAAAGGAAGCCAATATCAAATAGGTCAAACCCAATTTCCAATCGAATAATAGACCGGCAAAAAAAGATAATTTGACATCGCCCCAGCCCATCGATTCTTGTTTGAATACATAATCGCCAAGGACTTTTATTCCCAGTAAAACGAGGAACATAAATAAACCGCCGATAACGTGATCAACTACTTCATATATTCCGCCTTGAAAGTAATAAACGATACCTATTAGAAGGGATCCCGTAAGCAATACTTCATCGAGAATGACCATATATTTAATATCCGTAATAATCGTAATAATGACGACCGAAACGACAATTATCGATATAATAGTCTTATAAGAAAAGCCAAAAATATAAAAACTTAGAGCAAAGAGAATCCCCGTAAGTACTTCAACTATGGGGTATTGTAACGATATAGGTTTATGACAATTATGACATTTTCCCCTCAAAAAGATATATGAAAAAACTGGTATTAATTCATACCAGGATAAGCGATGCTCGCACTTAGGACAATGTGATCCTGGAAATATTATCGATTCATTTTGGGATAATCTTAGAGCTACAACATTATAAAAGGAGCCAAAGAATAAGCCAATAATAAACAATGATATAAGAATCACACTCATATAATACACCTCGAGTACTAATCTAGGAGTTCCGAATACAAGCCAAACATTGGAACGATAATAGCAATCATTATACCACCGACAACAACCGCTAAAAAGACGATAAGTATTGGTTCAATTAAAGTCTTCATGGAATCGACTAACATCTTATGTTGTTCTTCATAATACTCCGATACTTTTTCCATCATTTCGGCAAGTTCACCTGTCGATTCACCAGTAACCATCATATAGTATGCAACTTCAGGAATGGCCCAGTGATCTTTAAAGGCCGATGATATTTTTTCACCACGACCAATATAATTGATCGTATTAATCATTATTTCGCGATAGATTTCATTAGATGTAACTTTTCCTAAGATATCCATCGATTCAGTAATAAAGACATTGTTCTTTAATAGACTGGCAAATGTCTTCGTAAAGACCGTCATCTCTTTATAGATGATAACATTACCTAAAAGAGGCAATTTCATCATCACAGTTTGAACAAAATAACGGAAGGCCTTAATATTTTTATACATGACATAGAATACGGTAATAAAGATCGCCAAGACGACGACGACATAGAAGAGATTCTTTTGTAAGAAATCACTAGCCATAATAATGAATGCCGTAATCGGATTTAAAGTAACACCTGCCGTCTCATAAATCGAGACAAATTGAGGTATTAAGTAGACGAGAATAAAGATGACGACGGCAATCGAAAAGACAAATACTAAGGCTGGATACGTCAAAGCACTGATCATTTCTTTTCGCGTCGATTCAATAGCCGAATAATAATTGGCCATATCATCTAATGTCGCTTCGAGATCTCCCGTAGCTTCTGCCGCTTTAATCATATTTATTAAAAGAGGTGGAAAAGCTTCTCCTTGTTTTTCAAGACAGGTGGAAAAACTTTCACCTAATGTCAAATTATAGACTATCGAATCAAAGGTCCTCTTAATATTGGCCTTACTGCCCATTTGTTTACTTAAAATACGCATGGCATCAGTCAAAGGTATACCAGCCTTTAAGTATGTCGACAACTGCGTTAACCAGAAGACGATATCTTTCGTCTTGATCTTCCGCGATGAAAAGATATTGTTACCATATAATCTTTCAATCATCGGCGAAGTATCGATACTAAATACTTTATATCCTTCACTTTCTAAGAACGTATATACCTCTGTCTTTGAGAAAGCCAAGAAAGTATTTTTAACTTGTTTACCTTCCGGACTTAGTGCCACATAACGAAATGTAACTGGCGTACTACTCCGTTGTTCTTCACTGGCTTCGATAGAATTAATTAAATTTTCACGAGCTTGAATTAATTTAGGACTAATCTTTACTTCCTTTTTTACCGGTTCATGGGCTTTACTTTCCGCTGCAATCTTATCGGCTTCCGTCATATATGCACCACGAAGATTATTGGTATCAATATTTTTATTGACATTAGAATATAAAGAATTAGCTAGAGTATTCCAAAGCCAAATAAAGGGCGATGCTAACATATGTAAAATATAATAGACACCTAAACATATATACATGGGATAAAATAAGAATAGATTATCTTGTTTATGTCCACTTTTTTGTGCTAACCCCATTTTGTCTGACACCTTCTTCCTAGTATCTCACTATGTTAACATTATAGCATAAAAAAAGTGTTTGTTAAACATTTTTATCTTCTATCATATAATTTATTAGGTGATAGTATGAACTTATCGACTTTTTTATCATATAGTATGCGCTTTTTAAATATTGCCAATCGGGCCATTCCCCTTATCAAGGAAGTAAATCCAACCATAAAAGTAGTCAAGAATACTTTTAATAAGATGCGCAAGAGCACCACTCCAAAAAATATCGTTTCCGAACCACAAGAATTACCTTATCGTGAAAAAAGGTACCCACAAAATAGTACCC
>CANQFG010000062.1 GCA_947598395.1 uncultured Bacilli bacterium
TTATCATATATTTATATATGAGAAGATTTAAAACTCAAAGGCGAGGTAAAAAGCAATTTGGCTATATTTTTATAATAATTGTCATAAGTACAATCCTTTTTTTGCTGTATTTTAATGAGAATATAAGTCCGAAAATACTCGATATTGCTGCTGCTAAATTAGAGGAGATTTCCACTCTTTATATCAAACAAGATATTGCTCCAACTAATACAGACTTAGAAAAATTGATTATTACTAATCAAAATTCCCAAAATGAGATCACTTTTGTCGATGTCAATATGGACTATGCCTATGAATTGATGGTTGAAATATTATCCAAAATTCAAAATAATATCCTCGCATTAGAAAATGGCAATATTGCTAACTTTCAAAATAATCGCGAATTAAAGAATTATAAAAATAATCTCTATTTATCTATTCCGCTAGGGCTTTCCCATGCTGGACTACTATTTTCGAATATGGGGCCTAAGATACCGATAAAGGTTAGCTTTTTTGAACATGTTTTAGGTACTGTTGAAACCGAAGTGACGGGGTATGGCATAAATAATGCCTTGATTAAAATCTATATGATCGTTACGTTAGAACAAAAATTAATTATTCCCTATAAAGAGGAAAAATTTACGCGCGATTTTGAAGTTCTAATTGGTTCGATTATGGTATCGGGAGCTGTTCCCAATATCTATGGTGGTTCACTTCTTAATTCTTCGAAAGTCATCGAAATGGAGTAAAAGACTAGATAAAAGAATTTAAGTATGCTATTATTATAATAGTGGAGTGGTACCAATGGTAACAGGCTATGTGGAAAATATATTTATTAATCCTGCCATTGAAACAGGTATTAGTAATTATTTGAGATATATTAAAACTGGTAACTTCGATCGCAATTATGCCTTTGAAATGTCCGTTATAAAAGCTTTATGTATTATCTATGGTGAAAAATCTATTCTCTTGCCATATAATATTGAAAATGAAAAAGCTTTCTGTTGTAATTTGATGATGTATGATTTAAAAGAGGGTGAAGTAAAGGATTTTATCCAATATTTTAATCTCTATCATAAATATACGGAAGATGAAAAGATATCTCTAAGGCCAACGGATATTATTACGAAAATTGAAACGATATTGATCGAGATGATCAACTACCGTTCGCGAAGACATATGTTCAATGATTATGAAATACATGAATTCGATAAGATATTTGAAGATAATGTCTTATTTAAAGAAATTCGCGATAATTTTTCGGCTGATGCCAGTTTAATTATGAATGTCTGGAATAATAAGAAGATCGAATTATCGAATACGCAGATAAATTTGATGAAGATCAATCCGAGCCTATTACATCCGGGACTCTATTCGAAGTATGGCTATGACATTCGGGAAGTCGCTAAATTAAATGGCGAAGAGATTGAAGAAGTCAATCGGGCCATCGTCATGGTCGAAAGCAAAGAGGCCTATGTCATCGAAAAGAAGAAAGAAAATAGGGTAAAGGCCCCGCTGACATCGGGAAGTAAAATGGTCGATCGCTTGCTATTAATGAGTATACTGTCGACGATGTTGATGATAAGCATGGTTGTAATATTATATTTTGGGGGATAATAACGATGAAAGAAATAATTTTTAATGATGAAGTATATGAGTTAGTAAAAAACTATCGCGATGGTTTTAATTATGAAGATATTGCGGAAAAAGTAACGGATTATTTTAAAGATTTTGATTATATCTTTGGCGATTGGGCTTATGGTAAAGTTCGATTGAAAGGTTTTTATAAAGAAGATAATAAAAATGTTCGAAATATGAATAATATTAAAAATTTAGATAAATATATTAAAGATAATTGTGCATATGATTGTCGGTATTTTCTCTTAGAGAAAGTAAAAAAAGATAAATAGGAGGTTTAGTATGTTAGATAATATCAATGTTACAGTACCAAATGGCGAACCATTAGCAGCTGAAGGTATTTCGCATATTAAGGATACTAATACGAATAAAGAATATTTATTTTATACATTAAATGAAATTGTCAAAGATGGAATGACTCTAATGTATGTTGGCGAGGTTTCGAATACGCCAGATGGAGCAGTTATCGATGATGATACGTGGCGTAATTTACAACAATTGATGTTGCGCTTATCGAATGGTGAGAAGATTCCCGAAATAACGTATTTACCACTTCAAGGTGTTGAATTTAAAGTTGGGCAACCGCGGAAAATTGCCCTCGATGCGAATAAAAAACAAGCTTTAAAGGATAATCAACTTACGAGTACGATTGCCGAAACCCAAAATGTTCCCGAAGATGCGCCAGCTAAGGAGAGCACCCAATTCTTTGATGCAACTATTCCAAATGATGCAAGTGCTACCAAGGAAGAGCCAGCCGTAGCCCCTAATATCTTCGATCAACCAATGCAACCCGCTTTTGCTAATCAAACGATTACGCCACCAGAAGAGGATCCAATTAAAGAACCTGCTAGCGTACCTGCGGAGAGTACACAAACTGTCGAACAACCGGCGAGTGAATCTGCTACTGCGACGCTCAACACGACTTTAAAAAATGAAATAAATGATATGTCGTTAGATACGGGGGCCGTCCTTGAAAGCGTCGATATTCCAAGTGGCGAAGTGAGCGAAGAAGAGGCCATGAAGGCCTTGGAAACCTTAAATAAATATTTTGCCCAAAAGAAAGATAAGACGCATGATACTTCGAAACCGGTTCCCTTATCTTCCGAACCTAGTGCACCCATAGCTGCAGATAATGCCAATACTACTTTATCCGAAGATGTGCCAGCTATCGATTCGAGTTTAGCCCAAGGGGTCCCGATGACGGCCAATACCTTAGTTACTCAGCCCGAACCTGTTGTACCGGAAACTCCTCCTGAAGAAAGTGCCGTCAGTTTTTCCGAACCGGCTAAGTCCTTGACTTTAACGCCACCGGGAATGCCACCATCCCTTGCCGATAATGCCGAAGAAAGCGTCATTCCTAGTGCCGAAGCGCAATCTTTAGAACAACAAAATAAAGCTTTAGAACCCGAAGTAAGCGTCCTCGATAATTCCGATAATAACGCCGTCTATACGGCCTATGCTAGTCAAGAAGCACAAAAGCAAAACGAAGAAATTCCCGAACCAGCGGTAACTATGCCTTTGACTTCTTCGACACCGGGTTCCATGCCTAATGCCGAAGCTTTAGGTGGTATGTTAACTCCTAATCAATTACCTAGTCAAAATATGACAATCTAAAATCAAGCATAAAAACTTGATTTTTTTATATAATTTATTATGAAAAATGTTTTGCGTTATTACTACAATTTATCCGTTGATGAACTCAATGAATTTGCAGAATATGCAATAATTCGCCAAGAAGACGATCTCTTTATCTTTAAAAAATTTATGGGCGATGAAGAAGAACTAAAAATCATAACGGAAGAATTAATAAAAAATAATATTCCTATTCATCAAATCATCATCAATACCTTAGGTAATATCTTGACGGATTATAATGCGCAAAAATATATTCTCATGCATCTAAATGATATTAAGACGGATATCGATTTAAACTTCTTTCAAATATATGTGCCCGAAACTAATATCGATGTTGCTAAATTATGGAGTAATAAGATCGATTATTGTTCGCGACAAGTCTATGAACTGGGACTAGGAAAAGAACTCTTAGTCAATACTTTTAATTATTATGTTGGAATGGCAGAAAATGCGGTCAGTATTTATAATCGCGCTATGAAGAGCAATGAAAATCTCATCTATGCCATAACCCATCGAAGGATAAACTATCCCAATTATGCCATAAATTATTTCGATGTTACGAATATGACTATCGACTTACGCATAAGAGATATAACGGAATATGTTAAAACGCGCTTTTATCAAGATACGATCAATCCTATTATTGTCTATGATTATGCTTTAAAGAATAATTTAAATAATAAAGAGGTAAATCTCTTATATGCCCGTCTCTTATTTCCCACTTATTATTTTGATCTATTTGAAGATATCATCCTCGATAAAAAAGATGAAGATGAACTCCTTAAATATATCGATAAACATGAAGAATACGAAAAATTTTTAGCTCAAACCTTTATATTACTTCGAAAAAATTATGCTTTATATGAAATAGATTGGATAAAAAAACGAGCCTAAAGCTCGACATTGATAACACCTTTTAAAGTTGGAATATCCTCTTTTAAGGCTTCATATATATTATCTTGAAGTGTATAATCTTTAAAACCACAATTGGCACAAGCTCCATATAATTTTACATAGACGTAGTCATCTTCGTAGCGGATAAATTCAATATCGCCACCTTCACTATTGATATAGGGCCGTAATTGATTTAAAGTTTCTAATATTTTTTCTTGAATTTCGTTTTCCATGGCGCATCACCAAGCCCATTATATCTAAAATGGTATACAAAGTAAAGATTATTTGTTATAATACGTTTGAGGTGCAATTATGGAAGACTTTACTGTCGGAAGTGTTGTCAAAGGGATTGTAACTGGTATAGAAAGTTACGGAATATTTGTTAAACTGGAAAATGGTTATACTGGTTTAATTCATATATCGGAAATTACTGAAAAATATGTTAAAAACATCAAAAATTATGCCAAAATAGATGAGACAATATATGTCGAAATTAAAGAGATAGATGAACGTGCAAAAAAGTGTATTTTATCTGTTAAAGGGCTTAATTATCGCATTAATCCTAATCGAAAAGTTAGGGAATCCGTCCGAGGTTTTACCCCTTTACGCCAGCATTTACCGATATGGATACAGGAAAAATACCAAGAACTTCATAAAAATGATGATTGAGCGTTCATCTTTTTTTATGAAAAGTACATGTTTTTAAGGAAAAAACATAAAATTAATTGACTAAATAAAAAAGTCTATGTTATAATCAGTATGTTCCTTGTGAATGAACGGAGAAATACCCAAGTCCGGTTGAAGGGACTGGTCTTGAAAACCAGGAGGTCGGAAACGGCGCGGGGGTTCGAATCCCTCTTTCTCCGCCATTAATTTTTAGTTATCGCGGGATGGAGCAGTTCGGTAGCTCGTCGGGCTCATAACCCGAAGGTCGTAGGTTCAAATCCTTCTCCCGCA
>CANQFG010000063.1 GCA_947598395.1 uncultured Bacilli bacterium
GGTTCCTCTTCCTTATCGCTTGGATCCTTGCTTGGGATATCGCCCTTATTTGGATCATCAGCTGGAATGTCCGGACCAACTACTGGTGGTTCCTCAGGATCTTCCGGATTTTCAACTTCGGGCTTTTTCTTCGTCGTATCTTCAAAGAAATTAAGCATCGTACCCGAGACAAAGTTGCCATAAGATTCATTGACTTTAATCATAATATAATTGGCAAATACGGGTTCCATTAAGGTAACGGTCTTCATCGAATTATTGTAATCCCAGTTAGTACTTTCGACAGCTACGCGCCAATTTTCCCCATCTTCACTGACATATATCGTCGCATTTTTAATAACGCCATTTAATCCTGAACGCCGTGGCAAATATTCTAACTTCTTAAGATAGATGCCATCTTCGACCTTAATCGTAATATATCTTTCCGTATCGGCAGCGGCATTATAATTAGAATGCCACATCGTCGCGATATTGCCATCGATCATGTTTTCGGCCACTTCACTGCCATTGGCACTGGAGCGTGCATAAACACTTAGACGGTCAATACTGACATATTGTTCTTCCGGAATCGATAAATCCGTAGTAAAGGTAAATTCAACTTCTGGACTTGGCAAATAGTTATCATGATGAGCATAACGAACATAAACTTTTTGATTTCCTTCAAAAGTTGGTGTATCCTCATCAAACTTCGTCCAAGTTGTCGAGTTTTCCCGACACCATTCCATATTATCGGTCTTGCCAATAAGGCGATTTTCCCAATCGTTGGCATATAGACCCGTTGGAGCAGTGGCATCATGCAAATCGATAACATGGCGATTTTCAGCGGTATCTGCCGATCCAATTATTTGAATATAGATATCATCTTCAGCATTAAGACTAGCTAATTCTTTGGCATCTAATGGAACTATGGTACTGCCATCGATGACATTCGTCCAGGTCTTTTGGTTATCAAGACTATATCTAAATGGCGATTTATTATTGGCAAAAGTGCCTTCGAGAACAATGGAATTAGCATGCTCTCCCGTGAATGAGAAGGATGCAACTTTTAAATCATTATTATTACCCAATAAATTATTCGCCATCTCATTGATAACTTTATAGTTAGGATGATAATTCTTGATAAAATCCGGATGTCTTTCATTCGTAATATTGGCAATATTTTGTAGGGTATTGCGTTTCAAATTATTAAATTTGATCTTATCGATAACGGCAATATGTGGTTCAATAAGGCGAAGTAAATCCATCATTGGCAAAGGATAATTTTTCATATTGTCGGTAATTTCAAGAGCTAGAGAATAATAATCTTCAGCGCTTTTATTCAAATGTTCATAAACTTTGATCAACTTATACCACGCATCGAGATTAAATGATTCGATCTTTAAAGCTTCGCGCATTATGTTCTCTTGAGTTTTATAATCTTCTTCATGTAAGTCAGCCGTCAACATCATCATCATGGCATCTTCATAAGTAGCAAATTCATCGAGGGCATCTTGAATTAAAATTATGTAACTGACATTGTAGTAACTATGCCAGCCATTGGCTTTACTACCCCAGTTTAATGGGAAACGTTCACCTTTTTCACTTGCACCCCATCCAGCGGCTGCATTGCCAATATTCCATTTGGTAATATATTTACCCGTTTCGACATCATAGACTTTAGATGGCGACAAGTAAGCGGCATGGCCTGGTTGGCCAATAACAGCTGTTGGATAACCATAGACAGCTAAGAGGTTGGCTCCCAATTTCGATAAAGCTCCACAGACGCCATCTTCTTCCATGACAATCCAAAGACGTGGTTTATTAGGTGTATCGGTTCCAACACCCCATTTGCTCAATTGATATTCATTCTCACAACTAGCAGTACGGCTATAACCGGCTTCATGACGATTTTTAGCATCGACCCCACATTGCGCATTTTTGGAATAATAATTGGGATCATAGTAATTCCAGCCTTGATAATAGGCAATATAAGTATATGGGTTTAATGATGTATGAGCTGAAGAACGATTGCTATATTTTGTCGTTCCAAGTTCATTATATGTGCCATCGCTTTTGACCGGTTGAGTGGCACTACTATACCAATTTAACCAAGGTATTTCTTCATCACTCATTTGGGTATCGACGACCCAACGCAATTCCTCGACGGATAAAGATTTAAAGATATCGGTTTCAAATTTAACTTCACCATTTAAACCTTTTAAATAAAGATCTTTAAATTGTTCATAACGCTTGACGGCATCAGATAATACTTGCGATCCATCTTGACCAGCAACCCAGAAAGCAACTTTAGATGAATGCGTTAAGGAAATGGCAATCATCATTCGTTGAAATAAATCTTTATTTTCGGGATCATGTAAATCCATTTTATGAGCTTGATATAAGCGCGTCAATACTTGTAAAGAATTGATATAATTGCCTAATGGTTTTCCACCCGTCGTATACATCTTTAAGACGTCTAAATTGTTCATCAACCATTTTAGAGTTTCTTCCGTTTGTTCATCGCCAGCAGCATAGACTTGCAATAATTCATAACCGACATTCTTAACGAAATTGCGTTGCAACATATATAATGTCAATTCATCACTGGCTAGGATCTCTTTTGATGATTTACCTTTAAGCAATTCATCATATTCCGATACTTTTTTGATATAGTCGACATTGACGACTTCTTCTTCATAGTTTTCCGATACTAATTTGGCATTGCCATAGACGGCATGGTCCGCGGTAGCGTCCCCACGAGTATTGGCACTTAGACGCAAATAATTGACACCCGTTATTGGAATTTTGACAAATTCCGCTTCCGTATTCCCTTTTAAGGCATTTGTCTTGATAACAGAGTTCCAGTTTTGGCCATCATTTGATGTGGCAATTTCAATGATAACACCATTACCATTATCAAAGCGGGAAGCATCGACACCAACATAACTAGTAAAATAGGCATATTGTTCATTATATTTGCTAATATCGTATAAAACTGTTGAATTGGCATGAGCAAATATTCCCTTTAAGAAATAGGTCCGTGTTCCATTGACAATTAAGGAAATTAAGTCACCATCGGAATTATTATTCATAGTTAATTTACCCCAACCAACTTTAGATTGCTCTTTATCATAATTTATATCAGATAAATAGACAAATTGATTCGTATTATAAGCGGCATAATCAACCTTTGTTACTTCTGATGTTCCCTTAAAGAACGAACTTAACTTCATCATCTTCGTGTCAAAATAATTGTGATAAAATGTATAACCTAAAATCATAACTAAAGCACATGTACTGATAACAATAGCATGAATTATAGATTTTTTCTTTATTTGCATATAAACCCCTCACTTTTTGAAGATGTATTATAGCATAAACTTATTTATTTGTAAAATTGATCATCAATATTAGATACTACTAAGTAGTTGGATGCTTATTTACTCCGGCAAGGACGAGGCGCGAACCAGAATAGATATCCACACCACCAGTGCAATCAAGAAAGCAGAACTGGCCGGCAAGGACTCCGGCAATATAACTGCCACTTCGACGGAACCAGGGGTTCGCTAACTCGACGAAGTACGAATCGTCACCGTACCAACTATTGTGATAACGTTCTCCATTGTCACTATCTTTAAATAATTTAAATGGCCCTATTTCTCCAGTGGCATCGCCGAGAATCATATATTGATTGGTTGTTATTGCACTGGATGAATTATATAAATCATAATAATCGGCATCATATTTTTTTTCTAAAGTAGCATTATTAAATCCACTACTTCCATAAGTTCCTGAACGATATGAGGCCATATATTCCCAAGCGCCTCCACTCATATCATAAACACCCGTGATATTTCCGGTGGTACTAGCAAGAAATCCGTTTTCAGTATTCCATTCAGTATTATATTTTGAACCATCACCAGATATACCAGGATATGTTCCTTGATAATTATCGGGTATGGCACTATAGCCTGTTTTAAATGAACTGTTGTTATTGATATTTACTTCATTATTAATTCCATAAATTGAGTGAGAAAGGTAAGCAACTGCTCCCCATTCCGTATTCTTCATAAGATGCGAATCTAAATCTCTTTCGTAATTATATGCTGCCTCAAACATATTTCCTACCGTGTTATATCGCCATGAATAAACATTTGGTTTTACTACGATTAAACTTGAATCATTGCTACTAACTTGGGCTTGTGCCGCATTTGCTGCATTTTTATGCCCTGTTTCAAATTTGCCGACCCAAAAACCATCTACTCCAAATGAAATGAAGGCTGGATGCGTCATATATTCCCCATTGGAACATTCACCTATATTCCCACTTTCCATTGGCGTTACACACGATACTCCATTTTCTTCTATGGTATTTGTTGTATCAAAGACAACATCAATAGTATGTCTTTGTTTTAAAGCTCCCGTACTATTTATACCATTGACATTGACATTCCATAATTTATATTTATATTTTGGTATCCAGACGAAATAACTTTCAATATCATCTTCATCATCTTCACCGAATTGATAACCTACTGGATATTTTTGTGGATCAACATTATCTTTTAAGATGATTGCGTTCGCCCATTTCTTTTCACAATAGTTATACCAATTTGCATCATTTTTACTTACTACTGTCGTCTTTCCATCATCCGATAATATAATTGGAATTAATTTACCTTCTGTGTCTATTTTAGGTTTTGCTACATTATTGCATGAATCATTAGTATTGCTTCCTTTAACTTTATATAAATCATTTAAAGCATCTTCAACGGTATCGATATCCCATGTTGTATCGCTTGGTTTATATTCAATATCTTTAGCATTACACAAACTTATTGCTACCACACCTATAGCACTTAAAGATAGTCCTAATATAAAAGCTAATATTACTTTCTTCATGTTCATTTTGCTCCTATTTTTTTACTATCTTCAATGTATCGCACCC
>CANQFG010000064.1 GCA_947598395.1 uncultured Bacilli bacterium
TCAAATGTTTTTTTAATTTTTTTAACATTTCCTCAATCCTCTACTAATATATGTCATAATCATTAAAAAATTACACCTTTTGTGTAATCTTTTGATATTCATCATAATACTTAGCAATCAATTCTTTATCAAAGGGACCGACATTATTTCTCTTCATTTCGATAAGACTCGTCAATTCACTTTTTAAAATCTCATCTAATTCATCCGAATAATGCATGATCTTCTTATGATAATTATATTCATTTTTATCCAATACTTTAAAACCACCATCGGGAAATACGCGCAAATCCAAATCATAATCGATATATTTGACGATATCATCATCGATTAAAAAGGGCGTTGCAATATTACAATAATAAAATAATCCCTGTTTCTTTAGTTGCGCTAAAATATTAAACCAACGCTTTTTATAAAAGAACATAATCGCCGGCTCTTTCGTCTTATGTTTAGTTCCATCGCTTTCCGTTATCGTCGTCTTATAATCGCCGCAGACCATATAATCATCTTCGATCGCGATAACCGTAATGCGATCCGATATACTATTAATGCGCCCATTATGTTTATAACAATGTAATTCTAAATTATCTCCTACTTTAATTTCCATAGTTATCACCGCTTACCATATTATAACAAAGGCCCAAAAAAAATTCTATTTTAATTTTTGAGCATCGCATACAAGCGAATTAAATTATCATGATCTAAAGCCGAACTCGAAACAATAAAGCCATCATTCCCTGGAATACTTTTTAACATTTCGACATTTTCGGGATTAACACCACCACCATATATTATGGAATGGTTGATATTGCGTTCCACCAAGTATTCCTTAATTTTAATTAGGACTCTTTGAATATTGGCAATATCAATTTCCCGATTCGTACCAATTAACCACGTCGGTTCATAAGCAACCACGATATATTTAATAAATTCTGGAATTGCTTCTAACTGGTTTTCGATATTTTTAAGTTCATGATCATTTTGATAATCTTCATAACTTTGATTGACAGCCAAAATAGGAACCATTTCATTATCGATGACATTTTGGATTTTAGCTTTGATATCCTTAAGGGTTTCATTAAAGTGTTCGCGCCGTTCGCTATGGCCAACTAAGACATATTTAACATTTAAATCCCTCAAAGCTTTGGCACACACCTCACCCGTAAAATTACCCTTGGCAAACTTGGAGACATCTTGACTTCCCAAAGTATATAGTCCCGTTTGAAAAAAGGCCAAATAAGGATATTGGGGCAAGACAATGACCTCTTTATTATGAATAAGTTTTTCATAGGCCATAATACTATCCTTCGATAAATTCATCTTTAAATTTAAAACGAGAAGCATCTTCACCGCTCCTCAAAGCATTTAAGCTTCTTATTAGCTAAATAGTCGAGTGTCGCTCCACCACCGGTCGATAGGAAATCAAAGGCGTCTTTATATCCTAAACTATTGACCGAACTGACGGCATCGCCACCACCAGCTATCTTAATAGCATCGAGATTATTTAAAAGGCGATATAAGTTTTCCGTCCCTTCGCGATAGTCTCTATCTTCATAATATCCCATCGTTCCATTGACGAAGATCGTTCGTGCTTTTTTTAAATAGTTGCCATATTTTTCGATCGTCTCCGATCCAATATCATAAATTTTATCATCGTTTAAAATCTCATTAACTGTTGTCTTAACTTTTTTTCCATCCCGCAAGACATAGACATCATCGGGAATAATTATCTTGTTTTCATAAGTATGCAATATTTTAGCAATATCTTCGACATATTCGACACTATAAAGGGACGATCCGATTTCATGATGAGTTGCCTTTAAAAAGGTATTGGCAATTCCCCCACCAACTAATAAATAATCGCATTCTTGTACTAACGATTCGATTAACTTAATCTTATCATCAACCTTAGCTCCACCCATAATAACGACAAAGGGATGCGCAATATTTTTAACTAATGGTTCTAGTCCCATCAATTCTTCATTAATTAAAAAACCATAGACACTAGGTAAATACTTCGCGATACCATAGTTAGAAGCATGTTTACGATGCGTAGTTCCAAAGGCATCATTGACAAAGACATCAGCTAAACTAGCCCAATATTTGGCTAATTTTAAATCACATCCACTTTCAAGATTTAAAGGATAATCGGCAAAACGCGTATTTTCCATCATACTTAAAGCGTATTGCTTAAGGCTATTGCTTAATTCATCCCCTTGATAAGTTGAAATAAAATTGACATTCATATTTAATAATTTAGCTAAATGTTCACAGACAATTTTTAAAGAATTATCCCGTTTATCATTCTCGCTTTTGATCTTACCTAAATGCGACATAATTAAGACATGACAATTTTTATTTAATAAATATTTAATCGTCGGAATACTCTTTCTTATCTTAGTATCATCGATTATCTTCCCATCTTTAATAGTTACGTTATAATCGAGACGCAAGATAACTTTCTTATTATCGATTTCGATATCTTCTATATATTTCATATTTAATCACTAAAGTAATTATAAAGTAAAAAAAGTAGAAATACAAGTTATGCATTTCTACTAGCTAGCATATCCACTAAAATAATATCTAAATTATATTTTTGATATTTTTCCATTGCCTTATTAACTAAGGAAATCCAATGTGGACTTGCAATTTTTAAACCATTACTATCATATCTAGGACAATATATTTTTCCAATTTTAGCTATAGTATCTAAACCTTTGCCGTAATAGTTTTTAGATAATAGTCTTATATATGATAATACCCCATATTCAATATTTTTATATTTTATTAGGCCTTTGGAACTCATACCACCATAGATATTATTACATTTAAGCATATACTTAACTTTATAATATCCCGATTCAGCAGCTCCAATACTCAAAGCCGTAGCCGTATCGACGTTAGTATAGATGTGTGTTGTATAATAGATTATAAGATTTTCTACATACTTAGCATTTCCACTGTATGGTACCCTTTTTTTACTTACTTTTTTAGGGTTACGTTCTACATAATCATAGAAGTATTCGACTATTCCATATTCTACACTATCGTATTGTTTGATATTTCCTTCGGCATCGCGTAAGTACCCAATATTAGTATTTTCAAATTCATCGTGATATAATTCATCGCGAGCTCTTAGATCAGCTTCAATATCTTCATATTTTACGCCAAATGTTTGAGCAAAGAATTTGATTGTTTCGGCATAAGTAGTAATGTAATAGTTAGCATCATAGACGATGTCAACTGTTACTTCCTCTTTAGGTCCAGCTAATTCAACCTCATTTTTTTCTGCGAAATCCAGACTGGCAATATAACTATTTATACCAGCTTTCAGGGGCACAGTATCAGATGAACTATCGGCAACGATCTCATCTTTTGGCCCTTCCGCATTAATATGCATACCTATTGTTAAGACAAAGATAATAAGTAGTACAAAACAACAGATAACGTGCTTCCAAGAAGTCTTAGAAGCCTTCTTTGATTCCATTTCTGGTCCTCCTCTTTTCAGTCGAACGCTTAATATGTTATCATTATTTCGCTATTTTGTCAAATGATTCGGGCCAATTTTATCGTACATTTGTTTTATAAATTTTAAAGTAACGCCGCTGCTATCGGAGATTATAAGGATCAAAAAAACTGATATTATTCATCAGTTTCTAAGCCATCTTTTAAGTTTTTTTCAAACATCGCCTTTAACTTTTCCTCTAAGGGACCCGTAATAGTTTTAATAAAAAGTTGCCCATTTTCACTTTTAGTCGTAATAACCTTGATATTATCGATAACTTGTTCATCGATTACTTCACAGACATAGTAATAGTAAATGCCTTCATAGGATAACGTATCAACGACGATATGCTTTTTACCATTATATAATTCAATTACTTCATTTTTTGCAAAATACATATTAGGCCACCTTTTTTTGGGCTAAATGAACTTCGACAAAGGTAACTAGTTCATGAGGAATTTTAATAGTTATATCATCGAGACAATATGGCGTATTTATTAAATTTTCAACACTCATATTTAAGATTTCAGCTCGACGAGTAATGATCTCTTTATTATCACTGAAGTTATAAAGATCTGTCCATAAATTGGAATCTTGATATATTTCCCGCGTCAATTCAAGGAACGTCTTGCCATCATGAATCGTATAGTTATCATAATCGGGTTCTTCATAGGATAAAGGAGCATCGGCAAGATGTTCGGCAAGAAATTTTTGAACATTGGCAATTAAAGTAGGCGATGCCAAAGAGATCTTCTTAATCCTTTGCGCATCAGCATTGTCGTAGGAACCATTTTCTAAGGAATTAGAATTTTCTAAGTCAATAGTTACTTCTTCATTATTATCTTTTTCGGGAAAGCGAATTGCGGTAATTTCGCTCATTAAATCTTCTAATTCAGTTGATAAGCGATTTATTTCATAAAAGCGATTATTAATTTTGATTAAGTCACATTGCAATTGTTCGCGCGTTTTAAAATCTAAATTGGGAATTATACTATTTAATTCGGCATTGATCTCGTCATTGCTAGATCGTCCTAGAGGTTTCGTCGTCTTGATCTTAAGCGTCTTTAAAAGCATAATGATATTTTCAATAATTGCTGCGCGTTCCTTTCGATACTTTTCGACTTGTTCCCAAGTTTTCATATAGGAATCTTGAAGGGTTTGGATATAGAGCATAATAGTCTTAGCGGTCTTATCAAATGTATTTTTATGATTTTTAGAGCCTTCTGCGCGACTAAAATCGACCATCTCAACACCTTCTCTATCATCTAAATTATAGCAAACTGCTTTTTTATTGGCAATTATTCCCGAAGAAGAACATGTCAACATGGCCCCTAATTTGTCAATATTAAATTGAATATAAAAAACAAACCCTTTATATAAGGATTTGCTTAATACCTAAATGGCGCCCAATGTAGGA
>CANQFG010000065.1 GCA_947598395.1 uncultured Bacilli bacterium
TCCAATGCTCAAGAGGCCTTTTTGGCTCGAAATCACAATGATGCCAATATTATTGCTTTAAGCTATACGATGGAAAGATCGGAACTCGAAGCGGCAATCGTGAAATTTTTGCAAACGGAATTTTCGGGTGACGAGCGCCATCTTCGACGCATAAACAAAATAACGGAAAGAGAGAATCATCGATGAATCTACGGTTAATTATCTATCTTTTATCCATTGTCATATGTACATTTGCCATGAGTGGCGTAGATCTTAGTATAATTATTAAAAAGAATCATATATGGGAAGCTCGATTTTTAATAATTGTCATAATTTTTGGATTGAGTTATATTTTAGCAAATTTTTTATATGATATATTAACGATAACTTCAATTGTTTAGGAGGATATATCATGTTAAAGAAAACCATCACATTTGTCGTCGTACCATTTTTAGTATGTATGCTCGGATGGTTTTTTTATCGCTTAAATTTATCATATCAAGATATGGATAAGCCACCAGTAAATGAGCTCGCTTTAAAAAGTAATGATTTTTCCAATGCCGAACTTGAGGATTATATCGTCGGTGTCGTTGCCTGTGAAATGCCAGCTTTATACGAAGAAGAAGCCCTAAAGGCTCAGGCCATTGCCGCGCGAACTTATGCGGCTTATAAGATTAGTCATGATAACGAAAATGTAACTAGTTTAAAAAATTCGCAAGAGCAATGCTATATCGATGAAGAAGAACAACGCCATAAATGGCAAGATGATTACGATAAGTATGCGACTAAAATTAAAAATATCGTGGCTTTGACAAGCAGTATCGTCATGAATAAAGATGATGAATTGTTCAAATCCTTTTACTTTTCAACATCGAATGGAAAGACGGAGAACAGTCAGGCCGTTTTTAACGAGCAAAATCTCGTAAGTGTCGAGTCTCTTTGGGATAAAGAAGCTCCCAATTATGAAGTCACAATTGAAAAAAGTATTGCTCAACTCGAAAGTATCTTTGGACCAATTTCGGATATTATCATCGAAAGCCGCAATCAAACTGATCATGTTGAACTCGTCAAAATTGCCGATAAAGAATATACAGGTATCGAAATACGAAAAAAATTAGACCTTCGCAGTACTGATTTTGATATTGTCAAAGAAAACGATAAATATATTATTACCACTCGTGGTTATGGTCATGGTGTCGGCATGAGTCAATATGGAGCCAATCATATGGCTAAAGAAGGACATACGGCTGAAGAAATTTTGAATTATTATTATTCTGGGGTTGAATTTACAAAAATAGACGTATAATTTTTCAAATATAGTCAACACTTCTTATTAGGAAGGTGATTATATGATAGAAAGAAAAAGACGTTTAAAAAATTGGGTGGTTGTCAGTGCTTTTTCCCTAATGTTAATCTGTATTATAGGAGTAAGTTTTTTCATCTCTAATCTCGTCTTTTCATCGCTTGAAGGCGACAATTATTCTTATGTCTTGCGCGATCTTGTTACCAATTCCTTGCCCGTTGTCTCGGAAGTTGATAATAAGATAATTAAGCCTTATGTCGATGAATCCGTAAATACGCATATCGACTTTTATGATTTAAATGATAAAGCGGAAGAACAAGAGAGATCCTTAATTTTATATGAAAAGACCTATATGCCAAATTCGGGAATTCTCTATGGTAGTGATAAGAGCTTTGAAGTAGTTGCCATCGCCCAAGGTGTTGTATCAAGCATCACGGAAGATGAAGTATTTGGAACAATTCTCGAAATTAAACATACCAATAACTTGATATCCAAATATTCCAGTTTATCGAAAGTCAATGTCAATGTTGGCGATTCCGTTGGCAAAGGAGAAGTCATAGGCGAAAGTGGTACAAACAAGGTCGTCAGTGTTAGTCAAAATATGCTTTTATTTGAATTAATGTATAATGGTACTAATGTTAATCCCGAAAAATATTATGATGTCAATATCGATGAATTAGGTCAATAATATCAAAAAGATCTATGTCAAAATAACAGATAAATACATTTATACTTTTTCAAATAAAATAAAGACTTATGAGAGTAAATATATTAAGAATGGTAAAATAGATAATGTCGTAAAATTCAGTGAATATTTAAAGACAATCTTAACGGAAAAAATCTTTCATCCCCAATATATTTTTATTCTGGATACGCTTCTTTGCAATAGCGACAAATTTGTCTACCGCTATGTCTTCGAAAATATGGGATTGGTAAATTATAAGATTATTGATGATATCGCTTTAGTTAAATCCAAATTGACCGATGATAATATCATAATTCTCAATTGGAGTAGTTCTTGCAATTATGTTTATCTAAATAATCAAGAAATTATTTGTACGCCATTAAATATTAATATTGTCAATCGTCTACCTAAAAAGTATATCTTACTTGCTGGTGATACACCCGTATCAAATCGTCTTTCATTGCCGATATACCATTACGAAGAAAGCGATAAAGTAATCTTTAATTATATGTAAAAATAGCTTCAAAAAAGTTATTTTTTTTGTTTTAAATAAAATGGGCAAAAGAAAAAGTCTTTGATATAATAGACTTGTAACAAAAAAGAAGCTGTCCCCCTGAGAACAGCTTCAAAGAATAAAAAGGGGTTGGCTAGTGTGATACTAGCACCAATTCGCCTGTAAGTGAATTGGTGATTAATATACTAATCGAAAATGTTTTTTTTGTCAACACTTTTTCAAAAAAAATACCAAAATATTTTTTGCTAGAAAGGTTTAAGTATGGAGCTCAATCAAATAAAGGGAATTGGTCCTAAAACCATTGAATATTTACATAAACTTAATATATATACCATCGATGATTTAGTGCATTATTATCCCTATCGTTATAATGTCTATAATCCCGTCGATATCTTAAGTTTAGAAGAGGATAATATCGGCGTTGTTTCGGGTGTAATCGAATCCGAACCCAAGATTGCCTATATAAAGAGAAATTTTAACCGCTTAAGTTTTCGCTTTTTAACGGGAAGAATTTGTACAAATGTCGTCATCTATAATCGTGCCTTTTTAGCACGAAATATTCATATTGGTTCTGAGATAACGCTTATTGGCAAATATAATCGCGAAAAAAATTTATTTACGGCTAATGATATTAAATTGTATCCTCTAACCCATACGGAGGTAGAGCCCGTTTATCATGTCGTCAGTGGTATCAAACGCAGTCAGCTATCGAAATTAATAAATAAAGTATTGGATAGCGACATATCCCTTGAAGATCATGTTCCAAATATCATTAATGCTAAATATTCCCTAATGGATGAAAGCGAAGCTCTAAGAGAAATACATTTGCCAAAGACGACGCAGAAGACTAAACAGGCTCAGTTGAAACTTAAGTATGTCGAGTTATTTGAATTTATGTTTAAAATTAATATTTTAAAATATAAAAATCAAGTTTTTAATGACTATATAGTTAAAAAGGTAAAAAGTGATAATTATGAAAAATTATTGGCCAATTTGCCATTTATGCTTACCGATGATCAACGACAAGCCTTATTAGACATCGTAAATGATTTTAATGCCGAAAAGAGAATGAATCGTCTTATCTTAGGCGATGTCGGTAGTGGCAAGACCATTATCAGTTTCTTGGCGCTTATTTTAAATTATCAATGTGGTTATCAAAGTGCTTTATTGAGTCCAACCGAAGTCTTAGCCGAGCAACATTATGAAAATTTTCAAAAATTATTTGGTTATCTCAATATGCGCATCGGCTATCTTACGGGATCTTTATCCAAAAAGGAAAAAAAGACCATCATCGAGCAAATTAAGAATAATGAAATAGATTTAGTCATTGGAACCCATGCGTTATTAGAAGAAAATGTCGAATTTGCCAATATTGGTTTAGTTATTACCGATGAACAACATCGCTTTGGGGTTAATCAACGCAAAACGTTGCAGAATAAGGGCGCCTATGTCGATGTCCTCTATATGTCGGCAACGCCGATTCCGCGGACTTATGCGCTAACTATTTATGGCGATATGGATATATCTTTAATTAAAGAAAAACCTAAGGGACGTAAAGATATTATAACAAAAATACACACTTTCAAAGATATGGCAAAAGTCGCTTCTGAAATGGAAGAAGAAATCCAAAATCATCATCAAATTTATGTCGTTGCCCCTTTGATAGAAGAGGAGGAAGAATCAGATCTCAACGACGTTGAAACGATTGCGAAAATTTTAAAAGATAATCTACATATCAATTATAATGTCGGTATATTGCATGGCAAGATGAAACCGCAAGATAAGGATACAATAATGAATGAATTTAAAAATGGAAACATCGATATCTTGATTTCGACGACGGTTATCGAAGTAGGGGTCGATGTAAAAAATGCGACGATGATGATTATCTTTAATGCCGAACGTTTTGGCTTGGCAACCCTTCATCAGTTAAGGGGTCGCGTTGGCCGTAATGAAATCCAATCGAAATGCATCTTAATTACGGATAAAAAAGTCGAACGTCTCAAAGTTTTAGAAGAGAGCAACGATGGCTTTTATATCTCTGAAAAAGATTTTGAGATGCGGGGAAGTGGCGATTTATTTGGCATTCGTCAAAGTGGTGATATGGCTTTTAAGATTGCCGATTTGCATAAAGATTTCAAAATTCTCGTCCAATGTAAAAAGGATACGGAAGAATTTATAATGGATAATATTGAAACTAATTTTCGCGATTATAGCTATTATCGCCATATATTAGAAGAACTTATTACGAATGATTAACAAAATTTATTACACTAATATTACAGATTTTCAAAATCTAATAAAATAAATTGACAAATTCTTAAAATTTGTATAATATTATTATAGGCATGGTAGATAAATATCATGCTGTCCATGCTAACCATTCACGGATACCTCCGAAGTTAGTATGGGTCAACCAAAACCCCCTGAAG
>CANQFG010000066.1 GCA_947598395.1 uncultured Bacilli bacterium
ACTAAAATATAATACGGATTAGCTCCTTCATTTTTTACTTCAAAAGTATGATGATCTTGCCAATACTTTTGCCATTTTTTTTCAACTTTTTTAATATCCATAATTATTTCCTTTCTTAGTACGATATTATTATTAAATAAAAAAAGCAATTCATCCAAAGGACGAACTACTCGTGGTACCACCTTATTTTATACTCTTAAACGATAAAGGGTTTTAACCTAATACATTGGAAAACAAGTTCATAAAACTTCTTTTATTGACTCGCACCATCCGTCAACTCGCTTTAAAAGAAAGATTTTACTACTACTTTTTCCGCACTTGCTTAAATTGGATTATACTAAACTTCAGCTAAATATTCAAGTAATTTTAAGAATAAATTGATATATTTTTGATTGACACCTCGTTTTTTTAATTTGCGGATGGCAATCCGTTTTTGTTTAATTTCCTCATCATTGAAGATAATTTCTCCAATGACATTTTTCATAGCCGTTTGAATTGGCAAATCATTTAATATCGATTCGATATCGTCATTGACTAAACGTACGGCATCGATTTCGATATCTTTACCCTTACAGTTGACCGTTATTTGTTTTAAGGTCGAAAGTGGTGGCAATTCGACGATAAAGTCCGATTCGTCGACATAACTTTCTACGCCTTTAACTTTTTCATTGCCCACATGAATGATGATATCGTCAGGTTCCCGTGTATTGCGGAAGCGAATGCGGTATTGCCGATGATTGGGAATTATCCCACTTTTACCAGCAACGGGACGGATGATGACCGTGAAGTTATTTTGTTGATAAGTATAGTCGATATTGGTAACGATATAAAAGCCTTGTTCATGCAAAGAAGAAATGCCATCATCTTCATATAATTCATAAGTATTGCTTTGTCCTGGGAAGACTTGAATTTCCATCGCCTTGGGTGGATTGGTATTATTGAGATCTTTTTCATCTAAGATGGCAAGCGGAATAATCGTTCCCGACTTGGCAAATACGGGATAATCTTCGCGCTTATAAAACGTCGTATAGCGTTTATTTCCCATATAGCGTTTACCCGTCGTAAAATCATACCATGTCCCTTCGGGTAAGAAGAGCTTTAAAACGGTTCGGTCCATCAAAGTATCGCGCTTGGTCGTGATAGGAGCGACAAATAAACTCGATCCAAAATAATATTCTGAGCGATATAAGGGTTCATCATAAATTTCGGGATAGCGGTAATATAGGGGTTGAACTAACGGAAGACCCGTTCGACTATAACGATATGCTTCACTATAGAGATAGGGAATTAGACTATGGCGCAAGCGCATATATTGGGCAGCAACAGACTCCGTCGTAATATCCCATTTCCATGGTTCCCGCTTATAATAGCGTCCCTCATCGGCCGAAAGGCGCAGAATTGGGGAAAAGCAACCGAATTGAATAAACCGAGCATATAACTCGCCATCTTCGATACCACCTGTGTATCCCCCAATATCATTGGAAATCCATGAAAGGCCAATATTCGAAGCCGTCGAATTGAAGGTTGGCAATAATTCCAAGTTTTTCCATGAAACGACGGTCTCACCAGTATAATGAATGGGATAACGATGGGCCGCGATCAAGGCATTGCGCGCCAATGTGATGCCTCTTCGATTTGTAATTTGTTTAAAATCATCAAAGTGATAATGCGTCAAAGCTCGAAGCGTCGTCTTATCGTTGATATTATCATAATCGATCCAGAAAAAGTCGACACCATAGTTCATTAAAGGGTGAATCAAATAATCAAAATAGGCACTCAAGACATTTTTATTGAAGACATTAAATGGCAAAACTTTATTATCACCTTCCAAGCCAGAAGCATTTTTAAAAGGCAAATAATAATCTTCTTTGGGACTAATGCCCTCCATCGGATTGATCTTGACCGCAAGGCGAATATTCTTACTATGGAGAAAATCGGTCATCCGTTTCGGACGTTTAAATAGCGTTTCATCGAAGGAAAACCCCGACTTCATCTTTTCATTTTGCCGATGCCACTTATCACCCAACATAATGATCGATAAGGGAATGCGATATTTGGAAAAATTGAAGACCAAGGTTTCGATATCTTTGGCATTGTACTCGATATTGCGATTCCACCAAACACCCAGAGCATAACGCGGTATCAAAGGTGGATAGCCCGTAAGGGTAAAATAATCGCGGAGACAAGCTCCAAAATCTCTTCGATACATAAAGACATACGTATCGATACGCTTATCATTTCGCTTGCCAAGGGATCCATCTTCATTGAAGATCAAAGTCTTAGAGTCATCTAAAGAGACAAAGCCATCAGTACTATATAAACCTCTTCCATAACTCGCCTTACCTTCGGCACCATCTAAAGAAAAAGATGTCCCTCTAAAATTGCGAACTTCAGGATGCGTAAAAAACCAGTACTTATCGGTATTATTTAAATCGATCCGCAGATATTGATCCGGACTTACTTTGCTCCCTACAAAGGGCATTCCCTTTTGATAAGTAAGCGTAAAATAATTGGTCTTGATCGTCAAATATTTATTATCTTCCTTTTTTTCAAATTTCGTTTTAGGAAAATTACGATTCATAACCAATTCCGTAGGTCGATCTTCAAAATTACCCGTCTCCGAATATTCCAAACGAATCAACAATTCCGACAATACCGTAATACGATATTTATCACCACGAATAATATTAGCTGGATTAGGTAAAATACTTTGATAATCCATTTTAAAATGACTTTGCAATTCACCCATAAGCTTCACCTTTATTCTATAAATTATTTTAACACAGACCACATTTATTGACAATGAAAAAAACACTTATCAAAAGTGTTCCCTATTTTAATTATGCAAATATCGCTTCAATAATTTTAATTCATTGGGATTCATCGTAAAGGCATATTGATAATCGTTATCGATATCCGCATTTTCTAAAGTAATGCCATTCTTTACTTGTAAATATTTATTAGCTCTACGCTCTTCCTTTTTCGAAATGGCTTCCCCATCTAATAATTTTTGATATATTTTACGAATCTTTAATTCGCCAACCATTCGTTCATATAATTCATAGGTTTTCGAACTATAATCGATGGAATCATGAAGACTTTGCATGCGATTGCGCCAATAAACTCTTTCAAAAAAACTCGTCGTCGGTTCATCGACCATTTTTTTAGCTTGATCCAATTCGCGAAATAGCTTTTTATATGGATGTTTAGCTACACTTTCCTCTAATTCTTCAATCTTATCTAAATTAGATTGCTCTTTAAAAGCCTTATATTCATTTAATATATCATATATTAATGTTACTTCTTCTTCCGTTAGAGCTATTTGATAGTAACTAATTGTCGTATCCAATAATCCTTGAATATATTTGGGATTCTTACTATATTGATTATAATCATTATAATAAAGATAATTTAAAAGCATTTGAATCTCATAATCCTTTAATATATAATTATCGAGATAACGCGATAAGATTTTTCTAATTTCCCGTTCTTTATTAAAACGCATATATAATAAATAATCTTTACTAGTAAAACTCTTTTGTAAAACATTGGCTCTTTTAATTATATCTTTCTTTACTCTATTATCCGTTTCATTTTTAGCCTTATTATTTAATTCTATCCATTTCGTTATCGTAGCATATGGTTCTTCAAAATATAATAAATGGAAAAGATTTTTTAAAATATTTTTGTTGATATCTGTAATTGTCTTCATAAAAAAGTCTCCTCTTTAAATATTATATAAATATTTTTTTTAAATGCAAGACAATTCTAAAATAATTGACTTTTACATATTATTAGTGTATATTACTAAATGCGTAGGAATGGCAGTCTACCATCTACTTATTAATGTGTTTAATTGAAATAGTTCTAGTAACTTAAACTGCCTAAGGGAAAGAGGATTAAACACCCTAATAAAGTAATGGGCCCTTTACTATGAAAATATTTAAGAAAGGAGATTTTTATGGCAAGATATACTGGTCCTTCTTATAAGAAGTCAAGAAGATTGGGCTTTTCAACATTGGAAAATGGCAAAGAACTAGCTCGTAAACCTTTTGCTCCTGGTCAACATGGTGCAAGTAGAAGAAAAAAAGTTAGTGAATATGGTATCCAATTACAAGAAAAGCAAAAGATCAGATTTATGTATGGTCTTAATGAGAAACAATTTAGACGGACTTTTGATAAGGCTTCAAAGATGCATGGTATTCATGGTGAAAATTTCTTAAAATTACTTGAATCACGAATTGATAACATCGTTTATCGGATGGGATTAGCTACGACAAGAAGAGCAGCAAGACAATTAGTTAATCATGGACATATTTTAGTCAATGGTAAAAAAGTCGATATTCCATCATATACTTGTAAACCTGGTGATGTCATCAGTGTTAAAGAAAATTCATTAGAACATCCAGCTATTAGACAAGCTTTAGAATTAAAGGCAAGTCGTCCAGCATTTATCGATTTCGATGAAAAGAAATTGACAGGTACTTATGTAAGATATCCTGAGAGAAGCGAACTCAATGCTGATATCAA
>CANQFG010000067.1 GCA_947598395.1 uncultured Bacilli bacterium
TCCGAATGAAGTTGATCGAGATCATCTTCATCAATCGATAATATATATTCTTCTAATTCAACTAATAAATTTCTAACATCTTCAATATACTTTTCTTCGTACTCGAATATTTTCATTTTCTAAATATTTCTCCTTTGTTAAATTATAATTGGCAAAAGTTAAGATACCATCATAAAAAGTATAAGGAGATTCCTTTGTCGTTTCACCTATGCTCATAAATCCCAATTTTTCAAAAATCTTACATGAGGCAACATTATCTTTTACAGCACTGGAGACAATCGCATCAATCGCGACCTCACCAAACATATAGTCAATCATCGCTTTAGCTGCTTCCGTAGCATAACCATGTTCTTGATAGGCCGGATCGATATACCAACCGACATCGCGAATCTCAAGATCTTCTCCACTTTCTTGAGCCGTAACTTGGCCAATAACTTCTTCTTTTCCACTATGCGTATATTCCGGTTTTAAAAAGACACTCCAGCCAAAGACATCTTCATGATCGGCCTTTTCAACTTTTAAACGATAATACTTTTCTTGCACTTCCCATGTCCAATGTTCGGGATTATTGGCATGCTTTTTAGCTCCTACTAAATAGAGCTTATTTACTTCAGGTATCATTAAGATTTCCCATAATCTCTTTTGTTCTTCCATATGCGATCTTCTCAAAATTAATCGCTCAGTTTCCAATGTTTTACTTCCGATAAAATTCATCTTAATCATCTCCTTGATAAAAAAAATTCTGCTCTTGCAGAATCAATTATAATATCCTAAAAGGCCATGATTAAACACGCTTATTAGGAGAAATGATTGATTCAGCACATTCTATAATTATATAATTCATCAGTATCATTCTCCTTTCTTACACGACTACTATAGCATTATTATTGGCCTTTGTAAATCCGGAATATCAAGCATTTAAAGATAAAATTAGGCATAATATTCATAAATAATAAAAATTGTTTGCAAATTGATTATTTTTTTGATAAAATCTTATATGTATTTAAGGAAGGAGCGAAATAATTATGCCTAATATTAAAAGTTCTAAAAAGTCAGTCAAGACCGACAAAATTCAAACCATTGCCAATAATGATTATTTAGCACGTGTAAAAAATTCAATTAAAAAAGTTGAAAAAGCCGTTAAAGATAAAAATGTCGAATTGGCTAATACTGAATTAAAGACTTTTATTTCAAATATTGACAAAGCTTATTCTAAAGGATTAGTTAAGAAAAATACTTGTGCAAGACAAAAATCAAGATTAAATAAAAAAGTTAAAGAAATGGCCAATTAACATTTCTTTTTTTTTAGCTTCTATGATATGATGATAATGGTGATAACATGATAAGACGATTTATAACGATCCTCTTTTGTCTAGCTATTAGTGCCCTTGTCATTTATAAACTCGATGCGATTGTTTCTCTTACAACGCGTCTCGTTGCTTCGACTCCCGAAGTCGTCATCGATAAGAAAAATAGCTATGCCAAGGGCGAATCCTATGAACTTCTACAAGCAACAGATGATTATGTACCCTATAATTATCAAGATCTATTAAATATCTTTTATATGATATTAGATGCCGGTTATGAAACTTTTACCTTTTATTGTCCCAATGAATATTTAGATTGTGTCGATGATGTCATCAAGATATCGGATGAGAATAATAAAAATACCTTGGCAACGATTGGCAATTATGTCTCCCCTTTCAATAACTTTGTCAATATGCGGGTCCTATATGATATGGCCGGGGAAATTACCGTCAATATCAACCACGTCTATACGCAAGAAGAAATTGATAAAGTCAATAACGAAGTCGATCGCTTGTGGAAAGAATTGATAACCGATGATATGAGCAAAGAAGATATCATCTATACCTTCCACGACTATATAATTAATCATACGCGTTATGATGTCAATTACGAAGAGGAAATAAAGGCGAATAAAACGCCAACATATCAATCAAATAAAGCTCTTGGTCCCCTCTTTGAAGGCTATGCCATTTGCAGTGGCTATACGGATTTGATGGCCATAATCCTCGATCGCTTGGATATCAAAAATTATAAAGTAGCTAGTGAAACGCATGTTTGGAATGCCGTTTATCTCAACGATAAGTGGGTACATCTCGATTTGACTTGGGACGATCCACGTGATGAGACTGGCGAAGTCGATACCCTCCTTCATAAATTCTATCTCATCGATACCAAAACTTTAGAAGATTTTAAAATTGATAATCATAACTTCGATAAATCATTATATATTGAATTAAAATAAAAGAAGCTTCACAACTAAAGCTTCTTTTATTATGGATAACTTCCATCTTCTTGGTGGAAACAATACAATATATCTTATATTTTCAATAAAACTATAAATCTAAACTATATGTCTTTTTATTTGTTTTATAGCCAATTTCACATTGTATTTTTCTGGCAATGTTGCCACTTTTTTACATTACAATAAAATTATAATTATTCATTACAACATCAAAACAAACTCAAGTTGAAAGCATTAATTTTTGTTCTATGCATTAAATCTACTACAATAGTACATATGTCACTATAAATGTCACTATAAGTGTCACTATAAATTTATTTAATAAACAAATAAAAAAGTATTACTGATGCGAATTTCAAATAACAAACACCAATACATACTTTTTTATAGCAACTAATCTTTTTTAAGTTTATATCATTTTATACCCATTAAATAAATAGGAAAAAACATGAATACTTAGTACATTTTATATTTTTTTATAGGCTTGTTTTATAACAATAAGCTATTTAAAAGATCTACTTCTTTTCAATTTTTTCTTTTCCACCCATATATGGTTGTAAAACTTTGGGAATTAAAATACTTCCATCTTCTTGATAATTATTTTCAAGAAGAGCGATGAGCATTCTTGGTGGAGCTACGACGGTATTATTCAAAGTATGTGCATAAACTTTTTCGCCGTCTTCTCTTTTGAATTTGATTCCCAAACGCCGAGCTTGAGCATCCGTCAAATTTGAGCATGAGCAAACTTCAAAGTATTTTTGTTGTCTTGGACTCCAAGCTTCAATATCACAAGAGCGATATTTTAAATCGGCTAAATCGCCCGAACAACAGACGAGTTTTCTAACCGGAATATCCAAAGTCCGAAATAATTCTACCGAGTAATTCCACATTTTATCATACCAAGCATCACTTTCTTCTGGTTGACAGATGACGATCATCTCTTGTTTTTCAAACTGATGAATGCGATAGACACCGCGTTCTTCGATGCCATGAGCACCTACTTCTTTGCGGAAACATGGTGAATAAGAAGTCATAGTAATTGGCAAATCGCTCGCCTTTAAAATTTGATCTTTAAATTTGGCAATCATTGAATGTTCACTAGTACCAATCAAATAAAGGTTTTCTCCTTCAATCTTATACATCATATTTTCCTTTTCTTCGAAAGACATGACGCCGTCGACAGCTTCACTTTTGATCATAAATGGTGGTATGCAATATGTAAAACCTTTATCGATCATAAAATCGCGAGCATAAGCCAAGACAGCCGAATGAAGTCGAGCAATATCGCCCATCAAATAATAGAATCCATTGCCCGTTACTTTAGCCGATGCTTCTTTATCTAAACCATTGAAATTGGCCATGATATCGGCATGATAAGGAATTTCATAAGCGGGAACTTTGGGTTCGCCAAAGCGCTTTTCCTCGACATTTTCCGAATCGTCTTTGCCAATGGGAACATCATCGGCAATGATATTGGGAATCATCATCATCTTCGTATTAATGATCTTGGCAAGTTCATCTTCGCGAGAAGTCAAAGTATCGATTTCTTCCCCCATCGCACTTACTTGTTCCTTTATCTTATTGGCTTCATCGATTCTTTTGTCGCGCATCAAAGCCCCGATTTCGGCACTCAAGCGATTTTTTTCGGCCCGAGCTTGATCCATCTTTTGCTTCGTTTCGCGATATTCGATATCTAAATTATAGATTTCATCGACAATTTCATTTTTATGTTCTTGAAATTTTTTCTTATTATTTTCTTTAACTAATTCCCGATTTTCGCGAATTAAATTAATATCTATCACTTTTCTTACCTCCTAATATTGTTTGCCAAAGTAAATTTTCGTCGTAGCATCATGACCACAGCAGATGCATTTGCCATCGGGTTCATGATTTTCAAATGGAATACAGCGCGATTTTAAACCCGTATCTTCCTTAATCTTATTTTCACAGGCGACATCGCCACACCAATTGACATAGGCAAAACCTTGACCATTCGTGGCTAAATCTTTTAATTCATCATAACTATATAAATTATAGATCATCGAATCCCGACGCTTTAGGGCCCGATTATAAAGATTGGTTTGAATATCGCCGAGCAAGAACGCGATCTTATCAAGGATTTCCGATACGGCAATAACTTCTTTTTCTAACGTATCGCG
>CANQFG010000068.1 GCA_947598395.1 uncultured Bacilli bacterium
AATAATATTAGTGATTGATATTTTATATATCAAATCGTTATGAGTGAAAGTTGTAGATATCTTCCACAATCACTCCATGTTGAATTCTTTCGAACCATTATGGTTCGTTTTTTTTGCTACTGAAAAGTTTCCAAAAAATTGCCGAAAAATATAGTGACCGAAAATATTGATAAAATCATTTAAAGTGGTCATATTTTAATATTTTTTTTGATTATTTGAAGTGATTTTCAACTATCAATGGTACAATATCTATTGCTGGATCTTCATATGGATGTACTTTTCTTAATTTTGCAACATCATGTGTAAAAATTCATTATTATCAAAATCACTAGCTGTTAATTTTTTAGAATTTAACTATTTTACTGCTATTTATATAGGTAATCCTAAAAAAGTTAAACTCGTTGAATTAGAATGTAAAAATGTGGCTTAATACTAATGCTTTAGATAGTGAACTTTACACTTTTACTTGACACTTTGCATATAATGCTGTATAATCACGCTATAAAAGAAAAAGGGAGCGATGTTATGAAAAAGTTATCAGCAAAAGTGATTGGCGGAGTATTCTTAGGTACTGCTACGTTAGGAGCTTGTACTCTTGGAGTAAGCCAATTCTTAAAGGCGAATGACAATAATGTTTATGGTTTTTATGAGAATCAAAATCTTCCTATTGAGAAATCGGCTGCTTTAATAGAAGAAGATGTTCGCGAAGCAAATGCAAAAGTTGATGTTGCGAAAGAAGAAGTACAAAAGAAAACCGAAGCTAAAGAGACTGCAGTTAAAAATTTAGAAAATGCTGAAAAGGCTGTAAAGAATGCCGAACAAAAGAAAAAAGCTGCTGACGATGAAGTTCAAAAAGCGGTAGCAACAAAAAAGGCTGCTGATGAAACACTAAAAAAAGCAGAAGAACAAGTAAAAACTGCAAAGACAGATGAAGAAAGAAAAGCTGCTGAAGAAGCTAAGAAACTTGCCGAAGAAGAAGCTCGTAAAGCTGAAGCAAAAGTAAAAGCGGCTGAGGAAGAGGCACAAAAAGCCGAGGAAGAAAAAAGATTAGCGGAAGAAGAAGCTAAAAAGGCGGAAGAAGCTAAAAGATTAGCCGAAGAAGAAGCACAAAAAGCGGAAGAAGCAAAGAAACTTGCTGAAGAACAAGCCCGTAAACTTGAAGAAGAAAGACAAGCTGCTGCAGCGGAAGAGGCAAAAAAAGCAACAGTTCAACAAGTAGCAGAAAAAAGAACAATTGTTGAAGAAAACACATCGAGTGTTACTCAATCTAATAGTACTCCTAGTGTTGCTGAAGAAACTAATCCAAGTACTGAAGATGCTGTTACAATCATTAAAAATGCCGTACAAAAAACTGAAGAAGCTAAGAGTTTAACAGTACGTAATGTTAAGGAAAAATGGACAAAAGAATATGACAAAAATAATGGAACCGAATTAATTGTTTATTATGATGGTGCAAATGATGGTGGAGCAATTCCTACTGGTGTGTTATATTCATATACTAATACCTCAAATGCTAAACAAATTTCGTTATTTAAAAGACTATCTACAACTTCTTGGTCTATTCCAAACACAAATAGCATCAAAGGTATGGCAGGTTGGGAAATGCAATTTAGTGGAAAAAGATCAGTAGGAGTTATTGAATTAGAATTAGTTAAAAAATTAAGATTCCTTGTAAATGCTACACCTCTTGTTACTAGTAGTTTAAATGGTGATGCTTATAAGAATATGGGTTCAAATATCAAGTTCTATCGTGTAGCTGTTTCAAATAAACAATTTAATGAATGGCTTTCTACCTATTATAGTGATGAGTTAGCTACTGATACAGCAATGATTGATGTTGGCATTAATAGTAATGGGTACGTATGCTATTTAAATGCTAGAATATTAGGAGATAATAAGACTAGAAACTTTGAAATTGTTTTAGCAAATGCTAATAGTACTAAAGTTCCTACTGCTGATGAATTAAATTTAAATGATAATGATGTTCTTGAATTAGAAAAAGCATATAAGAAAAATTATGGTTGTGACATAGAGTGGGCTAAGGATAAAGATGGTAAAGATTACTATTACTGGGTTTGTGGATCAAATAAACACGTAAATCAACATGATTTTTAATAGATAAATTTTACTTCTACTTATACTTACTTTATTTCGGATAACTAAAAAAAAATGATATAAGCAGCAATGCTCAATATCATTTTTTTATTTTAAATTATATTTTTGATGAAATTCTTTAATATATCTTTTTCTCATAACTGGTAATACTTGAGATGCAACTTCTATAGATACATCATTCATACTCATTTTTGATGTATCTAATAAAACCATTGAATCGACACTTTCAACGAATAGATCTTTTAAGGCTTGTAAACTTTCATTGTATTCATTTAGATTTTTCTCGTTTAAAAAGTTTCGATTTTCTAATGCTAAACTAGAATTGTAATCCCTTCTTAAAGAAGTTAAAGAATCAGCATATGTAACTACTAAAAAATCAATTAATTGTTTAGAAAGTTTCGCATATTTTTCTTTGGCACTTGAATACAAATCTTCTGGCATATCGCCTCTAACTAAACGTCTATAATTCCATATTTGTCTATCATTTAAAGATCTATCAATTAAAATTAAATCTTTTTTTGTCATAACAGCATTTAGTAATTGTTTATATACTTCTTCGAATATTGCTAAGTCTCTATCTGAATAACTCATACTATCAAATTTACTTCTTAATTCTTCTTTATAATATTTAGAAGTTGTAAACTCTTCTATCAAGGAAACTTCAAAGCCACCTTTTTTAAAAAAATCATATAAATTATTTATGGTTGTGGTTTTTCCGGTCCTAGGTGTACCTGTAAATTCGATAACAAAAGGTTTAGGAAGGGTTACTAAAGTTTTCAATCTTTGTAATTCAATCTTTTGAGCATGTAGTTTTCTTAATTCGGCATAATAATCTTGGTTATCTAAAAAGATCGTATCTCTTAAAAATAAATTTTCCTTTTGATAAAATACTTTATCTAAAATATCTTTTAATCTTAAAAATATCGGCAATTCTTTATCTTCTCCAAATATTAAACTTTCATAAATATTTGTATAATACCATTTTTGAGATTTTTCTCCCCTTTTAAAGGCACTGAAATCTCTTTTGCCACTTTTCTCAAATATTAAAAATAAATCTTCTAAGTTATTTATTTTATCAGCACAAATTACTAATTTTTTTCTAAGTGGCAATTTTTTAGTTTCTTCAATTGTATGTTTTTTTCGTTCTTCCCAAGACAAAGTTTTATCAGGTTCAGAAGCAACCATTACTAAGTCAGCAATATCCTTACCAAATTCTTTTTCTATATCCTCAATAGTATATTTGGTATCTTCTACAACATCGTGCAAATAACCTGCTGCTACGACATTATCATCATATCCAAATGATTCCAAAAGTTGCCCAACGCCTATGGGGTGAACTATCATTGGTTTATCAGGTTCAGCTTTTCTATCTTGTCCCATATGAGCTTGTATAGCAAATAATTTGGCCTTTTCTTTAACATCCATAATTCCATTTACCTCCATATATTTTATTGCAAACCCATATTTATTCTTTAATAATTTTTCGACATCCTTTTTAAAAGCGTCATATTCTTTATCATAGCAATATGTTTTAGCATAGCCATTAATACCAAATTTTTCTGATATATGCTTATATGCCCTATTAATCATTTCATCGATATTCAAATTAGGATAATGTTTAACAGTATAAGCATGTGTCCTTTTTAATGCCGAAGCTAAATCCGTATTTTTATCCGCCGATGAAATAATTTTTCCATAATTACTTCTAGGTTCATATTTTAAACTAGCGCGATGATCTTCTATTGCTTCCTTAATAATTCTTCTTTGTTCATCGGTAAAAAATTCTTTCATCTTTTCATTTTCATAAAATAATTTAGCCGATAATATTTCATGATTATTCTTGTCAATATGGTGAGCTATATCATGAAAAGAAGCTATTACGTAAACCATGTCTAAATCGATATCATCAAATTGTTCAGCCAATTCAAGACTTCGCTTAATGACATAACGAATATGTTCAATCCTATGTCCTGAATCATTTTTGTCATAAATAGGCAATATATTATTTTCAACATATATCATCAATTTTTTATTAATTGAATTCATTTGTCAACTCCCCCACAAGCGAACATTAACAACTTTTTAATTAATATTATTGTACCAAATTTCTGACGAAAAGTCTTTAGCTTTAAATCAAAAAATGAAAAAATGAAAAAGTCTTGCAAAATAA
>CANQFG010000069.1 GCA_947598395.1 uncultured Bacilli bacterium
TCTTTATAATATGGTTTAATGGTCTAATTATTTAGATCATTAATTTGACATTTCTTCACTCATGGTTTATAATAACCAATCGTAGTAAAAAAAGTAGTATAAAATCTTGAAGTACCTTAGGTGCTTCTCTTTTTTTTAGGAGGGTTATGGATGAGACACTAATTCTTAAACCAAAGCATATAATGGATAAAAGAATTATGGATGGTTTCAATTATACAGAATGTCTTAAAAAAGTTGATTTACTATTTTTAGAACTGGAAAGGGCGAGCTACAAATACCCCCAAATGGAGCTCCCTAATTTAGTTTCTAACTATGATGTTCATTATGAACAGAAGTCTTTACCTAATAAAAATACAACTTTAAATTATGTCATCAAGAAAATTGAAACGGAAGAAGAATTTTTAAAATTATATGCTCAATTAGGCCAAATTTATAAAGAACTATGCCTTGAAGAAAAGGAATATTTTGTAAATTGCCTTCTCCATCGTACATTGACTGATGAAGGATTTGCCGAAAAGATGAATATTTCCAGTATGGCGATGCGAAAGATTAAAAAAAGTGTAGTTTTGAAAATAACCGAAGGATTAAAAATATCCGTTATGAAGGTGAGGTAAGTGAAAATATTTTTATTAGTAGTTTTAATATTTATTATTTGTTGTATGCGTATTTCTAGTCAATCTTCTAGGTGGGAAGAGAATTATGCTGCAACGAAAAGAGGTAAATAAAAGGGAAGAAATTCTCTTTTTTTTAATGAAAGGAAAAGGTTATGAAAAAGATATTAAAAGTAGTAGTAATTATGATATGTAGTTTTTTAGCATTGCCCTTTATCTGTCAAGCGGAACCTTATAATGGTAAAATTTATAAAGCGGAAGTGATCGATGATATATATTTTTATAAACATCGGGAAGATACGGCCGATAAGAAATATCCAACGCATAATTTTTATGAACAGGCGCAAGTGTATCGAAGGAGTACCGATAACCAATATGTCTATTGTATCGAATCGTGGACGGAGTTGGATGGGGCTTCCGAAGGCGATTATACGGAATCGTTAAAATATGTTGATACGCTTCTTACTAAGGCGCAAGCGACGCGAATTAGTCTTTTAGCTTATTATGGCTATGGATATAAGGAAAAAGGGTATGATCATTCCGATAAAAAATGGTATGCCATAACGCAATATTTAATATGGACAACCCAAAATCCCACTTATGAACATTACTTTGTAGGTGCTCTTCATTCTAAAGATCCGATCTATCCCTATGAAAAGGAGATTAAGGAACTGAATGATCTCGTCACTAAACATTCTCTAAAGCCATCATTTTCGGGCAAGACCACGCGCATGAAGATATTCGATACCACTTCGGTTGAAGATACCAATAATGTTTTAAATGATTATGAAATTGTCTCCTATGATAAAGAGGGAATCGATGTCACTAAACAAGGAAACAAAATAATTATCAAGGGCAAAAAGATTGGCAACTATCGCATTAAACTATCGAAGACAACGAAGCGCTTTGCTACGGATAATGTCTATTATATCTCTAAAGATTATCAAGATTGCGTAGCTGTTGGCAATTATGAACCCATCAATGTCGAACTTCCCGTTCGGGTGTCGGGCAATACCGTTAAGATTAATAAATATGGAGAAGTTATCGAAGAATTAGAAATAACTAGTACGGGCGTAAATTTAAAAAAGACGAATAAATTGATAAATGGAGCTAAAGTAGAGTTATATGCGGCGCAAGATATCTTTGATGGCAATGGCGATTATATATATCATTTAGATGAAATGATCATGGAGATGGAAATCCCCGAAGAATGTTATGTCGAATTAGCACCGGGGAAATATTACTTTAAGGAAATAAGTACCATTTATCCCTATGCGATCTTACAAGAAAAACAAAGTTTCGATTTATCCGATGGCGATACGAGTATTGAAATATATAATAAATATCAAAAAGTAAAACTCGAATTAATGAAGATTGGCGATGTAATAAAACCGAGTATCGATGGCAATCTAATATTTAAAAAGGAACCACTAGCTAATATCAAGATTGGAATATATGCTGCTGAAAGTATTCCCGTAACTGATGGGATGGGCATTACTAAAGATACCTTAGTAGATATTTTGACGACGGATGCTTCCGGTAAAATATCTTATATTGGTGAATTGCCATATGGCAAATATTATTTAAAGGAGATAGCTACTGATGATCGATATATTCTCGATGATACAAAATATCCCTTTGAATTTCAATATGATGCTTCTTTAGGTGAAATTCAAAAGATCGATATTCAATTGACTAAGACTAATGAATTAGATAATTATTTAAAATTAAAAGATTTAATAATCAAAAAGGTCGATGAAGAAACGCATAATCCCCTAGGAGGTATCGCATTTGCTATATATGATGAATCAAAAGAAAATAAAATATTTGAAGGTATAACCAATGATGATGGTATTTTAAGTGTATCTTTACCAATAGGAACATATTATATTCGCGAGATAGCAACTCTTGAAGGCTATATTTTAGATGATACATGGCATGAAATGATCATCGATGATAAAGAGGAGGAATTTTTTTTAGAACTTACTAATAAAAAGATTCCCGAAGTACCCGTTCCTAAAACTGATAAAGTCAATTATCACCTATTAGAAGGATTTTCTTTAATTAGTATTCTCTTAGGAATAAGGCAATATCTATGGCGAAAAAGATAAAGATCAGTTTCTTCTTACTTTATGCAATCATTTTAACTATCTTATTATGTCATAAATATTATTCTTATATAAAACCAATAATAAATAATGAAATATTAGTTGCTAATTATCTTTCCATCGAAAATCCCCCAACCAATAAAAAGAATAATGTCAAAGATGAGCCATATTTAGCTATCTTAGAAATACCTAAAATTAATTTAAAACGAGGCTTCTTTAACCTTAAATCTAATAAAAATTCTGTAAATAAAAATATAACTTTAATTGCTTCATCGAATATGCCCGATGTTGCAATGGGCAACTTGATATTAGCTGCTCATCGAGGAAATAGCAACGTTTCCTTCTTTGATAAATTACCTCTATTAGAAAAAGGTGATGCGATTAATATCTATTATAATAATTATAAATATACGTATATATATGATCATAATTATGATGTCTTAAAGGATGGTACTGTCGAATTAAAAAGGGATTATCGAAAGACGACGATTACTCTAATAACTTGTAAGGAAAAAAATAAAGATTTACAGACAGTTTATATAGGATATTTAAAAGATAAGTGCTATAATGATAAAAAGGGTGTTGATTATGAAGAGTAAATTAGCCAATAATTTATTAATTGTCTTTGTATTTTTTACAATTGTCTTTTTAGGATTAGCTATATATAATGATAAGGGTAGTTTAAATGCCGTCCTTCGGGGAATTAAAGTTTCGGCTAATGTCGAAAGTGTCGATGAGGGAAGTAGGGCTTTAATTAGTTATATTGCCGATGGTCGAACGATCTATAGCCATATCGATAATAAGGATCATTTATTAAAAGAATCGGATAAAGTAACGGTTTATTATGCTAAAAATAATATTCAAGATTGTTATTTAAAGAAAGATATTCAAATCGTTATAATTTATCTCGTCATCGCTTTAATCTGTTTATTTGGCGCTATTCTCTCGGGTATAAAAGTGTTTAAGAATAGTAAAAAAGGTAAGAGATTAAAATATGTTGGTCATCGTATTATGGCCCAATTGAAAACGATAAAGGTCAATGAAAAGATCATGGTTAATGGCAAACATCCTTATTATATAGAATGTAGTTATAAAGATAATGATACTGATTATAAGTTTATCAATAAGGAAATATGGATCGATAATTTAGATAAAATTATTAAAGAGAAAAATATTACGGAAATACCAGTCTATATTGCTGATGATAATTATGATGTCTATTATATCGATATCGATAGTATAAAAGAATAGTTGTCAAAAAATCGTCAAGAAACTTGCTCTTTTATTTATACTTAAAAAATTATATAGTATAGTAATAATATAGGAGAGTGAGGAAATGATTTATCCTTCAATAGATAAGATATTAAATACTATCGGTTCTAAATATATTCTCGTTCATGTTGCTTCGAGAAGAAGTAAACAAATGCATGAGACAGAACATTATCAAATGAAAGAGAAAGAATATGTTTCCAAAAAGGAATTAGGTAGGGCATTAGAGGAAATTGAAAAGGGCTTAGTTAAGATTAAAGTTAACTAGTCCTTTTTATATTTA
>CANQFG010000070.1 GCA_947598395.1 uncultured Bacilli bacterium
AGGAGATTTAAAATGATGATAAAATTAACCCCATAGCTCATCGAAGTGCCATTGAAGAGATTGCGCAAACACATCCGTGGAAGGGATACCTTTTCATCATCATCGCCGACCACTTTGAGTTTAAATAACTTTTGACCCAACGTTTGCCCTCCGGTAAAATAGGCGAATACCCCAAAATAGAGAAATGAGAAGGCCAAATACCACAAGTATTGGAAAGTCGTATATCTTTCAATCTGATATAATTTCTTCTCGATTTTCTTAAAGAATTCTTGCGGCTTAAACTCCCCACTCGTCAATTTATCATACGATTCATTATAAATTAAATTGTATTCCTCATAAGCTTCTTCATATGAATATTTATAGGGATTTAAAATATCGACTTGACTTATGGCAACTGATAGATATACCACGAGCATGATATCGATTAAAAAAGCCGATATTCTGCGCCACTTAATGCTTTTAAACATTTTCATTCCTCTTCTCTTAAATTATTACTACAATTATGATTATACCATTACCAAAAGAAAAAAGCGATTAAATCGCCTTAAAAGATCAATTATTCTTTTTGGTATCATAAAGTAATTTTTTCTTTTTCTCTTCTTGCGTTAGACCGCGAATTTCATTGATATAGCCACAACATTGGCGACCTTCAGGACAATTTCCCTTGGTAACACATGATGGACCCAAAAGACTTGAGTATATGGCGGCATCCTCTAACGAATCGACTTCCCGATGCATGTCATGGGCCATATCTTGCGTTTCCCATTGGGCTCTACGACATTCTCGAAGCTCACAGATGTGTTGGAACGTCTTGCCATCCATATTCGTCAAGACGTTGATTAAATTGCCGGCCAATGTAAAGTGCACTAAATCCTCGTCCCGAACCTTTAAGACATCTTT
Source organism: uncultured Bacilli bacterium (assembly GCA_947598395.1). GTDB lineage: Bacteria > Bacillota_I > Bacilli_A > RF39 > UBA660 > CAG-582. Next base: position 901 of record CANQFG010000070.1, read on the forward strand.
AAAGTAGTCATGAACAGCTTGATTTTCTTCAAAAACATGCTCCATTTCCGTAGCCATATTGGCATCATGCAAAGACTTAGGGATCTTATATTGTCCCAAATCGACATTAGGCACAAAATTGGGTGGCAAAATATCATGCGTCCGGTGCCGGGTCAAATGCGTAAGAATGGCAAATGACAAGGGAATTTGAAATTGAAAAGTAACTTGGCTCAATTCCAAGCCATCACTTTTAAAGATAATTTCCCGCATCAATTCCTCTTTGGTTTCCAAAGATGCCACCGAAACTTTGGCTAAGGCCTCGTCAAAGGCGATATTAAAGCGTCTAGCAAGCGCTGATGCCAAAATCGTATTATCGATATTATGCGAACTATTGACCATGTGACTGTGATCTAATACGCGATAATTTGGAAGATCGAATTTGTCCATAATCTTATCCCGTACCGTATCGCGTCCTTGATAAGGAATAGCATCAACTAAAGAGACAAAATAGGCATTATTCTCTCGTGCAATCGCCAACAATTGTTCGCCAAATTCGCGCAATTCTTGAATTTCGGCCAAATACGTCTTCGTATAGGCGATAATCATCCGCATCATCGTATTGGCATCGATCGTCATCAACATGTTGGAATGCGCACAATAAGGCATGATATACCGCGCATCTTCCGTTGGGATTCCCGCATTGACAAATTCAGAATATTTGGCAAACAACTTATCCATATGTTCCTTATAAAGCTTTTTAGCCTCTTCATTTTGGGCAATTACGCGACCCGATACATCATAAAAGTCGGGAACATTATAATAACCAGCATGGGAAAAATCGACCATTCTTCGCGATTTGATCGTAAAACCCGAGAACCGTTCGGCAATTATCATTTGTTCGATAAAAATCGACGCATCCTTAATGGCAAAAGTCAAAAAGTCATGATCGCTTATGGAAGTATGTCCCACCTTCATAACGCGATTAGCATATTTGCTATTTTCTTCTAGTGACTTATCCTCTCTTAAACCGAGAATTTCCAAGACATCGCCATTAAAACGCGATAACGCTGCCGCCGCAGCCACTTTATTAGACCGCATTTCCACTTCTAAAGTTTTGATATATTCAATTATTTCATCACAATTTTCAACGTTTCTTCTCTTTAATTCTTCATGTAATTTTTTATAATCGATAGCTCCGATTAATCTTACTTCCATTACCATAACCTCCTATATCAACTATAATGCATTATCAAGCTTTATGCAAGAATAATGTCTTAAAAATAAAAAAAGAAGAAGATAATTGGCTCATCTTCACCTTCAAAATTTTTAATAATAACCCTTCAATAATCTCTTCATATTACGGATATATAAATCAAAGATATTGGCTTTCAAAACATTTTCTTTGACCGTTAAATCATAGGAAGCGATTTTCACATCATTGGCATAGACATGAACCTTACCGACGACATCCCCGACTTTGACCGGAGCTTCAATGTCTTGCTTCTCAATGGCATAGGAATACTTATTTTCTTCGGCAACATTGACTAAATCGACCGCATCATCGAGCAATTGCAAGGGAACCTGTTCCTTCTTGCCAAATTTTATATCGATTGTCCCAATATTATCGTCAGTTGTAACAATTTTTTCCAATTTGTAATTGGCAAAGCCATAATTTAGCAATTCCATCGTATCTTGATTGCGAATGTTGTTATTTTCTTCACCCATGACGACACTGATTAGGCGCATATCACCTCGTTTAGCCGTAGCCGTTATACAATAACCACTTTTTAAAGTATAGCCCGTCTTTAAACCATCTAATCCCTTATAATAATTGATAAGCTTATTGGTATTGACAATCCAACTACTCGTTCCATCTGGATGTTTAATGTAATCCTCATATATCGACGAATAATTTAAGATAACTTCATGTTTCAAAAGTTCGCGCGCAATAAAGGCCATATCATGGGCAGAAGAATAATGTTTATCGGCATCTAAACCATGAACATTGACAAAATTAGTATGTTTAAGCCCCAATTCTTTGGCCCGTTCATTCATGCGCTTGACAAATTCATCCGTCGAACCGGCAATATGTTCGGCCAACGCCACCATCGCATCATTCGCCGATGCAATACAGACCGCTTTTAATAAAACGTCGACTTTCATTTGGGAATTGGCCTCCAAATAGATCTGCGAGCCACCCATCGAAGCCGCATTGGCACTAACAGTAACGACATCATCTAAAGAGATCTTGCCCCGATCTAATTCTTCCATGATTAAAAGCAAACTCATCATCTTCGTCATACTCGCCATTGGCAATTCAGCATCACCTTTATTTTCATGAATAATCGTTCCCGTCGAAGCTTCAATTAAAATACTCGATTTGGCACTATCGGCTAAAGCCAAGACATTTAAAGGACATATTGCCAAAAGAGCTAATATTTTTATCAAATTTTTCATGTACTCACCTATTAAAATATATACAAATAAATAAAACTATATACATATATATTTATTTGGGAAATGAAACTTTATTTATATTCTAATTTTGAGGCCATATCTTTAATTTTCTAAAATACGAATATAGACATCCAAAAAGAGATAACTTTTTATGGTTATCTCTTCATTAAATTATGCAATACATTATCTTTCATTTTTTCGCGTTAATTTACCGAATTAAAACATCCCGTTACTATTTGCTCGATATCGATATTGCTATTTTGATTTATCTTATTGGAAATAAAAGTCAAATACTCGATATTTCCGTCACCACCGCGAATGGGCGATGGCGTTAAATTCTTAATGAAAAATCCTCGCTCATTAAAATACTCTTTTAACGAATTAATTATAGCAATATGAATATCGCGATTTAAAATAATTCCCTTATATTTCGTAGCAATTTCCCGACCACATTCAAATTGAGGCTTAATTAGGCAAATAATATCAATTTTTATATTTTCAGAAACGATCTTATCGATAATTTGCTTTAAAGATATAAAGGAAACATCACAGACAATGGCATCGAGATCACGAAAATATTTACTATCCAAATCTTTAAAATTGGTCTTCTCATGTAAATCGATTAGTTTATTATTTCGCAATGATTCATGTAATAGATTGGTTCCAACATCAACGGCAATTATCGAAGCAACACCATGTTGTAAAGCACAGTCACAAAAGCCACCGGTACTTGAACCAATATCCATTATTTTTAAGTTCTTAAAATCCAAATGAAATTTTTTTATGGCTTCTTCTA
>CANQFG010000071.1 GCA_947598395.1 uncultured Bacilli bacterium
TTTAAATTGCCGAAATATTTCGGTAATGATACAATAAGAATATAGCAAATTGAGGAGGTTTTATTGTGAGTGATAATGCCCGTTTTACAATGAAAGATGAAGATTTTATCTGTGAAGTATGTGGAACCGAAGTCAAAAAATTGGGTTATACAGCTCGTGATCATTGTCCAAATTGTCTATGTTCGAAGCATGTCGATATCAATCCCGGTGATCGGGCATGTTCTTGTAAGGGAATATTAAGACCGACTTCGATCGAAGCTACCAAAAAGGGCAATTATAAAATTGTCTATACTTGTGAAAAATGTGGAATGATGAAAAAGAATGTCGTTGCTAAAGATGATAATTATGATCAAATATTAGAAATTATGGCTAGTACCAAAATTTGATTAACCTTTTGACTAAACTTATTATAAAAACAAAAAATCAATCGTGAGATTGATTTTTACAGACTGTTGACAAATAGGTAAAATATATTGCTTATTTGTCTTTTTTTTGTTTAAAGACCCACAATTTGATAAAAAAGGGTTGATACTCAGTATGTTTCTATACTAGGCATAACGATGTAAGGCAAATTTCTTGAGATTCATACATGCATAAAGAAGAGTCAATTCTCGGTGGACTCTTTCTTTTGTTCTAAAGTATGTGTATCTTAATCCATACTTCATCTTCCCATCGGCAAATACTCTTTCTATGTGTTGAGGTCTTTGCCTATATATCTCTTGAACATCTTTATGATGTCTATAATCATTTGCCATTTCTTTATACTCCTCCCATACATGTCTTAATATTTGTTTATATTTTCCTTTAGTACATTGCTCTTTAAATGGACAATTTTTACAATCATCTTCATACGCTTTATAAATGATATATCCATTTTTATCTATTCGACCTGTTGGGATTAAATCTTTTTCATTTGGGCAAATATAAATATCATTATATTCATCATACACAAATTCATATTTCTTAAAATATCCTTTTCGATATCCTTTCCTTGTATATGGAAATGCTGGTATCATTTCTAAGTCTATTATCGTTTTACATATATGCGGAGTTATATAAGCGGCATCTCCTACAAAATATCTAATGGCATCTATATCAAAGTGGTTTACTAGATTATCAAAGGATTGGTAGAACGATATGGAATCATGTACATTACTTCCGTTGGTATCTACCGTTAATACATAATTATTGTTTTCACAAATTACACTCGTGTTATATCCAAACATTTTTTCTTTATCACTTTTATATAACATACCTGCATCTTTATCCACATCACTTACAATGATTTCTTTTTCTCCAATTACTTCTTCAGTATCTACTTCCTCATTACATTTGATTATCTTTTCTACTTCTTCAAAATATTCTTCTTCACTCAAAGCCTCTTCATGTAATCCCTTTAATGCTATTTCTAAATCCAATTCTTTTTGATATTTCTTTGCCTCTATTTTTACCATTTCTTTATGATTTTTCTTTTTATTAGCATAGGCTTTTGTATGTGTTGAATCTATATATACTGCCGTCATATCTAAGCATTCTTCTTCTACTAACAAATCTATCACTTTATCAAATACGGTTTGTAATAAATCTTTTTCTAATTTACTAAACTTTCTTTTGTAATTTTGAGAATAGGTGGAATGATCTGGTACTTCTTCGTTTAAGCTATACCCTATAAACCATCTATATAAATTATTATATTTTAAATTTTCATATGTCCTTCTTAAACTGTCTTCATGAAAAAGGAACTTCAATATATGAATCTTTATTAAAACTACAGGATCTATACTTTTTCTTCCTACTTTAGAATATAGTTTCTCTACTTCTTCATATACAAAGTTCCAATCAAAATATTTTTCTATCACTCTCAAAAAATGATCTTCTGGTATCATACTTTCTAAATTTACTATTTCACTTGAATAACTTCTTTTTGGTCTTTTGGTCATTGACATTTTTATCACTCCTTATTTTAACCACCTCTATTATAACATTTTCTCATAATAAAAGCGAGATATTTATCAATGACTTTTCGGTTAAAATAAGGCATTTTATCTCGCACTTACATTATACTAAATTTTGAAACATAATAAAAGACTGTTTTAAAATTTTCATTTGTCAACAGTCTGAAAAAATCAATCGTGAGATTGATTTTTATCTATCAATATTCGAATAAATTCAAATAGAAACTTTCGTGGTGCCGAATGACAGAATTGAACTGTCCTCTGATGCTTACCATGCATCTGTACTGCCACTGTACTAAATCGGCAAAAATGGTGGGTACTATGGGACTCGAACCTATGACCTCTTGCACGTCAAGCAAGCGCTCTAACCAACTGAGCTAAGCACCCGTTACCAAGATTATATAACGATATAAGTCAAAAGTAAATATTCATTTTTGTTATGCAAATAATTTTATTCATGATAAAATAAATTTATACGATATAAAAGAATATTACTTTATTAAAATCAGGAGGATAGAGATGACAGAAAAGTTTAATATCGAATATGAATTAAAATTATTGGAACTATTGGGGTTTAGAGTAACGGAACCGAATGCTGCTAATCGCATGATAATTGTCGATAGCAATGATGTGGAAGTAGGCTATATAGAACGTAAAAAGATAAATAAGGGTTATCCAATCGAATATGGTTATATCATGGAAATTAATAATGGCAAAATAATATATAATGGATTAAGGAAAGAGGAAGATTATAGCAATAATCTCGTCAAACAACCACTTTCGTATACTTTTTATGCAAAGAGTTATGATGGCAGTCAAGATCGCATTTATATCAGTTTAGGGGAAAAACGCACTTTCAAATATCAAAGTGATAAACATGGTTATGCGGAATTAAAGGTCAGTAAAGATCAGCTATATTTGAATTTCTATCGCCCAATGGTCAATCCTTCGATGCGGGAGATCATTGCCTATGATAATTTTGGCAATATGCAAGGACGATATAGCTATAAGATCATCTATGGAGAACAAGAGAGGCATATTGAAGATGAATATAATAAGACGGCTATCTTTGAAATAAGTGGCATACATAATTCGACGATGAAAGATAATCACTTGGAAATTCAAGAATGTATATGGCTCGATGGCGAAGAGACGGAAAGAATTCATAGTCAAGTTATGGGAACGATTCCGGAGATGGCTTTAAAACATGAAAATGGTATTGCTACTTTTAATTATTTTATCGATTTTATCAAAGTGATCATGCCCTTTAGCCAAAATATCGTCGCAGCTATTTTCGATGATGCGATAAAGAATAGTCATTTTAATATATTTATGAAAAATATCAAGTCAGAATCTAAGAAACTAACTTTAGAAAATAAGGAAAATTAGATATATGCAAGAATTGAAACGCTGCCAATGGGTTAATATGGCTAATCCCTTATATGTCAAATATCATGATGAAGAGTGGGGTAAGCCTTCATATGATGATCAATATCTTTTTGAAATGTTGGTCTTGGAAAGCTTTCAAGCGGGATTGTCTTGGGAATGTATTTTAAATAAACGCGGATCTTTTCGGGCATCTTTTGATCATTTTGATTATGAAAAAATTGCCCAATATGATGAAGAAAAGATCGAAGAACTCATGCACAATAAAGGAATTGTACGCAATCGTCTCAAGATCGAAGCTATGATTAGTAATGCTCGCGTCTTTATGGCTATTCGCAATGAATGGGGAACATTTGCCAACTATATTTGGCACTTTACAGATAATCGGGTAATAAAAAATAACGATGATATATTTCATACGACATCGCCACTATCTGATACGGTCTCTGCCGATTTAAAGTGTCGGGGAATGAAGTTTGTCGGATCGGTAATTATCTATTCCTATTTACAAGCTATTGGTATTATCGATGATCATGAATTGACGTGCGCTTTTTATTAAAAATAAAAAAGATTGCATTTTTGATAAAACCTGTTTATAATTTAGATATCGAAAAACGAAGAACAAGAGGAGTAAAATAAGGATTTTATAAGAGAGGAAAGACAATTGCTGCAAGTTTTTCTT
>CANQFG010000072.1 GCA_947598395.1 uncultured Bacilli bacterium
GAAATGGTAAGTGATGACTTCTTAGTTGTCGGTTTTTATAAAAATACGAATAATGACGATAAATTAATATGCTATTTAGATAATACGGAAATGATCGATTTAATGTATGATAAACAAAATTATCATAGTAATAATTATTTAGCTTTAGTCGATCATATTGAACATCTATCTCTTGTCAAACGCGATTTATCCGATTTAGGTATACCTAGTAAAGAGGTAAGTTCGATAAATATAACATATTATAAGAGTATTCGGGCTGTCTTAATGGCCGTACTTATTTTTACAATAGTTATCTTTTTAATCATTAGTTATATCATTTTAGAAAGTGAATATTTGTATGTCATTCCTAATTTTAATTTTATTCATGTTATTGGTTATACATTTACGGGAATCTTTATAACTTATGTCAAATTTAATACTCTGGTATGGTTGATATCCGTCTTTTTATCAGCTCTAATTGCCGAGATATATGCCTCGGTCTTTCGAAAACTGGCCGAAGTATGGCCATCTCTATGTGGCAATATCATCATAAAAATGAATTATCCCATCTTATTATTGGTCAGTTTAATATTCCTATTTATGATTATTCTATGTACAATTATCAATCGGCGTAAAATTGTAAAGGAGAAAGTATGTCTATCAAAAATAAAATATTAAAAAATTTATTTCATGATTATACTTCGTATATCATAATTTATCTCATACTCATCTTAGTAATTACTAATCTCTTGGCAATCGATTATGCTATGGGTAATCGCAAGGAATTAGTCCCTTTTTTGCCGCGTAATCAAACTTTTTTAGATGAGGAATATCATAATTATATTGGCGATAAGGAAATAATCCAAGAGATGAATTATAAAGAAGTAAATACTAAGACGATGATGACTTTTAAAATATTGGGCATATTAAATAGCATTCATTTAACCTTATTAATTATCTTCTTTAGTATGCGAATGTATACTAATTATAAAAATTTAATTCAAAAACTCGATATTATGATAACGGATTTTATAAGATATATCTTTTATCGTATTGCCAATTTAGTAATTTTATTTATCATAACTTTAATTATCTTTTTGCGAATCAATCGCCGAATATTATTAAAACTTATCAATAGTAAGTCCGTTTTTAAAGTCAGTTATTTAGAATATAATAGATGTCCATATGCCATCATCATAACTATTTTGATCCTTTTTATTATCGATCTCTTTCTCTTTATCAAGGCGACGAGATATAAAAAGATACCAAAGGATAAAAGAGATGATTAGAACTTGAGCAAAAGTTCTTTTTTTTATCTTGTTTCATAATTTTTTAGTAGGTGATGGAATGATACAGGAATATGAAATGAGTTTAATTATCAATGAAGAATTATATCATCGAGAAATTATCGATATGGAGACATATAATAAAGTTAATGATCTTTTATATTTAAAAATCAAAAAATGGAAGGAAAAGAATCTTGGAACTATATAGAGTAAGAAGTTTAATTAATCAGGGAATAAATATTAAAGATATTCCATTAAGAGTAACTTTTTATGCTCGAGTATCGACCAATAATGATCTACAGATTAATTCTTTAGATAATCAAATAACATATTTTATCGATTATATTAAGAATATTGATAAATGGGAATATATTCCAGGATATATCGATGAGGGAATAAGTGGGTCAAGTGTCAAAAATCGCATCAATTTTTTAAAGATGATTAATGATGCTAAACAGGGTAAGTTTGATTTGATATTGACGAAAGAGGTATCGCGTTTTTCTCGGAATTTAGTCGATAGTATTAAATATACGCAAGAGCTCATGGAACATAATGTGGGCGTTATCTTTGAAACTAATGGTATTAATACAATTGATTCCAATTCCGAATTTATCTTAAATATGATGAGCAGTGTAGCTCAAGAGGAAGTTAAAAGACTTTCCATGCGAATTAAATGGGGACACATGAATGCGATTAAAAGGGGAAGAGTCTTGGGAGCTAATATTACGGGGTATCAAAAAGATAAGACTAAATTAGTTATCGATAATGAAAAGAGCGAATTGGTTAAATTAATCTTTAATTTATATGCTACGGGTCAATATGGCTTGACGAAATTGGGATTAATTTTATCGAAGCGCGGTTATCTCAATTCGAAGGGCAATATCTATGATAAAGAATCTCTTAAAAGAATTATTAAAAATCCGAAGTATAAGGGCTTTTATCAAGGGCATACGACGGAAGTAATCGATTATAAGACTAAAAGAAGAATTGCCATTCCGGAAAGTGAACAGATAATATATAAAGATGAAAATATTCCCGCCTTAGTATCCGAAGAATTATGGGAAAAAGCCAATCAAATATTAAAGAGTCATTATCGCCTAAATAATAATATTGGACCAAATTATCCTTATTCGGGACTTTTATTTTGTGGTCATGATCATAAAACTTTTATTAGAACGACGGGTAGTAAGAGGAGCAAAAGCATTAAATGGGCTTGTGGCAATTATATGAAATATCATCTTTCTATTTGTGTAAGTCCTTTGATCCCCGAAAGGGATTTAGATGCCATATTTCAAAGAGTATTAGCAAGAGTTTGCTTCGTTAGTGATAGTTTTATCGATAATATCTTATCTTATTATAATGGCGATGAAACGAAGAGAATTGATTATTATGAAAAATTGAAGAGTCGATTAATCGATTTAAAAGTGCAGGAGTTAATAACCGATAGAGAATTTCGAGAACGGAAAAGCGAATATGATGAAAAGATAAAAAAATTAGAAGATAAAAATTTGAAAGGTCAAAATACTATTTTGAAAAAAAATATAATCGATATCTTTGAACATAAAAATTTAAATACATATCTCAAACGTTTTATAAAAAAAGTCGATATCTTTAAGATTGCCAATCAAAGGGATAATTTAAGATTAGAAATTAGGATTAAAAATTCGGAAGTAGAGAACTCGTCGTTTATTTTTTCGACTTTAGAAGAGCGGAGCAAATTTAAGAACCATTATGTGGTTTTAATTAAAAATGATTGTTCGAATTAAAGATTATAACATTTAAAGTTATCACACTAGCTTCGACGATTGAAGAAAAGACTTTAAATTTATTTGAAGATCATTTTTATGATGGTGGTAGTATTCGGGTTGAAAATGCCAAAATTAAATGTTGGAAAGCAGGTGGTCATGGGGCCCAATCATTTTTAGAGGTCGTCCAAAATTCATGCAATCCGGGCTTTGTCGTCATGGGGCAAAAACTCGGTAAAGAGCGTCTAATGAATTACATTAAAAAATTTGGGTTTGGAGAAAAAACGGGCATCGATCTATCCGGTGAAGAAAATGGCATTTTGTTTAGCTTGGATAAGATGGGTCCAGTTGAACTCGCCACGACGGCTTTTGGACAAGGGGTATCGGTAACGCCTTTGCAACAAGTTATGGGTGTCTCGGCAGCCATTAATGGTGGAAAACTTTATACGCCGTATATTGTTAGATCCATTTCGGAACCGGAAACCAATCAAGTTATCGAATTAAAAACGCCCGTTTTAAAAAGACAAGTTATTAGTGAAGAGACAAGTAAGACCGTCCGTTATGCTTTAGAAAGTGTTGTAGCTCAAGGTACCGGAAGAAATGCCTATATTAATAATTATCGGGTCGGTGGTAAAACGGGTACTGCTCAAAAAGTAAAAAACGGGGCCTATATGGAAGGCAATTATATTTTATCGTTTATTGGATTTATGCCAGCCGATGATCCCGAAGTAGTCGTCTATGTTGCTATTGATAATCCCAAAGGTGTCGTCCAATATGGTGGAACAGTTGCTGCACCGGTTGCCAAAAATGTTCTCCTAAGTTGTATCGATATTCTAAATATTGAAAAGAGTAAGAGTGATTTGGAACGAACTTACGAACTATGGGA
>CANQFG010000073.1 GCA_947598395.1 uncultured Bacilli bacterium
GCAAGATCTTGTTTATAATGCATAATAATCATTCCTCATATATTCTCATTTATATAAGTATAACATTTTTAGATGATGAAAAAAACTATCTTTACGATAGTTTATGGGGCTAACACAATGCGGAAGCCATGGCCTACACGGATTCCACCAGAGTTTCTATCAAAGTCGAACTGCCCCGCTATAATTCCGTTACTGTTATCTCCGCCTCGAGCAAACCAAGGCCACGACGCGTCAGCGAAAACGGAAGCGTCGCCATACCATCCACTGTGGTATCTTGTATTATTATCTCCATCTTGATAATTATTAAATGGTCCCATTTCTCCTGTGGCATCTCCTAAGATCATTTTATTATAAGAATTATATGCACTAGCATTATCATATACATCAAAATATTTCTTGTCTATATCACTTAAATTTTGAAAAATAAGTCCGCTTTTATCATTTGAAGAATCAGCTACATAAGCAGCCACATATTCCCAAGCTCCTCCTGACATATCATAAATTCCGGTAATATTTCCCGTTGTACTGGCGATAAAGCTATTTTCTGTATTCCATTCCGTATTAGACTCTCCACCATCGCCACTGTCACCAGGTACTTTGCTTTGATTGGTACTTAATAAGGCTGTATAGCCTGTTTTATATTGATTATTGTTATTTATAGTTATTTCTTTGTTTATTCCAAATATCGAATGACTTAAATATGCTACCGCTCCCCATTCTGTATTCTTCATCATGTGCGATTCTAGCGTATTTTCATAGTTTTTTGATACATCAAAAATATTTTTAACGGTTATATTACGCCATGAATATACGCCGGGTTTTATGGTTATATGACTTGAATCAGCATTATCTTGTTCTGCGTCCGATTTACTTTGTGCGTCTTTATACCCAGTTTCAAATTTGCCAACCCAAAAACCATTTACTCCAAATGAGATAAAGGCTGGATGAGTCATATACTCGCCATCTGAACAATCCTTTATATTTCCTGATAAGCCTTGTGTATTATCATCATTCATTGGTGTTACACACGATTCTCCAGAAACTTCAGTAGTATTTTCAGTATCAAAAATTATATCTATACTATGTTTTCCAGCATTTTTATTATTTGTCTTAACATTCCATAATTTATATTTGTACTTTGGTATCCAGACAAAATAACTTTCGATATCTGTATCTTCTATTTGGGAGCCTACCTTATATTTTTGAGAATCAACATTCTCATTTAAAATTACCGCATTCGCCCATTCTCTCTTACAATAATCAAACCAATTTGAATCATTTTTATCTACGCGGATTGCTTTTCCTTCTTCATCAAAAACTATCGGTATTAATTTATCTCCTTCTCCTAAACTTGGTATTCCGATATTTCGACAACTATTCTCTGCTAATTCTGGTTCTTTTAATTCTTCATTTCCAACAGGATTTACTGTTAATTCACAAGTAAATTCAATTTCAATTGGATCCACTGTTACTTTTTGTAACTCTACTATTACTTTTCCTTTCTTCCTTGTTTGAGCTTTGATTAAATCACCATCCATTTGATTGTTAATTGTTACATATTCATTTGCCTTTTCCGTATCTTTTTCTTTGGCTTTACACTCTACTACTACCGTTGCATCATATTGAGTACTATTATTTGTTACTTCATACTCTAAAATACTTTGCTCTTTTGCTTTACTTAAATCACTTGTTGTATAGTTTATTGTTTGTCTTGTATCCGGATCAATTACTTCATAACTTTTATCTACATCATCTACTACGGCTTTACTAAAATATATTTGGTAATCTTCTTGATTAAAGTTTATATTTACTCTTCCAGTTATTGTCAATACCGTTGCTACTGATGCAAAGCCAACTGTTAATAAAGCGATAGCAATTATTAGTCCTTTTTTACTCATAGAAAGAAGTCTCCTTTATTATTTATCTTACCCAAAAGTTTGGAACATATTATTCTATTTATTATTATAATTTAATTATTTCTTATTTACAATACATATATTGTCATATATTGTTTATTTTTGTCACTATTTTCCATTATTTTCATTCTATTGCACCCCCCCCAATTGCAGCTTTTCAACGCAAAAAAAGCCTACTGTAGTAAGCTTATTGTTCCTAAATATTTAAATTAGATTTTTTATTTTTTATGTTTTTTTCTTATGAACGAGTAAAAAAATTAAAGCACATATGACAATGATTATAAATACTATACCTATAACTAGATAAATATTTTTATTATTATTTATGACTTTCTCATTATCTAATATTGGATTAGTTGTAGTAGTAATTGTCGTCGTCACTGATTCCTCACGCGTTATATTAATCGTATAAGTTTTAGTACTTCCATCTTCTGCTGTTACTAAAAGAGACACGATATTTTCCCCAACAACTAACTTTTGGTTTCCCGTTCCTGTAATTTTGGCTCCATCATCATTGGCAACGGCATCAATAGTTATGCTATCAATATCATTGGTTACATTTATGGTATATTCGGTAATATCCTTATTAAAATCCAAAGACCCTGAACTTATGATTAAGCTTTTCAAAGTATTATCATTTGATTTAGCTTTTGTCGTCGATGTTGTCGTAGCTTTTTTTGTGGTCGTCGTTGTCTTTTTTGTCGTCGTTGGGGGATTTTTTGGAGCATCATCTAAATAGATAAAACCCGTTAAAAATCTTCCACCAGATTCACTTCCAATAGCCGTATAAGCGGTACAATCATAACAAATACCATCGCCATTATAAGCTTTGTATATGATATTTCCCTTATCATCATATTTCGCATAACCATTCTCATCATAATCCGTTACATAATAACCGCCTTGAATGACATCCATCATATCTCCGTTGACTTTAGTTACATAGGCAACATGCCCACAGCAGCCACCAGAGAATACAGCAATGGAATTAGCCTTAGGAGTTGCACCAACAGAATAACCAGCACTTTTGGCCTTTTTATACCAATTTACCGCATTGCCCCAACTTGGCAAACTGACACCCATTTTATCATGAGCTTGTTGCCATGCGACATATGTACATGGCACCGATTTTACGCCATCAATTGTTTGAGTTTTCTTATAAGGATTGGCATAAACATCGACGGTCATACATAAAAGTACAACACTTATAATGATTAAATATTTTTTCAAACTACCACCATTTTCTTCTTTATTTTTTACTCTTTAATTTTTCTTCAATTTCATATAGAGTTGCCATTATCTCTTGTTTATCACTATTGGACTTTAGAATATAAAATAAACTGCCAATAAAGAACATACCAATTATAAATAAAATAACTGATCTATTGGGTTTATCCGTCTCCGTTTTCTTCTCTTCTTCCGTATTCGTTACTTCATCGATAATATCGACGCGTTCCTTAGCATTATATGCTTCTTCTAATTCTTTTAAGATAGAAGAATTCATACTTTTATCATAGCCGATAAAATAACCATCACCAACAAGTATTAATGGAACCCCATCAATAGACTTATCGTTAAGATGTGCGATTACTTTATTTAGCAAATCCTCATTTTGTGGATGATTATAAACTTCATAGCTGACTAAATTGAAATAATCACTGTAGTCCTTCAATAGAGTATCGGAAACAAACTTTAAAAAATCTTGGCAACGATCACATCCTTGACCCCGAAATAGATAAATATTAACTTTATCGGGACTTTCCTTATAACCCCCAATCTTATATTTAATATTTTCCGATTCAAGTGTCTCCTCTAAATTAGATGCTATATAATTGGCAGCATGAACATTTAGTGGAATAACTAATAAACAGATCAATAATGCAATAATTTTTTTCATTTTTCTAACCCTCCTAACATCATTGTAAATAAAATTATTCAATCGCGCAAGAAGGATACGAAAAAAAA
>CANQFG010000074.1 GCA_947598395.1 uncultured Bacilli bacterium
TTTTTCATGTCGATCTCTGCTCCTATTTTCCATTTTCTCTATTGTATTGCACCCCCCCCAGTTGCATTTTTTTAGGCATAGAAAAATTATTGCTTGACCCTTAATTATGTTGAAAATAAAAAAAGACCGACGTTGGTTTTATCGATCTTCAATAGTTCATTTTACATTATTTCCATAATCATCATAATGATAAAACCAACAAGGCTTAATATTCCCATTAAATGTTTATGTTTATTTTGCATACTTTCGGGAATAAGTTCGATAATGACGACGAAGAGCATTGCCCCTGCAGCAAAAGCCAATAAATATGGCAAGATAAATTTGACTTTTAAGACTAAAAGGACGCCAATGATAGCTGAAATGGGTTCAACAATTCCCGACAAAGTTCCCAATATAAAGGATTTTAAACGACTCATACCATCTCTTCGAAGTGGAAGACTTATGGCCGCTCCTTCTGGCATATTTTGTAAACCAATACCCAATGCCAAACTGATAGCTCCAATCAAAGTTGCTCCCGGAATATTAAAGGCTACCGAAGCAAAAGCACAACCGATGGCCATACCTTCGGGAATATTGTGAATCGTAATCGATGTAATTAAAAGAAAACTGCGCGTAATCTTGCTCTCATTAGATGTATGTTTAGAAGCAATGCGATCCCCAATAATTAATAATAGAGCTCCACCTAAAATACTCATCGTAACAATTAAAGGAACATTGGTCTTTAAATCCCTTGCTTGTTCAATAGCTGGTAATAAAAGTGAAAAAAAGGCTGCCGAAAGCATAATACCCGCTGAAAGAGCTAACATCGAATCCATGACATTCTTATTGACCTTCTTAAATAAGAAGACCATAGCAGCACCAATAGTCGTCAAACTAAACGTAAATAAACTCGCGATAATGGCCTGTATTAATGGATTTAATTCATAAAAAAAATTAATCATATCTATCCCTCATGATATAGTATGATTAATTTTCTAAAGCGTTAATCTTTTTTAACTTCCATGATAACGGGTAAAATCATTGGTCGTCTACCCGTCTTTTCATTGATAAACATATTTAATTCCAAAATAATTTGATTCTTTAAATCCGTCAAATTATACCGATTACTTAAAGTTTTATTGACAACTTCCATAACTTTATTTTCAATTTCATGAATTAAATCGGCATTTTCATTGACGAGGACAAAACCTCGCGTCGTAATATTTGGGCGAATCAATAAGGTATGTCTTTGGGGATCGAGATTTAAAATGGTAACTAAAACGCCATCTTTACTCATCAACTTGCGATCCTTAATAACGACGGAACCAATATCGCCAATTCGTGAACCATCGACATAGACATCGCCCGCTTGAACATGTTTGCCACGATAGCATTTATGAGAATCCATTAAGACGACATCGCCATTTTGGCATATAAAGATATTTTCTTCCGGAATATCACAGGATTTAGCTAAATCCCCATGCATTTTAAGCATGCGATATTCCCCATGAATAGGCATAAAATATTCCGGTTTAATGATGCGAAGCATCCACTTTAATTCCTCAGCTTTGGCGTGACCTGATGTATGAATATCATTGATTTCCGAATTGGTATAGACCTTAACTCCTTTGAGATAAAGTTTATTGATAACCCGATTAATACTAGCCGAATTACCAGGAATAGGATTCGATGAAAAGACGATGATATCATCGGGCATTAATTGAACTTGTTTATCCGTACCATTGGCAATCCGCGATAGTGCTGCTAAAGGTTCACCCTGAGAACCCGTACATAAGATACATATTTCACTCTTTTTTAAATCTTTAGCCGCATTCGAATCGATAAATATCGATGAATCTTTAATGAGTTCATTCTTTATGGCAATATCGATAGCATTCTTCATACTCCGACCAAAAGTTAAAATCTTGCGATTGTTTTCGCGACAAGTTTCTACGATATGTTTAATTCGATAAATATTGGAAGCAAATGTTGCCAAAATAATCCGATTAGTTTGGGCTTTGGCAAAGACATCACCCAAGGCTTCATCGACAATCGCTTCACTGGCTGAAAATCCTGGCGATAAAGCATTCGTACTTTCCGATAATAGTAATTTTACACCCTCTTCACCTAAACGGGCCATTTTATGAATATCGGCCATCGGTCCAATAGGGGTTAAATCGAATTTAAAGTCACCCGTATGGATAATAATGCCATTAGGTGTATGAACGACAATGGCAAAACTATCAGGTATGGAATGGGTTGTCGTAATAAATTCGACCCATAAATGTTTGAATTTGATAACCGAGTCTTTATCATATAATTTCAAATTTTGATAACTAATATTTCGATCAATTAATTTATTTTGAATTAAATCATGGGCAATTTTAGAAGCATATATAACGGGAATATGGACATTTTGTAAAAGAAATGATATTCCACCAATATGATCTTCATGACCATGGGTAATAATTAAAGCTTTAATTTTATGTTCATTTTGTTTTAAATATGTTACGTCTTGAATGACATAGTCGATTCCCAATAAGTCGTCTTCGGGAAACATAACGCCGGCATCGATAATAACGAGTTCATCACCATATTCGATGACATACATATTTTTGCCGACTTCACCAAGTCCACCCAAAGCAAAAACAGACGTAACAGTCTCTAGTTGTTTCAAGTTAATTCCTCCTCGTATAAAAAATAAATAAAGCTCTCAGGTACGAAAGTAATATACTACAATTTTGGAAAAAAGTCCATAAAAACCCACTCTTTTGACTTTATGAAAACGTCAATAAAAAAGAAAACTTTGGATTGTTTTTCAAAGTTCTTTATTTTAACATTAGAGTTTTTTTGACGATATCATATACTTCATCGCCGATATCTTCGGGAGTCCGAATATCTTCTAATTTTGGCTCTTCGCTTTTATTGTTTACACTTTCAACCGTATAGAAGTTAAAATAATCGGCCATTTCGATATATGCTTGTTCGGCATTGATCAAATGGTTGATATCGCGTTCGTGTTCATCGGGAAGTTCACTGCGTCCCTTTTTTAACAAATTGGCATATTCCGTAGGCATATGTAAAAAGATGCGAATATCGGCTTGTGGAAGACCTAAAAGGCCAAATTCTAATCGGGCAATCCAGGTATACATATCGCGCCGTTCATGACTATTATTGAATATCTTTCCACCTTGATGCCCCATATTGGAATACGTCCATCGATCTAAGATGACATTAGTACCTTGATCGATGAGCTCTTTAATATGCGGATAATTATATAACCGATCCGCAGCATAATATAGACAAGCAACGCGCGGATTGACATTAGTAGCACCCTCTTTAAACCAGCCTCTACTCAAAGCCATTTTGACTTTTTTTAGGGTTTCTAAATCGCATTCTTGCTCAAAATCGGGAAACTCAAGACCCATTTGATTTTCGACCAATTCATCCGCCAAATAAGATTTTCCAAGATAAGGTAACCCAACTATTTTCCCCGTTGGTGTATCATATCGCGGAAAGCCCGTAACTTCCGTATTAATTCCTTCAGAATTTAACTTTTTCAACAATATCTTGGATTGCATCTCTTTTCCCGAACAATCCGTACCTTCAATAACGATCAATTTACCTTTTTTCATCATGTATTCTTCTCCTAGCTAACAAAGTATTTCTAATTCTTCCATATTTAAATTATACTATACTTTTATATCCTTTTCAATTTTATCAACCATAAGAATTATCGAATTTTTGGCATAATTTTTTAATAATTATTTAATATTAATTCTCTTAATTTATCTATTTGGCG
>CANQFG010000075.1 GCA_947598395.1 uncultured Bacilli bacterium
CATAAGAATTATCGAATTTTTGGCATAATTTTTTAATAATTATTTAATATTAATTCTCTTAATTTATCTATTTGGCGATTTAGTAAAATACATAATCTCTCGATTCTTTTATCGCTTATTTTAGTCAAATCTTGATATTGATGCAATAAATCATCAAACCACTCTACTAGACCATCTAATTTTGATATATCAATTCGCTTTAAATCTTTGACGACTTTTATGATGTCATCAAAAGGTTTTACTTCATAAAATAATCTGCCATGACCAGAAATATGAACTTCTTCGTCATCATAGTATTCGATATTTAAACTTTGGCCATTATCAAATATGGGCGCTACATCAATCCATTTTAAAGTATTGACATCTCTAATTATTCCAAAATTATTCAAATGGCGATCTTCATTCATAATTATATAATCTAATATATACATATTTTCGACTTTTTCACGAGCATTCGCGATATTATGTTCTTCTAATTTTTTAATATATTCTTCATAATCATCGATACTATCATATCTTTTCATATCATTTTTTATTTGATAACAAGTTATTAATTCGGTATCTTTATTTATAAAACATGGACATTTGGATACCACCATATCCTTATAGGTATCGATGGTATACTCTACATAGTTAAATCCTAGTCTCTTACATATTTCACTAGCTAATACTTCATTAAAGGGTTGCAAAATTTCATTTTTATAACCACCTTTAAGTAAATATCTCGTTCCATTATCGATAATCCAAGCTTTTTTTAGCATGCCATCCGTCGTATTATTAGGGGTCTTTAAAGATGCTTCTTTAGTAATTGATCCACTATTAACCGATAGAGATGCTTCCATAAATTCGGCATAATCAAAATCATTATCAAAGAAATTAATATCATCATATGTAATAGTACTCTTAACGGGTTTTAACCAATATTGATCCGATAACGATAATCCAAAGGCTTTATCTAAAAGTTCATAAGGAGCAGTTATATTTAGTCGATGTAATAACAGATCTAATTTATCGCGCCATGAGGGAATACCTCTTCCTTTAAACCACTCACTTAAATTAGTTCTAAAAGGCGTATCATTGATATCATCTTCCATATAAAAGCTTTTTAAAATATATGGTGCATAATTGATATCTTTAACTTCATATATCCTATCAAAAAACTTTGAAGTTTCGTTATATTCAGCTACTAAAACCTCGACATTTTTATTCATAAGTATACGTTTCATATAAATACCCCCTCTATATTTTCATTATATCATAATTATTAAGATAATTTAACTCAAGAAGAATTATCTCAATAAATATTTCTCTGTTACTTTATTCATAAAAAAGAGTGCTCATTGGCACCCTTAAATTTAACCTTTAACGACAATGTTGACGATGCGATTTTTGATGACGATGACTTTGACGATTTCCTTGCCATCAGTATGTTTTTTGACATTTTCCTCTTTAAAGGCCAATTCCTTTACTTCATCTTCGGAAGCATCAGGAGAAACGACAATGGTTCCACGAAGTTTACCATTGACTTGAACGCCAATAGTTACCTCTTCTTCTTGAATTTTTGTCGCATCATATTTTGGCCATGAAGATTCACAAAGTGGAGATCCTAAACCATATACTTCATTCAATTCTTCCGTAATATGAGGTGCCATTGGATTGAGCAACGTAAGCAAGACGCGATAATCCTCTTTACTTATGCCATCTTCAAATTTTTCATATTCATTTAGCATAATCATCAAAGCGGCAATGGCGGTATTAAATTTCAAAGAAGTCAAATCTTCTTCAATTTTTTTAATCGTCTTATGAACTAGTGAGGCATTGGTCAAACCTTCTTTAGAATTCAATTTTTGACCAATTCGTTCGACACGTTCGAGGAATCGCTTACAACCCTTTAAGGAATCAGTATTCCATGGGGCATCTTGTTGATAGTCGCCCATAAACATTTCATAGACGCGCAAAGTATCGGCTCCATATTCCTTGATGATATCATCGGGATTGATGACATTGCCTTTCGATTTACTCATTTTTTCATTATTTGATCCCAAGACCATGCCATGGCTGACGCGAACATCGATCATTTCCTTATGAGGAACATAGCCAAAATTATAAAGCATTTGCACCCAGAAACGAGCATACAACAAGTGGCGAGCCGTGTGTTCCATTCCACCATTATACCAGTTGACTTTACCCCAATAGTTCATCGCATCCATCGAAGCAAAGGCCTCCTTATTATGGGCATCCATAAACCGCAAGAAATACCAACTAGAACCCGCCCATTGCGGCATCGTATCGGTCTCTCTTTTGGCATCCCCACCACATTTTGGACACTTGACATTAACCCATTCTTCGATTTTGGCAAGCGGGCTTTCGCCATTGTCCGTCGGCTCATACTCCGTAACATCTGGCAAAACGACCGGTAAATCTTCTTCGGGAACCGGAACGAAGCCACATTTTGGGCATTCTATCATCGGAATTGGTTCGCCCCAGAAGCGTTGCCGTGAGAATATCCAATCGCGCATCTTATAATTATTGACGCGCCGAGCAATGCCACGTTGTTCTAACTTCTTAGTAATGGCTTCCTTGGCTTCTTCGACCGTCAAACCGGTAAATTCTTCACTATTGATGAGCTTGCAGCCTTTGCCCAAATAATCGTGTTTTTCAAAAGCATGCGTTGATGTGTCGCCACCATCGATAACTTGAATCATCTCCAAGCCATGGACTTGCGCATATTCAAAATCCCGTTGATCATGAGTTGGGACCGCCATGACGGCTCCCGTTCCATAACTACCGAGGACAAAGTCGCCGATAAAGATGGGAACATGTTTGCCATTGACGGGATTGATGGCCTCAATTCCCTCGAGCCGACAACCCGTTTTACCCTTATTGAGTTCGGTCCGATCCATTACGGATTTTTTCGCCGTCTCTTCGATATAAGCCTCAACTTCCGCTTGATTTTTAATTCTTGGCATGAGTTCGCGGACGAGTTTGCCATCGGGAGCTAAGACGAAGAATGTAATACCATAGACGGTTTCAATACACGTCGTAAAGACCGAGAACTTGCCACCACCGACAATTTCGACATCGAGTTCAACACCTTCACTCTTGCCAATCCAATTTATTTGACCAATTTTAACCTTTTCGGCAAAATGCGTATCATCCAAACCTTTGAGCAAATCTTCGGCATAATCGCTCATGCGAAGCATCCATTGACTCTTTTCCTTTTGAACGACCGTCGTACCACATCTTTCGCAGACGCCACCAGCGGCATCTTCATTGGAAAGAACGGATTTACATTCCGGACACCAATTGACCGGAATGGTATCTTTATAAGCCATGCCATGTTTAAAAAATTCCAAAAATTGCCATTGGGTCCATTTATAATATTCGGGGTCCGTCGTCGAGAATTCCCGACTCCAATCGAAGGAAAAACCTAAACTAAGCATTTGATTCTTAAAGGTCTTGATATTTTCTTGAACGGCTTCTTTGGGATGAATATGATTCTTTATGGCATATTGTTCAGCCGGTGCCCCAAAGGCATCCCACCCCATCGGATACAAGACATTATACCCTTGCATACGTTTCATACGGGCAATGGCATCTTGCGCCGTATAACTTCTTACATGCCCAACATGAAGACCTGACCCACTTGGATATGGAAACTCAACTAAAATATAATACGGATTAGCTCCTTCATTTTTTACTTCAAAAGTATGATGATCTTGCCAATACTTTTGCCATTT
>CANQFG010000076.1 GCA_947598395.1 uncultured Bacilli bacterium
TGGTTTTAAAAATAATATTAAATCCGTTCCTCTCTATGCCGTATTTTGTATAACGGCTCACAGTTTAGATGATATTGATCGTTAAGAATAATCATAAATATGTAAACTAGACTAAATAGTTTATGAATTAGAAGAATAAAAAAATCGTTCTATGATAAAATTATATTGTGATGACGAATGGCAGTAAAGAATAATGAACAACCCAAAAAAACAGTAAAGCGCAAGAAAACTTGTCTTTTTTATAAAATAATATCTTTTATCTTAGTGATAATGACAGTATTGACCCTCGGTACGGTTATTTATCATGATTTATTTTCGATCTTTTATATCATTCCGATAATCATTGTTGCCAGTCTATTAGTATTTGGCATCGTCTTTGTTTTGAATAAGACAAGATTGCGGAAATGTTTAAAAGTTATAGTAACTATTTTTAGTATTTTAATTATTACTTTTGAAACGCTTATGTCTTTTTATGGGACATCTACTTTAAAATTCATCTCGACGCTTACGGATACGGGATATCGGGTCGAAACTTTTGATGTCTTCGTCTTAAATACTAGTAACTATATGACCTTAAAAGATCTTCAAGATAAAAATATTACCTATTTGGATAATAATGATGAAGCGATAAAGAAGGCTTTAACTAAGATTCAAAAAGAGATTGCCTATGAAGAGGATTATGCCGAATCGATTGGTGAACTTACGGAAGAATTAGAAAAAGGAAAAACGGATGCCATCGTCTTTGAAGCATCATATATCGATGTCATCAAAGATGAATTCGAAAGCGTTTATGAAAAGATGCGTCTAATTCATGAAATAGATATCGTCGATTCTCTCGAAACTATTCAAAGTGATGTCGATATTACCAAAGATCCCTTTATCGTCTATATTAGTGGCATCGATACTTCGGGGCATGTAGCTAGTAAAGCGCGGAGCGATGTCAATATCTTACTAGCCGTCAATCCTAAGACTAACAATATCTTGATGGTTAATACGCCTCGGGATTATTATATTACCTTGGCCAGCAAGCAAAAAAAGGATAAACTTACGCATGCGGGACTTTATGGAATTGAAGAATCCGTTAATTCCTTGAGCAATTTATATGAGCGAAAAATCGATTACTATGCCCGCATAAACTTTACGAGTTTTATGAAAATCGTCGATGCCTTAGATGGCATAAAAGTCAACGTTACCAAGAGCTTTTGCGAACAAAATAGTCAAAGATCATTTAAAAAAGAGGACTTGATCTGTCTAAATAAGGGAACGCAAACGTTAAATGGGGAACAAGCCTTGGCCTTTGCTCGGCATCGGAAGACCATCGGAGATCGCGCGCGCGGAAAAAACCAAATGTTGGTTCTTGAAGCAATTATCAACAAAGCTTTAAGTCCGAAACTCTTGACGAAATACAATTCTTTAATTGCCGCTTTAGAGGGGCGAGTAACGACGAATATGACGACCAATGAAATGTATAAGTTGATAAAAAGACAAATAAAAAAGGGCGATGCTTGGCATTTTTCTTCCATAAGTGTCAATGGCACGGATGCCTCGCGCAAAGCCTATTCGACGGGTAACTATAATGTCTCGGTTATCGAACCGGATTTAAATAGCATCTTAAATGCCCAAAAGGCCTTAGATAATTTATATAATGGAGAAACAGATGTCCTTGCCGGCGTCGAAGTTTAAATCTCATTGGGTACGACATCTTCATTATCGGAAATCTCGGCTAAGAGAAGAAATATGCCACCGATGAGTACGAATATCGTCCCGATCAAAATATAAAGTCTTCCTCGCGTCGGTCGCTTGCGATAATTCTTTAAAGAAAGATTGATAAAGTAAATATATATAAAAAGGGATATGATGAAGATCGTAATATTAATGCCCTTATATTTCTTGCGATTGCGGTTACTATTATTTTTGATATCTTCGATTTCTAAATTATTGGCTTTGATGCCAAAAAAAGCAAAGGCTACATATATTAACCATATAAAGTTCTCGATATTTAAAGTATGTATGCGTTCTTGATCTTCCATAATAAATAATATGAATACGAAAAAATTACTTGACATAATATATTATATTATGATAAAATATCCGACACAAAAGGGTAAATTGTTTACTCCAAATTGACAAATTTATCGAAAAATGATATAATTTAAGCGTAGTTGGGAATAAGGGGGAAAAACAATGAAAGGATTTATTCTTGATTATATTAATGAAAATGAATATCGGAAACTAGAACGGGCCTTGAAGAAATATAATATGTTAGCCTTCAAGAAATTGAACTTCGAATATTATCCCGCTCTCCGCAATGGTAAATTCATTGGCGAATTAATGGCTTCGGATAAAGTTAATAATACGGAAACTTATGAGCTTAAACTTCCAAGTGATCATCTATTTCAACAAGTTCATGGCGAAGTTAAATTGCGTTATATCGTCTATAAAAATCAAAATGTCGTCATGCTTGAGACGATTATGCCAACTGATATTTTACTCGAAGGTCACGTCGCTGAATTGACGACCTATAAGGGTGTAATGATTTCTAAGGCCAATGCCGAAAAAGATAAATTTATGATCAATCTTTTCTCAGCCATGGATAATAAATAAGCGATTTGACAAAATAATTTAACATCTTTATAATAGTCTCCCATATATGGGGGATTTTTTATGCAACATACATATCAAAAATCATTGATTTTGGAATATAAAAAGCAACTTTTTCAAGTTATCGTTCGCGATGATTTGCAATATGGCTTTTTAAAAATCGTCGATCGCGAGAAGATGACCTATGAATATCCTACAGCTTATGAATTTTTACATCTCAATAGTTTTATGCATCCCAATAATCGCATCAAATTTTAAAAAAAAAGAGAGCATTTTTAGCTCTCTTGACTTTCGTCTAATGAATCATCAAAATTGACGACATTTTCAAATTCAAATTCTTTATCTAAATCGAAGTCGGCATCCAAGAAATCCTTAGCTTGATCGGTACTCTCGGGAGTAGGGGTATTAACTTCAGCGGGATTTTTTAAATTATCTTCGGTTTTATGCGTATCATCATCGAAGTAGGCACATAAGTTATCGCGATTATTTTCCGAAAAATCGATAATTTCATTTAGCGTCCGACTATAAAAAGTATGGGAATCATTAATCTTATCGAGGCACATCTCGAGGGCCTTTTTTTCAGCCGTCAATTTTACAAGTTGCTTCTTGGCTATTTCTGCTTGAGAGACGAGATTGTTCATTTCAGCCCGATCTTTAACGATTCGGCGCTTTCTTTCGTCAATTTTGGCCGATATTTCCTTATTGGCTGCGATGAGAATATTAGCTAGTTCGTCATCTTTAAAGCGATCGACGAGATTTTGATAATCTTGTTCAAAACCTTCGATATCCGAATTCATCTTTTCGACTTTTTCCCGAGCTTTATAAAAATCCTCTTTATATTTTCGAACTTTAGTTAACTCTCTTTCGATATTTTCGCCATTGGCAGCCAATTTTTTTTCGTATTCACTCTTTATTGTGGCAAGATTTTCGATGAGCTCTTTTAAGCGGGCATTACTTTCTGTAATTAAATTATCCATATATGTCTACCTCTCTATATTCTTCTACCAAATTATAACAAAGAAAAAAATGTTTGTAAACAGAAATTAAA
>CANQFG010000077.1 GCA_947598395.1 uncultured Bacilli bacterium
CCTTTATTATTTATCTTACCCGAAAGTTTAGAACATATTATTCTATTTATTATTATAATTTAATTATTTTTTATTTACAATACATATATTGTCATATATTGTTTATTTTTGTCACCATTTTCCATTTTCTCTATTGTATTGCACCCCCCCCCAGTTGCTCATTTTTCAACAAAAAAAGCATCATGCGATGCTAATTCATTAAAAAATATATTAGGACGATAAAACCAAGAATAATGCGATAATAGCCAAATGGTTTAAAGTCATGTTTGCGAATATAATTAATCAAGAATCTAATAACTAATACACTGACGATAAAGGCAACTAGACAACCCACTCCTAAGATAATTAATTCATGAGCTGTAAAGATAAATCCCACATCTAATATATATTTAACTAATTTTAAAAGTGAAGCTCCAGCCATAACCGGAATAGCTAAAAAGAAAGTAAATTCCGCAGCAACTTTGCGTTCAAGTCCAATAAGTAATCCTCCAATAATCGTGGCTCCACTCCGACTCGTTCCCGGTATTAAGGCCAATAATTGAAAAATACCAATCAATAAAGCTTGCCTATAAGTAATAGCTTCAACCGTTTTAGTTTCCCTTTTACCCAAATGTAGAGATTCGATAACGATAAATAAGACACCATAGATAATCAACATAAGGGATACGACGATACTATTATATAGATGTTCATCTAACCAATCGTCGAATAAAAGTCCAATTATAGCTGCTGGAACACAGGCAACGAGGATCTTACCCCATAGATTGAAAGTTTTCTTAGTTTCCTCTTTCTTTTTGCCAAAGCCCCAAGGAAATATCTCTTTAAAATACAATAGAACTACAGCAAGTATCGCTCCCAATTGAATGACGACTTCAAATAAATTATAAAATTCATCACTGACATGTAAATGAATAAAATCATTGAGTAAAATCATATGACCCGTCGAAGATATCGGCAACCATTCGGTAATACCTTCAACGATACCAAATAATATAGCTTTTAAGATTTCCATAGCAATAACCTCCAGTAGCATTATAGCATAAGTATATGCCTATTTTTTTATTTTTAGAATTTATTAAAATATTTTGACAAACTTTTAACGACGATTTATTTTCCGATCTTGAATTAGATAAGTAATCCGCAAAAGCAATTTTTGAGGAACAAATTTACTAAAAAATAAAACGAGTTTCATCTTTAAAGTTGGAACAATTATCAATTTATGTTTGAGAGCTTTATCGATGGCATATTTAGCAACATATGCGGATTTTGCACCCTTAGTATGGAATATTCCACGCGCTACAGCATTAAATTCCGTATCTACTGGTCCCGGACATAAAGCCGAAACATGGACATTGCTCTTTCTTTGCCGCAATTCTTCATAAATAGCTTCGGTCAAACGCAAGCAATAATTTTTAGTAGCATAATAGGTACTCAATTTGGGACCGGCCATAAAGCCCGCACTTGAGGCCACATTTAAAATAATCCCCTTATCTTTATCCATCATATCTTTTAAAAATAATTTCGTTAGGACATGAACGGCTTGAATATTGACTTCGATCATCTTAAGCTCCGTCTCCAAATCCGTTTCAAAGAATTCGCCAAAGAGGCCAAAACCCGCATTGTTGATGAGGACATCGATATCTTCATCTCTTACGGTATTATATAATTCATAGACGTTATCTAAATTCGATAGATCTAAAGGAATTACTTTGACATGAGTCGGCAATTCCTTCTTTAAATCTTGTAAACGGCCCTTGCGTCTGGCCACCAATATGAGATCATACCCCAAAGAGCTCAAATAACGAGCCATATCCTTACCAATACCACTGCTAGCTCCAGTAATCAATGCTTGCATCTCTTATCCTCCTATTTTTCCCAAATTCTTGTTATTATTATGAGTAAAATTCCACCCAATAACCATCCACCGATGACATCCGAAGCATAATGTACGCCCAGATAAATCCGCGATAGACCTATCAAAAAAATTAATATTGCCGTAATTATAGTCATAAATTTATGATATTTAACTTCTTTTTTATACAAATAATAGCTAATGGTTCCATAGAAGAGCATGGCAATCATACTATGTCCCGAAGGAAACGAATAAAAATGTTCCGTTATCAAGGCAATGCCAATAGGCCGCGCCCGATGAACGATAATCTTAATCAAATTATTGCATACAACACTAGTAATAGAGGCAATAACCGTAAGGCCCAAATTACGCTCCTTGAGGATTAACATGAGCATAATGACGATGATATTTAGACCTACTATTACTCGCGTACTGGCAAGATTCGTTATAAAGCGCATGATCGAAGTTAACGTATCACTTTTTAACATCGCGATTTTATCATAGATAAAATTATCCAATCCCATAATATTATTGCTTAGGATTAGCATGATATCGATAGTTAATAGGATTAGTAAGATAAAGAAGACTTTCTTCATAAGCATTCGCCCCTATATTTATTTTAAATGCAAGAAATGTTTAATTTTACCGACGACAAAGATAATGGCATCAGCCTTCTTTAAAGCTACGCGCTTAAATATGGCCTTACCACCAACGGTAAACGATGAGATAAAGGCCGACAATAAAATAGCGATAATCGTCTTATTTATTCCCGTATTAGTTGCTAGACTAATAGCTAAAACGGCTCCTAATCCACCCGATATTATTCCACAGACATCGCCAACGACATCATTACAAATACTCGAGATGCGATCACTTTTTTTAATAATCGTTATCGCTTCCTTCGCACCCTTGATCTTATTGCTACTCATCGAATGAAATGTCGCCTCTTTCGCCGTTATACTGGCAACCCCTATCGCATCAAATAAAATGCCAATGGCAATAACTAAAACTAAGATTATAAATAAGACGATATCATTAAAATTAGCCGCTAAAATATTGGATACGCCACTAAATAAAATCGATAAAATAAATGTCATAATAAAAACCGTCAAAATCCAGTTATCTTTCTTCTTCATATATCCTCCAATTATGTTATTTAATTATACTACATTTTAGGGCAAAAAAAAACTTTAACTCGGCTTTCCCCCAATTAAAGTTCCTACTTTGTATGGTATATTATAAATCAATTTTACGGCTTTGGTCGAGTTGAATTTCTCTACTTCATACTTGCAGTTACCTTTAAGCGCTTTCGCTTTCAATGAAGCAGTTAGCTGTTGCCAGTTCTAACTACTCGATTACCACTTAGTCCGCACTCCAATACTTATAATATATACACGCTAGAGGTTTTCCCTAACAATAGTGACTATTCTTATATGCTTTTGCAATTACCATTTCATGACCTAAATCGTCAATCCCAAGTAATCACTCACATCATGTACGTTATTTAAAACTTGTATAAGTGACTCAATTAAAGGATTTTTTTTCATATGCCATTATGAACGATCCTAAAATTTTAAATTCCCCTCTCACCCCAACTTGGGCCGAAGAAGCAAGAAGAAAAAGTGTCATTTGTACAATTGGTAGATTTTTAGCCCTACCTTCAAATAGTGTAATGACTAGCATAATGCACCACACGAATAAAATTATAGCATATTTCACCTATTTTTGCAAATCGATCAGGTCAAAT
>CANQFG010000078.1 GCA_947598395.1 uncultured Bacilli bacterium
TTATTGCTTTTAGGTTATCAAGTGACGCGGGCGATGAATATCACCGATGTTGGCCATTTGACGAGTGATTCGGATTCCGGTGAAGATAAGATGGAAGTGGCTAAAAAGCGGGAAAAGAAATCGGCATTGGAGATTGCTGATTTTTATACCAAGGCTTTCTTTAAGGATTATGAAGCGGTCAACTGCATGATGCCCGATATCGTCTCTAAAGCTACGGATAATATTCCTCAATATATCGAGATGATCAAAGTCCTTTTGGATAAGGGATATGCCTACCAAAGTGGAGGCAATATCTATTTTGATATTTCCAAATTGGACGATTATTATGTCTTGACGAACCACCAAGAAGATAAGATGGTCATCGGGGCGCGCGAGGGCGTCGAGGAGGATGCTCGCAAGCATAATCAAGCGGATTTTGTCCTTTGGTTTACTACTTCTAAATTTGAAAATCATGAATTATTATGGGATTCCCCTTGGGGAAAAGGATATCCCGGTTGGCATATCGAATGCTCGGGCATATCGTTAAAATATCTCGGCGAATATTTGGATATTCATGGCGGTGGTGTCGATAATATCTTTCCGCACCATACGAATGAGATTGCCCAAAGTGAGGCTTACCTCGGTCATAAATGGTGCAATTATTGGTTTCACAATGAACATCTTTTAGATGAGTCGGGCAAGATGAGCAAATCAAAGGGCGAATTTTTAACGATCAGTTCGCTCATTTCCAAGGAATATAACCCCTTAGCTTTTCGCTTCATGTGTCTAAATAGCCATTACCGCAAGCAATTGATATTTAGCTTTGATGCTCTAAATCAAGCCGAGGCCACTTTAAAAAAATTAAAAAATCGCCTTGCTAATATCAAGGACGAGGGAGTTTTAGATGAGGGCGCTTATCAACAAGAACTTGCCCGCTTTGAAGGCGAATTAAGCAATGATTTAAATACGGCCAATGCCATATCCGTCCTCTATGATGTCATTAAAAACGAACAAATAAATGGCCATACCAAGCGCGAACTAATTGCCAAATTTGATAAAGTACTATCACTGGAATTACTTGAAGAACCGGAATCTTTAGCCGACGATGCCGAACTTCTTTCTTTAATAGCCAAACGGGCCGAAGCAAAGAAAAATCGCGATTTTGATTTAGCTGATTCGATTCGAAGTGATCTTCTAGCCAAGGGCATCGAACTTATCGATACGCGTGAAGGTACGACTTATAAAGTAATTGGAGAATAATCAATGGAATGTCTAATCATATACTTTTTAATGTTAATAATTCCCATCTTATCGACAATAAATATTAATAATACGTATAAAAAATATAAGAATGTGGAGAATAAAAAAGGTCAAACGGGTTATGATGTCGCACGGTTAATCCTCGATAATAATGATCTAAATGATTTATATATTGTCGAAGCTCCGGGCGTCTTGACGGATTGCTATGATGCCGAACGAAAGACAGTTAAATTGAGTACGGATATCTATCATGGTACGAGCATTGCGGCCTTAGCTGTGGCAGCTCATGAATGTGGTCATGCCCTTCAAGATAAAGAGGGATATTCTTGGATGCGCCTTCGGAGTCAAATTTTTCCCATCGTATCTTTTGGAACCAAAATTGCCTATGTCTTACTTTTGATCGGCTTATTCCTACAAGCTCTCGATTTTATCTATTTGGCTATTGCCTTGACGTTTTTGGGCCTTGCCTTCCAATTGGTCACATTGCCAGTCGAATTTGATGCATCCGCGCGGGCTCTTGCCAAGATCAAGGATTATAAATTGGCGACTAACCATGAAGAAGAGGGTGTCCAAAAAGTGTTAAAAAGTGCGGCCTTAACTTATGTCGCTGGCGTTTTATCTGCCTGTTTAGAAATTTTATATTTAATATTACGTTATACAGATCGCGATTGACAAAAAAAGAGTACCTGACTTGGTAACTCTTTTTTTTATAGGATATCATCATCAAATCCTAAGCTATTCTTCTCTAAATAGATAGGCCGATTTTTAGTTTCAATATACGATTTGGCAATATATTCACCGATAATTCCGAGAACGAGAATTTCAATACCTCCGAGCATTAAAATGACGCACATCATCGAAGCATATCCCGGAGCTTCTTTTCCAAATAGTAATGTCTCGCCAATTATTTGGATGAGATAGATAAAGGCAATTAGGGATATTATACTTCCAATCAAAGTAGCAATCTTTAAAGGTTTAGTAGAAAAACTTAAAATGCCGTCTATACCATAGGATATTTGTTTGCGGAATTTAAATTTTGATTCACCGGAATGACGCTTGTCGACTTTATAGGTCATATAATAGGTATTAAAACCAACCCATGAAAATAAGCCCTTCGTAAAGCGATTACTTTCCTTCATCTCGAGGATGGCCTTGACGACATATTTCCGCAATACGCGAAAATCACTCGCACCAGTAACAAATTTTTGATCGGATAATCGATTTAAGAGTCGATAAAAACTCGTCTTTGCCAATCTTTGAAATTTAGAAGCTTCTTTATAGTCATTGACCATCGCCACTTGATCATATTCAGTATTCTTTTCTAAAAATTTAAGCATATCTAAAATATATTTGGGATTTTGTTGCATGTCGGAATCGATGATGCATGTGTATTCGGCTTTGACGTGATTTAGTCCGGCATAAATGGCGGCATCTTTGCCAAAATTCCGAGAAAAACGAATTACTTTAATGTGCTTTTTATCTTTATCATATAAGTCGACGAGATGATCATAAGTTTTATCCGTTGATCCATCATCGATAAATATTAAGGTATATTTAAGATCTTTTAAAGTATTACTTAATTCTTTATAGATAACTTCAATATTACCTTCTTCGTTATATGCTGGTATTATTACGTCGACCATATGTTTTCACCTCAAATTTATTATATCACGTATATCCATTTCGGTCATCCTTTATTAGCTTAATTTTGTCCTTTCATTT
Organism: uncultured Bacilli bacterium; assembly: GCA_947598395.1. Classification (GTDB taxonomy): domain Bacteria; phylum Bacillota_I; class Bacilli_A; order RF39; family UBA660; genus CAG-582. Next base: position 2,962 of record CANQFG010000078.1, read on the forward strand.
TGATACTAAAATATAATTTCGTGCCTAAAAAAATGCAACTGGGGGGGGGTGCGATACATTGAAGATAGTAGAAAAATAGGAGCAAAATGAACATGAAAAAAGTAATATTAGCTTTTATATTAGGACTATCTTTAAGTACGATAAGTGTCGTAGCCATAAGTTTATGTAATGCCAAAGATATTGAATTTAATGCTAGTGATGAAACATGGGATGTTGATACGGTAAGTGATGCTTTAAATGACTTATATAGAAATAAGAACACTAGTGATTCATGTAATAATGTAGCAACACCTAATTTGGGAGATGAAAAAAAATTAATACCAGTAATAATAAGTGATAATGGAACAATAACAAAGGTAAGTAAGAATAATCCTGTTTGGTATAACTATTGTGAGAAGAAGTGGGCCAATGCAGTCATCTTAAATGATGGTGTACAAGTACCGAATGACAATCAACAAATTGACATGGACAATATTGAATCGATGTTTGTCTGGATACCAAAATATAAATATCAATTATGGAATGTCAATGTTAATGGATTAAATAGTACAAATGCAACTGAACAAAGACATTCAATAGATATTGTTTTT
>CANQFG010000079.1 GCA_947598395.1 uncultured Bacilli bacterium
TTTATGATCGATTTATCGATACTAATTATTTCACAATTGGGCATTTTCTCTTCGAGTTTATTAAAAATAATCGTCACTTTTTTCTTCATGAGATTATTTAAAATCGAGATCGTCTTCATCATATCCTCCATTACTAAACCATATGAGAAATAAAATCCTTTAGAACAAAAAAAGTTCAACGCGTGAACTTTATAAAATATCATCATCTATTTTATTTTTGACAACTATTTCTGAAGATAATAAACGTTTTAAGATATGTCTTCGTCGCCGATTTTCCGTATCGATAAATAATTCAATTTCGACCATTTTCCAAATGAGAACCCAGCCACTTATGACGAATATTTCTTCAAATAATTCATTATTGTGGATCAGTAAGGCAATCCATAAGATACCAATGCCGATGAGTAAATAGATAAATTGCCGTAAATTATTGCGCTGATATTCATGTTTTAAATGCAAATAATTATTTTTTAAAGATTCGCGTAATTCACTTTTAAATTTATCATTTAATGAATGAATTTCGAAGACGATCTTAATTTTATCTTGGGCTTTAAAGTGATTAGCAACATAGATAATATAGTTAATTAAATCATTAGATATAGCTTTTTGATTATAACGACTATATAAATATTTTATATTATTTACGGATATCTTAATGGTCTTTTGCATCTAAATCACCTAGTATTAGTATTGCAAAGATCTAATTTTTTATAAGTTTTTTTATTAATTTATATATTTCCATAATTACTAATATCGATAAAGAGAAAATAAGGAGATAGATCATATGCCAGAAAGAAATTGAAGTCGTTTGCAATATCGAGGATAAGAAATTATTTTCCATGACGATTATTTGTAGACCGATAGAGGCAAGTATGCCAAAAAGAACTAAAATATTGGATTTTAAGGAGATCGTAAATGTCGATTCCGTTTCACTTCGACAGTTAAGGACATGGATATTTTGAATGAAGGCCATGGATGCCATGACATAACCACGGGCAATACGTAGATCCATATTCATAATATTTACGAGATAATACCATAAAATGAAGACCATGATGCCAATCCAGAGTCCCGAAAAGGCAATTCTTTTTAGAAGAGCTTTATCGAATAATGGCTCTTGAGGATTACGAGGTTTTAAATGCATGATATTCTTTTCGCCTTTTTCGAATGATAATGATATATCTTGAATGCCATCGGTTACAACGTTGAGCCATAGAAGTTGTAAGGCTACTAAAGGCATATCCATGTTGGCAAATATCGATAGGCAAAAGAATAACACTTCGGCCAAGCCACAGGAGATCAAAAAGAAGATAATTTTACGAATATTGGCATAGGCAATGCGACCTTCGCGAATACCCGAGACAATGGAGTTAAAGTTATCATCCATGATGATCATATTAGCTGTCTCACGGGCAATATCCGTTCCACTACCCATGGCGATGCCAATATTGGCGCTCTTTAAAGCGGGAGCATCGTTGACGCCATCACCCGTTACGGCAATGAATTCTCCACTGCGTTTCAAAGAATCGACAATGGCTAATTTTTGTAAAGGTGTTACGCGCGTAAATACTTTTTTAGTCTTAACAAAGGCATCAAAAGTTTCTATTCCCTTATCCAAATTAGCTGCTACTTCTTCGCCCGTCGTAACTTCATTATAATCCTGCGTCAAATTTAACTCTTGGGCAATCTTATAAGCCGTCAAAGGATGGTCCCCCGTAATCATCAATACCTTGATACCCGCACTGACGCATTCGGCAATGGCTGGCACCACTTCTTTGCGGGTCGGATCGATAAAGCCGACAAAGCCCATAAATGTCAATTTTTTAATATCTTCTTCCGTATAATTATCCTTTTTCTTAACTTTGCCATTGGCAAGGGCAATAACCCGATATCCTTCTCCTGCTAATTTTTCATTTTGACGTTCGAGGATATTTGTATCTAGTTTCTTATCGATTAAATTAATTCTTTCACAAAAGCTGCTAACTTTTTCTAATGATCCTTTAATCGTACAATATGTCTCGCCATCTTTTTCGTAAAATACCGCTGAGTATTTATTGTCGGATTCATAAGGAATGCGATCGATTATTTTAATATTATCAGTCTCTATATTTAATTTTTTACCCAATACCAAGAAGGCAATATCGATGGAATCTCCTAAGACTTTATTGGCCTTTATCTCCGCTTCATTATTGAGGACGCCATAAAAAGCTAATTCCTTAGCATAATCGAGATGATCGCCGATCACTTCGCCCTTTTCAAAATATCCCGAACCCGTTATATCATAACTGGTATTATCGGGCAATAAGATTTTTTTGGCCGTTTGCTCATTAACTGTCAAAGTTCCCGTCTTATCGCTAGCGATAACCGTACAACTTCCCAATGATTCGACCGAATTTAATTTTCTTACGATGACATTTTCTTTAGCCATTTTATTGGAAGCAATCGTCAAAGCCATCGTCAAGGCAAGGGGCAATCCTTCGGGCATCGCCGATACCGATAAGGCAATGACCGCTAAAAAGATTTGATGAAAGGGCATATTTTTGGAAATCAATAAACCCATGACGATAAGGGCAATTATTAATATGATAAGACTTATTTGTTTAGAAAATTTTTCGACGCGAATCGTAAGTGGTGATTTTTCCTCGATCGTATTATTAAGTGTGTCGGCAATATGACCAATTTCGGTCTTTAAACCAATTCCAACAACTAGTGCTTTGGCACGGCCCGTGACGACATTAGTTCCCGCAAAGAGCATATTAGTTTGTAAAGAGATGGGTACACTATCATTATCAATAGTTGCATTATTTTTAGCCACAGTTAAACTTTCACCCGTTAAAATAGATTCATCAACAGTTAAATTATGAGCTTCAATGATGCGCATATCGGCACTTATTTTGCTGCCCGATTCAAGTAAGACGATATCGCCAAGTGTTATTTTGGTCGAATCGAGGGCAACTACTTCACCATCGCGCAAGACATGATTTTTAACGCGAACTAAATTCTCTAAAGATGCAGCCGTATTATTGGCCTTATTTTCTTCAATAGTTCCAATAATAATATCAACTAAAATGATAATAATTATTGCCACAGCATCGATTATCTCGCCGACAATAAACGAAGCAAAAGCAGCAAAGAGCAATATAATAACAATCGGATCTTTAAATTCCGAAAAGAATATTTTTACAATACTATCCTTTTTCTTTTTAGGTAATTCATTTAAACCATATTTTAAAATACGGTTATTAGCCTCTTTTAAAGTTAAGCCTTTTTCATCAGTTTCCAATTGTTTAAAAAGTTCAGCAAGATCTTGTTTATAATGCATAATAATCATTCCTCATATATTCTCATTTATATAAGTATAACATTTTTAGATGAT
>CANQFG010000080.1 GCA_947598395.1 uncultured Bacilli bacterium
CATATTATAAAGATACTATTTAAAAAGTAAAGAGCATTTACTGATTAATTTCTGATTAAATACTGTTAATTAGATGGAGCTAGAACAATGCGGAAGCCATAGGTCCCATCGACTGCACCAGCGCGCCTAGCAAAAGAAAACTGCCCGGCTAAGGCTCCATAACTATAATTACCACCTCGACGGAACCAAGAATCTGTCACGTCAACAAAATCGGAAAAATCGACATACCAACTATTGTTATATCTCGAAACATTATCTTTATACTCATCGTTTTTATTAAATGGTCCCATTTCCCCTGTAGCATCTCCCAAAATCATATTTTTATATGAATTTACTGTACTCTCTTTATCATATTCATCAATAAATTTTGGATCTAATTTTCCTAAATCTTCGTCTTGAAATCCACTATTGTTTAGCTTTCCTTCTACATAAGCAGCCATATATTCCCAGGCTCCTCCACTCATATCATATACTCCTGTTATATTTCCTGTTGTACTGGCAGTGAAACCATTTTCCGTATTCCATGCTGTATTAAAATTTGAACCATCTCCTGATGCACCAGGATAATTTGATTGGTCAGTATTTGGAAGCGCAGCATATCCTGTTTTCATTGCATTATTATTGTTTATTCGAACTTCTTTGTCTATTCCATATTTAGAATGTGAAAGATAAGCTACTGCTCCCCACTCCGTATTCTTCATCATATGTGAATCTAAATCACGATTTTCCGAACTATCATAATTATATGCTGCTTCAAACATATTTTTTAATGTTAAGCTTCGCCATGAATAGGCATTTGGTTTTATGATTATATGACGTGGTTCATTATTATTTTGTTGAGCACTAGCTTTATCGTTTGCTTCACGATATCCCGTTTCAAATTTGCCCACCCAAAAGCCATTGACTCCAAAACTGGTAAACGCCGGATGTGTCATATATTCTTCATCTGCACATGAGCCTTTATTCCCACTAGTCATCGGCGTTTCACATGATTTACCTGGATCTTCAGTTGTATTTTCTGTATCAAATATGATCTCGATAGTATGTTTTCCAGTTGTATCTTTATCCGTTTCAACATTCCATAGTTTATATTTATACTTTGGTATCCACACAAACATCGATTCGATATCACTTTCAGGTATTGTATCTCCCGGATTATATTCAGTTTCTACTCCATCATTTAGGATAACCGCATTGGCCCATCTCTTCTCACAATAATTATACCAACTACTATCCGTCGTTCTGACTACGCGTACTTCACCATCATTTCGTATCTCTACTGGTATTAATTTTCCATCACTTCCCAAATTTGGTGTTGGTATAATATCACATGTATTTTGGGTTAAGTACTCCTCTTCTGCATCATCTCTTTCTGTGGCATTTGCTGTTATCGTACAAGTATATTCAAAACTTTGTTGTTCTATTGCCGCTTTCTTTAAAGTGATTGTCAAAGTTCCCTCTTCACGACTTTGGGCTTTAATTATTTTATTACTCATACTATTTTCAGATTTTAAATATTCATTAGCAGCTTCCGCATCAGCTGGTTCACAATTAACTGTTACTTCCGCATCATATTGACGAGAGTTATTTGTTACTTCATATTTTAAGATATATTGTTCGCCTATCGTCTTTAGCTCATTAGTTGTAAAAGTTATCTCTTTTTTTGTTTCATTGATTAACTCTTTTGATTTTATTTCACCATTGACAATGGCACGTGAAAAATAGATGTCATAATCATTTTTATTAAAGCCAAGATTTATTGTTCCATTTATCGTTAAGGTTGCCGTTACAGCTGCAAATCCTATACTCATTAATATTAATGCTACTATTATCCCTTTTTTCATGTCGATCTCTGCTCCTATTTTCCATTTTCTCTATTGTATTGCACCCCCCCCAGTTGCATTTTTTCAACATCAAAAAACACCGAACATCGGTGCTTTAAATTTATGTTATTGTTAGAAATTTTTGCCACCACATGGATCATAGACGTTTTCACATGTATCACACTCAGAAGTTGTATAACATGGCGTATATGTATGACGATAAACGTGATGGTTAATTATCTTTGTATTTATTGGAACTACATGAGGAACTTCATGAACGATTACTCTTTGACAAACTCTTTCTGTTGGACACTCATATACTGGTGGACAAACACTTGAGCAACTTGGTTGAGCTCCCATCATATCCATACCCATGCCATAATCAGCTTTAGGCATTTCATTTTCTATACATCTTGGATTCATAAATACATTTCCTTTCTAATGTATAGTATGCAAAGTAAAAAAAATAGACTACTACAATAGTCCATTCGTCTTATTTAATTTGTCCAATAAAATATTTAATTCATCGAGTAATTTATTATCAATCATTTGAAAATCATCAATAGTAATCTCTAAAGCATCAGTTATATCATTTGGCAATTGACTAATATTAATATTTTCCCTTAAATTAGCTTCTCTTATAAAATAGCGCAAGAACTTATTGGTAATATTTTCTTGAATAGCATCATGATCGAGTTGCTCATTTATATCTTTATGATATTTTTTAAAAAGAGCATACATAATTTCTTTGGCATTCCATCGTTCTGGTAAAAAGCTAATTATTTTAATTTGGTTATAGCCTAATTTTCCTAAAAAAGCAAGGAGAACGTCGCTCATGACGGCAAAACTCGGAGTAATATCCTTTAAAGGACCAATGCCATAATAAAGATAATCTTCCTTTTCATTAAAATTTTCATTTACTTTATAGAGAAGGCGATTGACTTTTTTAGCCAAAGGTCCCCGATTGTTATGCCGATTTTTTAAACTATAAATTTCGACTATGCCATCAGCAATTCCCAAATTAACTGTTGGAAAATAAAATCTTTCTTCACCATTTACTAGGGACATCTCTAATTTTATAGGGGTTTCAAAATTAATGAGATCTTTTTGAAGCGCGATAAATACTTCACCATCTAAGATTTGGGAATATCCCAAATTAAATGTACCGAGTTCTTGTTGATAAAACTTTATTTTCTTTGCTAAATATTGATAAGGATTTTGAAAATCGAAAAAAGTAGCATTGCTCCACAGAAGGGAAAGAAGGACTTTGATCTTCAAACACATCTTATCCCTTGGAGTTGCACATTCATCGAGGCCAAA
>CANQFG010000081.1 GCA_947598395.1 uncultured Bacilli bacterium
TCTCCAAAATCCCATATTTGATATTTCTCACAGAATTCTGAAAAATCTTGACATTTTTCTGCGACACTTAAAAATTCCTTGGCGGCTGTTTCTAAAGAACCACCATTTTGTAAAATCCAATTTTCAACACCAACACCACCAAGGCCACCATCGCCTCCATTTCTTGCTTCACCTTTTTTATAAGCATGATTTTCTTTTAAAATTGATTTAGCCTCAATAATATTTTTTACAATTAAATTATATTTTTCTTCACTTACTTTTCTAATATTGGCAAATCTTTCTTTTAAGGCCTCATCTGTTGAATAAGATATTTTATCGGTTCTAGTAGAAAAACTGATATCGACATGAACTGGCATTTCAAGGCCAGATATATTTACATTCTCAAATCTAAAATTACCCTTATTCATATCGGGTTTATCAGTATTATGATGTGGTAAAACCTCTTTTAAAGCACCTTTTATTTCTTCTAGAAGATCAAGATTTTCCATAATGCTTTGATCAAATTTCATCATAAAATCAAAGTCTCCATCCCCATAGACATTCGTTCCTCTTCCCGTAGAACCCGTATCTATTAATTCAACTATTCCGGATGATAAATCTTTTTGATGCGTAGTAGTTATTTTTAAACCAAATTTTTCTAAGGCTTTAGATAGAGTAATAATGATGGCTTTTCTTTTTAATTCAACATCTTTAAGATTAAGTAAATTCATTTGCATCATTTTATCTTTACTATCTTTATCTAGTAATTCTGCTTCTTTATCTAGTTCGGAAGAAAAGACATAATCACCCGCTTGATAATGTTTGAGTCCCGCCATTTTACTTCTTAACTCATCAAAATCACGCGGTGTAAAAATAACTTTTTCCGTTTGTAAATCTACAACCGGAATATAAAAACCATTTTTAGCGATTTCTAGACCGATACGAAAGTCTTTTTCTTTCGCTAAAATAAAATCAATATCACTAGAGGCAAATCCTGTTCTAATACCATAATGATTAAGTCCATTAGGTCCTGTATAAAAGGCCTCTAATTTCGAAAAATCACCAGGCTCAGAAATTGGCCTTTTTTCATTCGGATTACCAGCTGTAATTGTAAAGCGATTATCTCTATTTTTTAAAACAAACCAAAATTTTCCATAATAAGAGGCTGCTAAAGAACTTAATGTTGTTTGCATATTGTCTTTAGGACTTTGAATAATGGAACAATCAGTATCAAGAGGGGTTAAATCACTATCAGCATTAACCCCTAAAAATTCTTTAGATAAAGAACCATTTTGAAAAATATTATTTAAGAAAGTAATTGCTTCTCTTCCGGTATTCCAATCATCCGCTATTCCTTTAATAAAGTCACCTTCTTCTAACTTAAACTCGTGAGAAGATGCTTCTCTATTTCGCTTATCTGAAATTTCAATAATGTCTTCAAAATAACTTTTTAATTGGTCAAAAGATTTTATGCCTGCTTTAGAGGCAAAAGAACGGACTATTCTATCAGGTAAATCATACCTTTTTGTTACTTTAAATAAAGAGGATAGAGTCTCTAAATCTTTTTTTAAATCATGAGTTAATTTATAAGGTCTCTCCATTCCTTCTTTAGTGGAATTATATAAAGCATTTAAATGCGCTTTAAAAGTTTCTAAAATATCTCTTTCTTCTTCCGTTAATTTATCATAAGAAGTTTTTTGCGTTTGCAAAGAAGTAAATAGTTCATTACCTACCTCAATATTTTCAATATATTCTCTTAAAGAACGATTATTAGACCCTAAAGCGGCCTTTAATAAATCGGTAAAAATAATAATGTTACGGTGTTCTTCACTCTCAGCAATTAAAGTTGGCGAATAAACTTTGCTCGTAAAAGTTTTAAAATCACAATTAGGATGCATTAATTCAAAAACATTATATATCTTAGCAATCATTGGTAAATTATTTTTCATAAATATATCTTCAATTTTAAGATAAGTTTCTTCTGGATTATTTGCGGAAAAAATAAAAGATAATATTTCATCACTAAAGGTAAGCATTTCCAAAGAATTAGATTTTTTAACTTTTAGAATAATCTTAACATATTTTTCAAATTTACTTTGATCATCTAATATGGATGGATTTTTGGCAACATAATCTTTAATAATTTCTTGCGAACTGTAATCACTAATAGCGCTAAAGATTTTCGCGATTTCGATATATTTTTTATTTTTGGATTCTAGACTTAAATCCGGATTATATTTACTTAACCAAGTCATCCCTAAACCAGCCATTAAATCTGTATTAGCAAAATATTCTAATAATTCAGGGTGCAAAATAAAATCTTGCGGCGTAAATTCATGATTATAAAATTTCTCTTTAATATCATCTGGAGTGTTATCAGGTAAATAAAATTTAGCATATTTTTCTTTAAAAGAACCTTCTAAATTTTCATAGTTAACACTATCTAAAAACGCTTCAATAAATTCTTCATAAGATAAAACTTTTTTTACACTATGACATTTAATATTCAAAATACTAATATCATTTAAAGAAAACACATGAGTTTCTTCTTCTAATTTAATAATATTAGCAATACCTAATTTGGCATATTGTTCATAATTCCAACCAATAAAACAATCAGGATCTTTTAAATCTTCAATGGTAGGACTATCAACATAATGAAAATTTAATTTTTTAACCCATTTTTGCCGTTCTTCTTCAGTCAAATTATGTAGTAAATCTTTAACAGCATATTTAAATGATCTTTTAACATCACCATCAAAAACATAATTATCACCGATAACTTTAAGAGCGTAACTTTCTTCCTTTAATAAATTTTTAAAATCATCTAATAAGTCCAAAAAATCATCTTGGCCAACTTTAAGGGCTAAATCTTTTAAATCTTTATCATTAACAAAATAGGCATATTGTTTTCCTTTTAAGTACTCTTTATATTTTAATAAATCATCTAAACTTACAATTTTATTTAAATAATAGTAAGTAAAATTTGGATTATCTA
>CANQFG010000082.1 GCA_947598395.1 uncultured Bacilli bacterium
AAAAGTCTTAGTTTTCATTTTTATCAAACCTCCTTTCTATAAAGATTGGAGGTAGACACTCAACAACTGATATTCCCTATAAAAAGTATACTATTTATTACATATAAAAACAAGCGTTCGAGTAATGTTTTATTAAAAAGTTGTTGTACTTCTTCCTTTAGGGCACCATTTATTGATATTTAGGCCCTATAATATCGGGCTTTTTTAAATTTTTACTCTCAAAATTACTCCGATTTTATATTTCAAATGTCTTTATAGGTAACTTTTGCAATTTGCTTTCTTACTTCATTTGATAGATGTGAACATATGTGAAAGAAATAAATATGTTTAAAAAGATACATAATTCAATTATATCGTTAGCAAATAAAATAACTGGTAATTCTAACGAAGTATTGTTTATTAAAGATTTAAAGAATAAATGGGAAACAGTTTATAGAAATACTACGAAAGAACAAGCAGTTAATAATTTGAGCAATAATGTTTCATTCAGTATTCAACAAGATAGCAATGGTAATAATTTTGTAAATATCGACATTAATCAAGAATTATTTGATAATTTAAGTTTAAAAGAACAAAGACAAATGGCCAAAATGGTTATTATGGAAAATTTTTCAAATAACGGAATAAAATTAGCTGGGGAAAAAATTAATGTTAATAGCAAAACTTCTAGTGAATATACAAATCCTAATAGTAATTTAAAAAGAAATGCAAAATCATCAAAATATAGATTATCAACTGAATTAGATAATTTAATAAGTGTTTCTAAAAAAATAAATGAAAGTCCAATACCTGATAATGTAGACCACAAAAGTCATACTTTTGCTAAAGACGGCTGGGATTATTACTATGCAAAATTTAAAGTTGGAAATAATGAATATATTGGAAAATTAAATATAGGTATAAATGGAAACCAAAAAACCTTGTATGATGTTACTGATATAAAAACAACAAATGAGTATAAAAAAATGGCCGACAACGATAAACTAGATAAAACTAGCACCGCTTTAATTCGGTCATTTACTAATGACAATATAACACAATCAAAAGATAATGTCAAAATCGTCTACTAAATATTATATGTTAAAATCTGAAAATAAGTTAGTAAAAGTGAGGTGCAAAATGAAAGATAAAAAAATATTTTATTTTTCTGGTAAAACAAAGTTATGTGGAGTATTAAATCAAGTAAATGATACTAAAAAAATTGTCGTCATTTGCCATGCACGAACTAGTCATAAAGATTCTAATTCGACCCTTTTATTAGCTAATGCCTTATCGCAAGCTAACATAAATAATTTTAGGTTTGATTTTATTGCCTGTGGTGAATCGGAAGGAGATATATCTGATTATACCGTAACAAATATGGTTGCCAATCTAAATGATACTTTATTAGAATTGCAAAAAGATTTTAATTTTAAAGATTTTATATTAATTGGCTGTAGCATGGGAGCTCGAATCGTTTCCCTTGTCGATTATAAAAAATTTAATATTGAAAAGATAATTCTTTGGTATGGAGCCTTAAATTATTATAGAAGGATCTTTAACTTGCCTTCAAAAAAGGAAAAAATTGCGGAGAAAAAGGGCTATTACGAAATCGAAAAAGGGAAAAAATTAAGTTATAATTATTTTGTCGATGAAAGAAAGTATGTGGCCTATAAAAAGTTATTCAAATGGGATGTTCCCAAATTATTTATTCATGGAACTAAAGATCAATATGTAAATTATAAATCATCGGTCAAGATTTCGAAAAGATGTAGAAATTCAAAATTGATACTAATTCAAAATGGCGACCATGGATTTCATGATGAAAAAACCATGAATTTGGCACTTCAAGAAACGATTAACTTTATCCAAAATGATTCGTTGAGTAATTAAAGAAAAAAGGTGATGTCGCAATGCTTAATTTTACGGAAAATGATCGAGCAATAATTCAAAATAGTTATCACAATTTTTTGCAATCTTTAAAAAGTGATTTTCAGAATACGGATATAAAGAGTAGTTTAGATTGCTATGCCATAATCGTTAAATTGCTAAAAGAGGGTCATTTTAGCCTTAATGGCAATATGAAATATTTATCATCATTTGATTATTTGAATTTGCCTTATATGATGGATGGAGTTCAAGTTATGTATGGAATTGGCTGCTGTCGCCATATAAATTCATTTGTCAATGATGTCATGCAAATGTTGGGTTTTAATGTAAGTTTATTATATGTCAAAATTGATGAAACCGATACTTGGCATCGGGCCACACCCCTTACTGCCAATCATGTAGTCGTTATCTTAAAAGATCATAATTCCGAATATTTATTAGATGCTTATAATAATTATGCTTTTGAAATAGTTGGCTATGATTTAGAACCTCTTAAGCTTAAAAATTTTGCTATCCCACTTATGGCTAAATATCCCGATGATAATATCAAAGAAGGAGGACTAATTCTCCAAAAATACTATAAATTACAAGAATTAGGTATCGATTATGTCTACGAATATTGAAAAAGTTTAAAAAATATTAAAAAAATAGTTAATATTTTGGCAAAAATTTGATATATTGTTATTGTGCTTGCAAGAATGGCGGAATAGGTAGACGCGCTACTTTGAGGGGGTAGTAATCATTAGATTGTGGGAGTTCAAGTCTCCTTTCTTGCACCAGATTGATACCAAACTCGGACTTTTTAAAATATTTAATAAGTTCGAGTTTTAATATTGGGTAATTTATGATAGAATGATTTTAGTAATTAAGGGGGGAAATATGAAAAAAGAGTTAATTAAAACAGAAATAAATGTTAATAACAACAAAATAGGTATTTTAAGAATTGGTGATACCGACTATATATCATTAACTGACTTAGCAAAATATTCTAATCCTGAAAATCCTGCTAATGTTATAATACATTGGAT
>CANQFG010000083.1 GCA_947598395.1 uncultured Bacilli bacterium
TTAGAAAATAGCGTCAATATGGAAAAATTAGCTAGCGAATGTGGTTATTTTCCAATCTTCCGCTATAATCCTTTAACTGAGACCTTTAATCTTGATAGTAAAAAAGTTGATTTTAATTTATATGACGAATTTTTAAATAATCAGACAAGGTATTCGATGCTATATAAAATAAATCCCAAAGAAGCTCAAAAATTATTGGATGAAAATAAAAAAGAAGCGATTAGAAGATATGATTATTATAAATCGCTAGTTAAAGAAAGTTAAAGCTTAGGCTTTAATTTTTTTTGAATAAAAAAAGAACGGTCCCCCCTGAGAAACCGCTCTATAAAAGAATAAAAAGGGGTTGGCTAGTGTGATACTAGCTCCAATTCGCCTAATTCGAATTGGTACTGTATATACTAACTGTTTATTGCCAATTTGTCAAGCCTTTTTTTCAAAAAAAATAAAAAAACTTGACTGCCAAACAAAAGTTCTCTATACTTAATATAGATGGTGATAAAATGCAGATTGAAGATATCAAAGGAATTGGACCTAAGGCCACAAGCTTACTTCATAAATTAAATATATATGAAACAAGTGATTTACTCACTTATTTTCCGTTTCGTTATAATGTTTTAAAGAAAAGTGATCTTAATAGTGCTAAACAAGATGAAAATATTGTCATCGATGGAAGAGTTAAGAGTATTCCAAGACTATATTTTTATGGTAGGCGCATGGATAAGATGACTTTTCAAATCGAAAGCGATAGTTTACTTATAAATGTCGTAATCTATAACCGAGGATTTTTAAAAAGCAATTTTGTTTTAAATGATTATGTGACTTTAATCGGTAAATATGATTTAAAACATAACTTGCTAGTGGCTAACGACATTAGATTTTATAAATTACCAGAAAAACCTTTGATTGAGCCTGTTTATCATTTAACGTATGGTCTAAGTAATAAAAGCTTTCAAAAATATATTAATAGTGTTATTTTCTTAGATATCGCTTTAACTGATTATATTCCAAAAGAGCTTGCATCTAAATATCACTTCGTTTCCAAAGATATGGCGATTAAAGTAATTCACCAACCTAACGATGAAAAAACTTTAAAGCAGGCTATTTTAAGACTAAAATATGAAGAATTTTTTCTTTTCATGTTAAAGATGCAATATTTAAAAAATCAAAAAGAAAAAGATGATGGGATTGCTAGAAATATTTCCCGTGATAATATCGATTCGCTTGCGAAAACTTTACCGTTTACGCTTACTTTAGATCAATTAAAATGTATTACGGAAATTTTAAACGATTTAAATTCGCCAAAACGGATGAATCGACTTTTACAAGGTGATGTTGGTAGTGGTAAAACTATTGTAGCTTTTTTTGCGACATATTTTAACTATTTAAGTGGCTATCAGACCGCTTTCATGGCTCCAACTGAAATACTAGCTTTACAACATTATGAAAATTTAAAACAAATTTTTAAAAATTATGATATTAAAATAGCTTGTTTAACTGGGAAAATGAAAGCTCAAGAAAAAAAAGCAATTTTAGAAAATTTAAAGACTGGTCAAATCGATGTTTTGGTTGGAACACATACACTCTTTCAAAAACAAGTTGAATATAAAAATTTAGGGCTTGTTATCACTGATGAGCAACATCGTTTTGGTGTTAATCAAAGAACCACTTTAAAAGGCAAAGGCAAAGCTCCAGATATGCTAGCGATGAGTGCGACACCGATTCCTCGTACTTATGCTCTTACCATTTATGGGGATATGGATATTTCTAATATAAAAACGCTTCCTTCAGGTCGTAAGAAAATAACGACTATCTTAAAAAGTGAAAGTGATATAAAAGATGTTTTAGCGATGATGTTAGAACAACTAAAAGCCCATCATCAAATATATGTAATCGCGCCTTTAATTGAAGAAAGTGATAAAACTAATCAAGAAGATGTTATGAAGTTAACTGAAAAAATGCAAAAAGCTTTTGGCAAATTTTATAAAGTTGGGACTTTACATGGTAAACTAAGTAGTAGTGAAAAAGATAAAATTATGACCTCGTTTAAAAATAATGAGATTCAAATTTTAATTAGTACGACTGTTATTGAAGTTGGTATAGATGTTAAAAACGCGACAATGATGGTCATCTTTGATAGTTATCGTTTTGGGCTTTCAACTATTCACCAGTTAAGAGGTAGAGTAGGTCGTAACGATTTAGATTCTTATTGTATTTTAATTAGTAATCGTGAGACTGAAAGACTTAAAATATTAACTGAATATCAGGATGGATTTACAATTAGTGAAAAAGATTTTGAATTACGTGGTAGTGGTGATCTTTTCGGTCTTGAACAAAGTGGCGAAATGATTTTTAAACTAGCTAATATCAAAAAGGATTATCAAATATTAGTTAAAGCAAAAGAAGATTGTGAAGAATTTTTAAAGCTTGATGGTGCTACTGAGTATTTAGAGGCGATAAAATTTAAAGAAATAATGCAAAAGATTGCCGATTTAGATTAACTTGACTTTTATAAATAGTTTGCTATAATTATACTAGCGTGAATATCACGCTAGGACGCTCTTACTATCTAAGCGTGAGAGCGCTCTATCAAACCCCCTGAAGAGAGCGAAAGCTCTCATTTTTGTTTGTTTTAAAGGGCTTTTGCAATATGAGATTTTGTCTAGGCGACATTTAGGCGACAAAATATATAAAACCTTGTTTAAGAAAAATAAAAGATATTTTAAATAAATGATATAATATTTAGTGAGATAAATAGTAATTTGTATTATTAAAGAGGAGATGTAAAGTTATGCAAAATATAGAGATTGAAAAAGCAATACCTTGGAA
>CANQFG010000084.1 GCA_947598395.1 uncultured Bacilli bacterium
CGCCCATTAATTATTACTGATGATTTAGATAATGTTTATGTTGATTTAATTAATTATGATGAAATATTTAATAAGAAGTCTATAAAAAATATTGTTAATAATTTATATGTTGATATTTTTTTAAGTAAAGAGACAAAGACAATAAAGTTAACTACATTATTAGATTATAAAAATGCACTTTACGTTCCAACGGTATTGGATGTTGAACATATAAAAAATGATAAGAACTTTGAAGTGCCAATGTTTATAAAAGAAAATTTTAAATTGACTGAAGCAGGAAATTACAAATATTATTTAAAATCTAAAAAAACTTCATTTTTGTACATGCCTAAGATCTTTACAATGTATATAGATATAGCCAATAATGATGCACTTATATATTATCATTTAGATAATAGTCAATTAGAAATTATTGCTGATGAAAATAAAATATTTTATGATTTTGAAAATGATAAATGCATTATCGGAAATTGTAAAAAATATCAAGATATTATAAATTTGATTAATAATAATGTTTATAAAAAATTAAAAAATTAATATGGACTTATAAAGTCCTTTAAAAATAAACCATAGTAATATATATTTTTAGATAGGAAAGGAAGTAAAGAAGTAAAAATGAAAAAAGTAATTTTGGGATTAGTATTAACTTGTTTATTATTTGCTTGTAGCAATGTTTTTGCTGAAGAAATTTATTATATCAATAATAATGGATTGCAATTCACTGAATTTCAATATAAAATTATGACACAAATGATATATGAAGAAAATGTTGCAAATTTAACTACTGACCAATACAAACTTTACATGGTAGATAAAATGACACCAGATAATACAAAAATAGCTATTGAAGAAGATAAAGCCTCCGACTCTGATGTTAATCCAAATGCAACTTATTATGAGACAAATGGAAAAAGAGTTGCCATCGCAAGCGTATGTCAAACTACTTATTGTAGAGTAATAACGGCCAATACTTGGAAAATTTTGCCTAAAGTTCGGAGCTATGACGTCGTAGGTATTAGATTAGCTAATACGAATTTTACTAATGCAAATTTTGCTGCGAGTTTATCCACTGATGATAACACGTATGGTCATAAGTCATCTAAGGGATTTGATAATGGTATGGGAGTTTCATTTAAGTTACCATCAAACGAAACTATAAATACGATTGCTTTAACTGTTAACGTTGAACCAAAAGGAAGAGTTTATGGAACTTATCAACATGCTGTAAAATCGATATCATCGGATAAAGCTATGAACTTCGAAATATCTGCTGGTGGATACGGATCAGTATTATTATATCCTTCATCATACGATGGATATTTTGATCAAATGGCTGGCGTATATATTGCTTTATAGGCAAATTTGCGAGAGAATTAAACAAGAAATATTATATTCCCAGGGAGAAGATATTTCTCCTTTTTTTGACTTTTTAGGAGTGTTTTTATGGAGATTAGGTTTAAAAATTTGGCCGTGATGTATGAAAAAGATGAAGCATATAATGTCGTTTTAAAGAAGATAAATTATACCTTTGAAAGTTCGACATTTTACTTTATCAATGGTACGGAACAATCCGGTAAATCGACGATATTAGAACTCATCTGTTTACTATGTGATGTCACTGCCGGTAACTTATATTTTAATGATAAAGATACGACCTATTTACCCGAAATAAGTAAAACTTATCTTCGCTCCCGCCACATCAGCTTTGTAAGCCAAATTCCCGTTTTAAATGAACACTTGACGGTCAGAGAAAATATTCTCTTAAAGACCTATATCCGCAATGCTAAATATGAGGAAAAATTGGATTATTATTTAAAAAAATTTAAATTGGAAAATAAAGATGGCTTTTTTCCCAGTGAATTATCTTTAACTGAACAATATAAAGTATGCCTTTTACGAGCATTAATAACCAATCCCGATATTCTATTAATCGATGATATTTTAGGATTCTTTACCCATGAAAATCAAGTTGCCCTTTTAAAACATTTTCGCGAATTAGCTGAAGATGGAAAGATGGTCATATATGTTAGCAATAATGACTTAGCTTATGATTTTGCCCATAGAAATTTAGAATTAGAGGATGGGTATTTATATGAGTTATAATCCGAATGGTTTTAAGATCAATGCCTTTCATTTATTTCGCGTAGCTTCTAAGAGAAAGACGATTATAATATTTACCCTTATTTTACTCATTATTATCTTGACGGCATCTTATATATCATCTTTAAATAATTTGTTATATCAAGTAAATAATGCTCGTAATTTTCGCTTATTAGAGATAAGTATCGATAATAAACTTGATGAAAGTTATATATTAAATACCCTTTATAATACGAAATATATTGTAAATATTACCCCTATATATGCCTATGGTCTTACGGGAAATTCTTTAGAATATCAAAATAAAAAATATAATGGTGATGTAATTTTATATGCCAATAATCCTAATTCTATACCCGATATTATCTTAGGTAATAAATTTCAAAGTAATACTAAAGAAATTGTCTGTCCTTTAGAGCATGCTCAAAATAAAGATATCGATTACTTAGAAAAGAATCGTAAGCTCATCAATAGAGAAATTCTTTTAAATAAACCCATAACGATTACTTATTTAAATAAGAAAACTAAGGAAATGGTAAGTGATGACTTCTTAGTTGTCGGTTTTTATAAAAATACGAATAATGACGATAAATTAATATGCTATTT